>CAIYET010000847.1 GCA_903925285.1 Candidatus Hydrogenedentota bacterium | reverse complement strand
GGGCTGCCAATGGTCGCTAGGCGTGTGTCTGGGGGAACGTTGTTCACCGGGAGAGATCAGCGCCGAGTCGCCTTCTTATCCATACTCGTCTTGCGGCCAGTACGTCTGCAACGCAGCATGCCAATGGCCAACATTTCCGCAGTTTAAGCCGGGCAACAACTGTTACATGACGCAGAGCGGCGCAGGCCACGTGGCGGGCTGTCCCTCTGGACAAAGCCTCTGCTGCACAAACTGTCATGTGGCAAGTCAATGGGTTTGCGACGCCTATTACCCCCTTGTTAACGGCAGCGTGATTCCGCTGTAAAATGACGGTCGAGTCGCCATAACGGCTGCGGCGAGTGGCTCAGGTAGAGGATGGAAGGTCAGGAATAAAACATTTACGGACGCGATCACTGTAGGCTTCTGGAGGGTCGAGGTGCTGGTGATTTTCCTCGTCGGAGATAGTGGCGACGAGGGATTCGAAGCGGGCCTGGATGTCGGTAAGCACCTGCTGATGGCGCTCGTGTTCTTGGACGAGGTCGTTGAGTGTCTGGACGAGTTGTTCAGCGGGGCCGGGACGACCGCTCCAAATCTCTCGCGCCAGGCGGGCGAGTGAAAGGTCCAATTGGAAATCGCCGATATGCCGCTCGCATTGGTAAGCGAAATCATCGGTGGCTTCGGTTAAACATGTAATCACCGCCGTGGCGTCCTGGACGAGATCCGTGATTCGTTGCTCCGCGGCTTTTTCTCGTTGAAGGTTCTTGGCGACACGGGCGAGTTGGCTTTTGCGGGACATTTGCTACCTCCACGGGGAAGTGTAGCAATAGTCCCCTCTGGAACGTCAAGCGGCATCGATAGGACACGAGGGCGGCAGCCTACGTGAAGTGCGCTGCGGCCATTGTGGCTGCATCTTCTACGTATGCCGATGGTGCGATCGGGGGCAAGTGTATTGCGGCAAGTCGTGCCGCGCCACCGCCCGGCGAATCTATTGCCGGATTGCGAATCAGAAATACCAGAAAACCCGCGATGGGCGTATGCGCCATGCGGCAAACCAGGCGGCGTATCGCGCCCGTAAAAAAGTGACGGATCAGGGTACACAAGAACTTGCTCCGCCTGACATGGTGTGCGCGCCCCAAGCTCTGGCCTTAGCGATGGTCGCCCTGCCCACGAGCCTGGGCGGGAGTGTGCCCAATGTCTCGATTGACAGTCCTGATGAAACCGACCAAGAGCTCAACGCGGGTCTTGGCGCGGATAGCGAACATAGACTTACTCAAGGCCAATCTGCCGTCGCCGAGGAAAAACACCCACGCGGCGGCGCTCTTACTCGAATCGCTGGCGAAGTGGTACGGGCAACCGGCGTTTACTGTGGTTTATGCGGACGGCTGGGAGTATTCGTCCGGGCTGGACCTTTGCGACGGCTTCGGCTTCGGAACCAAGACCGAATACTTTGATGTTGAGATCCATAACCTGAAGCAGCGCTACCGTTTGGGGCCGTTCGCGGATCTGCGCCGTCTCGTCGGCAGAGGTGTCCGATGATGCGGCCGGAAATCGAAGTCGAGGTGATTAGGCTCTTCTATGCCGAGCACTGGAAGGTCGGCACAATTGTGACGCAGTTCGGGCTTCATCGGGATGTTGTCCTGCGCATTCTGGGCCTCGGTCAGAATCCCGATGGTTCGCCTACGCCAAGGCCACGGCTTGTGGACCCGTACCGCGAATTTATCGCCGAGACGCTGAAACAATATCCGCGACTGCGCTCGACGCGTCTTCACGACATGCTGCGTGAGCGTGGCTTTCAAGGAGCAGTGCGCACCCTGTGCGAATATGTCCACACGGTGCGTCCAACGCCACGTTGCGAGGTCTATTTGCGCACGACGCCGCTCGTCGGTGAGCAGGCGCAAGTCGATTGGGCGTACGTCGGCAAGTATCCAGTTCGCGGCGGTGAACGCGGTCTCTGGCTTTTTGTTATCGTACTGAGTCACTCGCGTGCGATGTGGGGCGAATTCGTCCTCGATCTTTCGGTCAATTCACTGTGCCGCTCCCTGGTGCGCGCCTCCCGGGCACTGGGCGGCTTGCCTCGTCAATGGCTCTTTGACAATCCCAAGATCGTCGTCCTCGAACGTGTGGGTGACGCCGTGCGGTTTCATCCCGTGCTCCTCGATCTTTGCGGCAAGATGCACGTCCAGCCACGCCTGTGCGCCGTCCGACGCCCCGAGCACAAAGGGCGAGTTGAGCGGAGCATCCGGTATCTGCGCGAGCGTTTCTTGGCCGGTAGAACCATCACCGGTATCGCCGATGGCAACCTGGCGCTTGAACGATTCATTGCCGAGATTGCGCACCGACGTCCACACACCGAGCTTTCGCCCAAGACTGTCGATGACGTGCTGCGCGAGGAGCAACCTCGCCTCTTGCCGCTGCCATCAGTGCTCCCCGAGACCGATCTGGTCTTGCCTGTTCCCGTCGATAAACAAGCCTTCGTTCGTCTCGATACCAATCGTTATTCGGTGCCGACAAAATATGCTCATCGCACGATTACTCTCGTCGCTGATGACCTGACGGTGCGCCTGCTTGATGGGCAAACAGAAATTGCCCGTCACGCTCGCTGCTTTGGGCGAAAACAAATCATCGAAGATCACGCGCATCGCGCTGAGCTTATCCGTGAGCGCAAGGCCGCGGCCGATTTCAAAGGCCGTGACCGGCTTCGCCTCGTCGCTCCCAATTTCGCCACCCTGCTTGATCGCTGGGCTCGCCGAAATATGAACCTCTCGCTGCAGGTCGGCCGCTCAAGCAAACTCCTCGACCTCTATGGCGATGAAATATTTTCCCTCGCCGTGAGCGAAGCCGTTTCACGAGAAATCGTCGATAGCGGCGCCATCGCCCTTTGCTGCGAGCGCATTCGGCGGGAGCGCAATCTCCCCGTCCCCATCGAGATGAACTTCCCCGACCACGTCATCGACCGCGACGTCATCCCCCATAACCTGGAGACCTACGATGCCAAATGATCCGCAACCAGACATCGCGCAGTCACTTCGCGAAATCGGCTTTCGCTCGTCGAGCGACGCGCTTTCGGCTCTTCTTACCCATGCTCACAAGAGCCGCCTTGGCCCCACCGAAACCATCGCAGGGCTCGTCAGCCTCGAACGCTGCACCCGCGACGCCAACAATCTTGCGCGGCGAACTAGGGATGCTCAACTCGGTCGATTTACACCCATCGACCGTTTCGATTGGTCCCATCCGCGTAAAATTGACCGTGTTCTCGTCGAGCGCCTTCTCTCCCTCGATTTCATCTCCGTGGCCGAAAACGTCCTGTTACGAGGGCAATCAGGCGTCGGCAAAACCATGCTAGCTCAATGCCTCGGGCAAGCCGCCCTAGAACGTGGCCTCACCGTATGCTTCTCGACGCTGGCATCAGTACTCGCCGACCTGCTAAAGCGGGAATCGCTCCCCGCCTTTGAGCGCCGACTCAAGCGCTACATCCAGCCAGATTTGTTGATCCTCGACGAGCTGGGCTATTTGCCATGTGACAATCGCGCCGCCGATATCCTCTACAACCTCGTCAGCCGTCGCCACGAACAACGCTCAACGGTGATCACCACCAACCTGGCTTTCAAACAATGGGGAACCATCTTCCCAGGCGCCGCCTGCATCGTCGCCCTCGTCGATCGCTTCGCCCAACACTGTCATCGCGTCGAGATCGACGCCGACTCCTGGCGCGACAAACATAATCTCGAGCATGGCGAACACACTTCGCCACCAGTCCACCCACCACGCCGCTCCAAGCGAAAATGATTATTGGATCATCTGCCCGACTCGACCGTCATTTTTAGACGGATTGTTTCCGCCGTCTACAGCGCCCGCGCCATGGCCTCCAGGGTCTCGTTCATACGCCGGTTTAGCTCGATCTTGTCGTCCAGTGTGCCGAGGATATGGGCGATGGCGCGCTGTTCAGCGAGCGGTGGG
>CAIYET010000846.1 GCA_903925285.1 Candidatus Hydrogenedentota bacterium | reverse complement strand
TCCGAGCGAGCAACATGCAGGCCCGCTGATATTGCTCATACGCCTTGCCATTATTGCTGTGGCCGCAAGGTACGAGCACAGCAGGAAACGGCCCCGCGCCCTTCGGCAGAAACATGACGGCGGAAACATGGAACTTCGGACGGCTCTCGAAGAGGACTTTTTCATAGCGATAGCCCTCGCCCTCGCCTTGGCCGACGACTTGCGCATCGAGCGACGTCCGTTCCGGCCACGGTCCCAACTGCTCCAAGAAAAACGCCCGCATTGACTCCTGATACGCAGCAATGGAGGCCGGATCGGCCAATGCGTCCCGCGCCTTCGTCCGCACCGCCAACGCCGTTTCAGCCAACCCATTCAGATACGCGCGCATCTTCAAACCCGGCGGCGGTTCCTGCGGAAGAACATCCATCGAAGCGGCAGCCGAGATCACAATGGTCGAGAACAACGCGCAAACGGACATGATCATCTCCTCAGAAACCACGGGGAAAACCGTACTCTGTCAACTCGCCGCACCATCAATAATACACGATTGGAGCATCTTCATCGAAAAGCCTCACCTGAGTGCTGCGTTTTTTTGCATCAAGAACCTGTCGTCGAACAATTGACTTCGCGCGCGTAGCCCCCCTATAATCCGCCTGCCATTCGCGGAGAGGTGTCAGAGTGGTTTATTGAGCACGATTGGAAATCGTGTGTACGCTGAAAGGTGTACCGGGGGTTCAAATCCCCCCCTCTCCGCCATTCTTCTATCTCGGTTAAATCATTGACAAGTCCAGAGTTGCCAATCTTTGAATTCAAGGAATACGCATTCGATCCGACCGCTGGGGATTACTTCCCGGTGGCGTCGCCCGCTGGTGTCGGCAGTCCTGGGATATACAGATCGGCACAGCCCGGACGCGTGGGAATCACGCAGTTGCAGGCGACGCCCCACATCTCCCATTCGCCATCGCCGTAGTTGTCGTTGGCAGGCCGCCCGCAGGCCTGCGCAAATAGGTACCACTTTGCTTCGATCAGGTACAGAGCCGGCGTGGCGACATGATAGAGCGTGCGGTCTTCATAAAGCCCGGTCCACTTCGTCTGCAGCATAGTATCCAGATCAATCTGTGTCCATCCTTGCACTGGATCGGTGCTGACCGCCAGCCCCGGTCGCCAACGCGCACCATGCTCCACGCCCACCTCGATGCAGAGCACGTACGTCGCTCCTACCTTGAAAACTTGGTGCCACTCGTAGTAGGCATTGGCCGTGGACTTGAAAATCTGTCCCATGCCGCGCGGATCGTCGCCGTTGAAATGCCGCGTCCAAGTCTTGCCGTCCTGCGAAGTCGCGAGGCGGATGCCGGGCAAGATGCCATCCTTTCCGCGGTACGAGTAGTACATGTACCAATCCCAGCGTTGCGTAGCGGCATTCCTCTCGCGCATGACCGCAGCCTGGGACGCCATTTCCTCGTGAAACGGCGCCGTCGCCTCCGGGGCCAGTACGGGTGCGGCGCCGTACCGGGCGATGGCAGCCGCAGTCACCCCCGAGTAACCGTCGGATCCCGCCGGACAAATCGCCAGGCCGATCCGATCCTGCACGGTACCCGTGGTGCCGGAATAGTAAATGTAGTAGGCGTCTTCCTCGGGCACGTAGAGGACCGTGTCGAGGCGGATGGTGCAGGAATCCCAGCCGTGCCCGTCAGGCCGGAAGATTGGATTCGCGTCGTCCTGGTACCAGCGCAACGGGTCGCGCGTATCTGCCCAGGCCTTGCCAATCGCCGCCACGACACGGTTCGACGACGACACGGCCGAGTAAAACATGATCAGCCGCCCCGGCACTTTGGGGTTGGACAGAATGCACGGCTCCTCGATTTGCTGCGACATCCAATCATGGCTGGCGCGCGCCAGCACGATTTCGCCGCGGATGGCTGCGGAGTGTGCGGCCAGCGGGAGTACGTTTGCGGTCGCACCGTCCTTGGCGAGGCGAGTCTCCTCCGCCCATGCCGTGCTGGGACACCAAGAGCACCATACAGTTAGTAAGCCCATAAAAGTGGCCCATACTGCCGTCTGAAACAAGTTCCTCATTGTCAACGTTCTCCATGATAGTACATCGCGCGGCGCGAGCGGTTGCGGAAATGTAGGCTGCGGCACCCGATCATAGCGATTGGGAATCGCTTTCGCTGGACAATAACAGCATACGCGATCAACTGCCCGCCTGCGCCATCAGTTGGACAAGCAGGCCAATAGTATGTTGAAGACCGCTAAGCAGTTCGGCCGTAGCGGCGAATGATCCGTAGGCCGCCGAGCAATGTGCAGATCCCTGTCAGCAAACCGATGCCAAGCGCGCGCTGGGCGGGCAGTTCGGATGCCGGCACAACCGTCAACTGCACCGAGCCCGTCACGACAGCGATAACGTCCGGACTCTCGCCGGTAATGACGTCGGTAATGGCACAGGTGTACGCGCCTTCGTCTTCTACGCGCGCCGGGTTGAGGCGGCAGACCGCTTCGGTTGCACCAGGAATGTCATCATTGTTGAGCTTCCACTGATATAGGACGTTCCCGGAGGGATGTCGCACCTCGACGTGCAGTTCAAAATTATATCCTTCCCAGGCGACGCCGTTGGCCGGCGTTGGCCCGAGGTAGGTAACGTGCCCACTCTCGCTCTCGACGAGTCCGGGCAACATCGTCGTGTAACTGAGATCGTTCCATTTTCCGTCCTCCCAGTGAAACACACCGCAATCCTCGTTGTTGCCGGAATTGTTCGGTTCGACGGGGTTCCAGCCTGCATACCATGGCGGCACGACGGCGCCGGTACCGTAGACGCCATTCCAAAAGTTCGCGTTTTCGTGATCCCAAACCCAGGCGCCTTCCGTGGCGATGTCGTTTGCGCCCATCCAGAGGTCGGCCCGAAATTCGCCGAACATCAGCCGTATCCACTCATTCTCGGCTGCGTTATTGATAGTAACCGGATAACCGCCCCATGCCAGGGCCTGCGTGCGAAAATCCGTCCACGTCATCGGTTCGGTTACTTTGTAGAAGTGGCCGTTGGCCTGATTGCGAATCCAATCTTTGCCTCGGTCGCCGATACCCGGGCCGGGCCGCACCTGCATCTCCTGGATGGCCTTTGGCTCGTCGCCGGTCTGGCTCGCGCTTTTCCAGCCCAGCCAGGCCACCGCGTCGCCGCCATTTTCAAAGAAATCCATCCGTACCAAATACTCGTGTCCGGCAACAAGCGTCTGCGGAAGACTCGAGAACGTTTCTGACCCGTGATCCCTCCACGGTTCCGCAACGAGGCCATCCTTGTCGAGCATGACAAGGAGATTCCCGTCGAGCCAGAGCCGGACGCCGTCATCGGTTCGCACGGAGAACGTGTAGGCCTCCCCAAAATCCGGCTTTACCCAGCCCGTCCAGCAGACTGAGAAGGTATCGGGACCAATGACCGGACTGGGCGAACTCTTGCTCCAATTAAACGCGACTTGCTGATCCTTCCTCAACATCTTGAGATTCGTCAGGTTCATCTCGTCGAAGTACTCGCCGAGGAAACCGCCTATACCGTCGCAGATACGCTCGGCTTGTGTGTAGCCCGGCGTCATAACGCCGGGGTCAAGCACGGCGTTCAGATACGCTTGCCGTCCGCCCAGCGGGTAATAGTACTGATACTCGTGCAGATTCGAGACGTAGTCGCCGTCGGCGTTGCCGCACCAAGAGATGTACTTGCGCATCGAGATGTAGTTGTCCGGATTGGGTACGTGCAGATTTGGATCGCGGATGAGGTTCATGGCCGTTTCGCTACCAACGACCGCGTTCAGGAGCATGATTGGAAAGGCTTGGCTGTCGCTGTCGCCGATCGTCATCATGACGGTAAAGAGAAGGTCAACGTCGGGAATCAGCGAATTCGGTCCCAACAGTTTCTCCGGACCGCGCGGCACCAGGCCGCCGCCGAGATCGTGATAGCATTGGGCGTAGTTGTGTCGCCAAGCGGCGTGCATTTCGTCATGAGTCGTGCCGCCCGTCGCGCGCTGGTTGAACGCCGGATTGGCCAAAATGGCCGATATGACGGCCATTTCATCGGCGTCCAGAATATGATTTGGATACAGGATCACCGGCGATACCGAGATATCGAAACCGCCATTGATATCGCACACTGACGGGTCCAGGGTGAAATCCGTCGGCAGCACCCCCAGCCCACTCACTAACGGCCAAATCCCGCTGATGTACGCATGAGTCAGCACCTCGTCGAAATCGATGTCGAGCGCGTCGGCCCATGCG
>CAIYET010000845.1 GCA_903925285.1 Candidatus Hydrogenedentota bacterium | reverse complement strand
TCCATGTTCCTTACGTTTCTCCATCGGGTGGTGTGGGCAGCACGAACTTCACGCGGTCTCGGTATTCCTGTTTCTTTCCCTCGTTGAAGTTCACCACAGGCCGGAAGTACCCCGTGACTCGCGACCAGACCTCGGTCTCGGCGCCGCAGTTCGGGCAAACAGTGTGCTCGCCTCGAAGATAACCATGGTCTGGACAGATACTGAACGTGGGCGTGAGAGACAGATACGGCAGCCTGTACCGCTCAAAGATTCGCCGAATGAGGCGCTTAGCGACGGCCGCATCCTCGATGCTTTCTCCGAGATAGAGGTGGAGTACCGTGCCGCCTGTGTACAGGGACTGCAATTCGTCCTGCAGTTCGAGCACCTGAAAAATGTCCTCCGAGTATCCCACGGGCAACTGGCTTGAGTTTGTGTAATACGGCGTACTTCCGCCGGCTGTCCTGATGTCTGGATATTTTTCCTTGTCCAAGCGCGCAAGACGATAAGCCGTGCTTTCGGCAGGTGTCGCTTCCAGGTTGTAGAAATGCCCTGTTTCAGCTTGAGCATCGACGATGAGGCTGCGTAAGTAGCGAAGAATTTTCAGTGCGAAGCGTTGTCCCTCGGGACTTCCCAGGTCCTCATCGAGCAGATTAATCGCCGCCTCATTCATCCCGACGACGCCGATGGTGCTGAAATGATTGATCCAGTATTGGCCACTCTTCTGTTTTATATTGCGCAGGTAATGCTCCGAGTAAGGATAGAGACCCTTCTCAGTCTGGGTCTCGATGACCTTGCGTTTGATTTCGAGCGAGGTCACGCCAATCCTGACCAACGCTCGCAATCGTTCCTTGAACTCCTGTTCCGTCTTAGCCAAGTATCCGATACGCGGGAGGTTGATGGTGAACACGCCAATGGAACCCGTAAGGGGGCTGCTCCCGAAAAGCCCGCCACCACGCAGCCGAAGCTCGGTAATGTCCAAAAGCAGCCGACAGCACATGGCTACTGCATCTTCGGGCGAAAGGTCCGAATTAACGTAGTTGGCGAAGTACGGAATCCCGTACTTGCACGCAATCCGCATGAATGCCTCGACAGCCGGCGAGTTCCAGTCGAGATCTTTGGTGACGTTGATCGTCGGAATCGGGAATGTGAAGACACGGCCTTTGGCATCCCCTTCAAGCATGACGTCACAGAACGCACAGTTGAAGATATCCATTTCCGCCTGAAACTCTCCGTAGACAGCCTCGACAAGTTTGCCACCGATTATAACCGCCTGGATTCCGAGCGTTGCCGGCGGCGTGAGGTCAAAGGTAAGGTTCGAGAACGGACACTGGAAGCCCACACGGGTCGGGACGTTGAGGTTGAAGATGAACTCCTGAAGCGCCTGCTTAACCTGGTCGTAACTCAGACGGTCGTAGCGAATGAACGGCGCGCAATACGTATCGAAAGTACCCCACGCTTGCGCACCGGCGCATTCGCCCTGGAGCGTGCAGGTGGCGTTTACAATCTGCCCCAAAAACGAGCGCAGATGTTTGGCCGGCCGGCTTTCCACCTTGCCGGGCACCCCACCGAAACCCTCCATCAGCAATTGACGCAAATCCCAACCCGCACAGTAGGGTCCCCAGAACCCCAAGTCGTGAATGTGAGCGTCGCCATTTTGATGGGCTTGACGTACCTCGACGGGATAGACTTCGTACAGCCAATTGTTTTCAATGAGGGATTCGCGGAGGTAATTGTTGAGCCCGTTGATGCTCTTCTGGGTATTGGCGTTCTCCTTCACGCGCCAGTCATCCTCGCTGAGATAGTTGGAGAACATCCGCCGTGTTTCAGCAATGAGTCCGCCGAGATTGCGGGTGTTCGCGCGTTTCTCACGGTACAAGATATACGCTTTGGCAGTGCGTGCATGACCGTTCTCGATGAGCACCTTCTCGACTAGGTCCTGGATATCCTCGACCTTGGGAATCGTGTCTGAGAATGCATGTTCCACGACTTGGACGACCTGCTCTGCGAGTCGCTCGGCGAGGGCGAAATCGTTACCACCGCAAGCCAACGCCGCCTTGTAAATGGCGCAGGCGATCTTGGCGGACTGGAATGGTTCTTTTTTCCCGTCACGTTTGCGTATACAGCCGAGCATTCTTGATTTCTCCACATCCGCGGGCTTTCGTTATTGACTTGGCAGGACCGACCCAAGTCCAGAGGGCCTCCTTCAATCAACGAGCCCAGCGCGGAAATCGCTCTCTAATTGCCATAGCGGTGGAACTGCCGGCCACGTTTCAGATGAAAGGACTACGGCGGGAGCAACACGACCTTCGCGATGAAGCTGTCTCATGGACGCGCGAAAAAGTCTACAAAGTCTACTGGCGTCCGATAGCCCTTTGCTGGACAATGATTTGCGATCCAGCAAGGCCGTTTCGGAAGTCTATCGAAGTCTACTTATTTCAGGAGTCGTGTCTCTTCAGGACGTACCGCGCCGAACTGCGCGCGACGCCCCGCTCTTGAACAATCTGCAAATCGCCGAAGCATCTATCGACGTGACGGTTGAGCGCTCGGCCCAACCGGCTTACCTGGGACCTCATTCCGCCAAAGCCCAGAACTTCGGCCAGGAGGTCATTCCGTAAACACAGGTCGTGGAGATCGGAAGCCTTAACAGGGGCATTCGCGAACCGTTCCCACCAAAGGTTCGTCAAGGCGCGCCATTCTTCCGTCTCGATGTCCGCGTTCGCATACGTTCTTTCAATATTTTGCAGGAACCCGGGAATTCCCGCCACGTCGAGTATACCGCCCAGGACAGCCGACCATTCCTCGAACGAACCGAGCTGCGTTCCTTGCCAGCGAGGCCGTCCATGATCGAGCCATGCCAGCACCAAGCTGATACACGCCTGTACAAGCCTCGGACGTTGGCGCCGCGCCCAGTCCAGCAAATCGCCATGTAGAAAACCATTGCGCAACCATGGACGGTCAGTCCGGGTATCAATCCGAATACGGACACTTCGCCGCGCGATTTCCAGCGTACTACGCACATTGTTGCCCGTCATGAGCCATACCGCGTGGTTCTTGAGCGATACCATCTGGTTGCCTCCTATATGGTCGCGCATAAATAAATCGACAACAGATTCGGATCACGTTGTAAATACGGGCATGATCCGAAACAAGAAAATACACCCTTCTTTCAAAAGCCTATAGAATAAGGCTCATCCCGCCTTTTTGCGACTAAACAGCTTGCATTTTCGTGTTCTCTATGCCATAATGCGCGCATAAGTAACACGACAACTTGGAGGTGCGTGATGCTACCCAATGTATTCGCTAAGGGGAATAAGAAAACCAAGGTGAATCTTGTTGAACTACGCAAAGAAGCGATGGCGGACAAAGCGCCCCGGGTGGCGCTGCGTATTCAAGGGGTGCTGCTCAGCCTGGAGAAGCATCGGGTATCCGAGATTGCGAATTTGCTCGAAGTACATCGCGCTACCGTGCACAACTGGATACAGCAGTGGAATGCATTTCGTGAAGAGGGATTGTTGGAGGGGCATCGCGCAGGGCGACCGACCTTGTTGACCGAAGAGGATCGGCAGCGCCTACGCGATATCGTGGATAGCGGGCCGGTGGCATATGGCCTGCAGACGGGCATTTGGACTTCGATTAATCTTGCGGAGGTCATTGCCGAGGAGTTCGGCGTTGTGTATCATCCCGGGCACGTCCGCAAATTGCTGCGTCACAGTGGCCTATCGGTGCAGCGTCCGACCACGCGCCTGGTTCAGGCGGATCCGGCGCTGCAACGCAAATGGACGCGCTATACCGTGCCCAATCTAAAAAAAAAGCCCTCGCGGAACACGCCCTAATCGTTCACGAAGACGAAGCCACCTTCCGCCAGACTCCCACCTTGCATCAGACGTGGGCGGTCCGCAATTCGCAACCTCGCGTCCCAACCAAAGGACAGCGCAACAGTCAGAAAATACTTGGCGCGGTCTGTCCCGCTACCGGTCAATTCACCTACCGCCATCAAACCGAGTACTTTACCGCCGACAGCTATATCTCTTTCTTGGACGAAGTGCTGTTGCCGACCTTCTATAAACGCCGCCATCGCGTTTATCTTATCCAAGACAATGCTTCCTACCATAAGAAACCCGAAGTGTATTCCTGGTTTGCTCACAATCGAAAGCGAGTAGAGGTCTACCTGCTCCCACCGTATTCACCTGAATTCAACGCGACCGAGAAGATATGGTGGTATACCCGTAAGCAAGTCACCCATAATAAATACTTCGACACCCCTGAAGCGTTGTGCCATAGCCTGTTTTCCAACTTTCACGATATACAAAAACAACCAGCCCCACTCATCTCCCTACTTCGCCCATTTCCTTGACTCTTGATTGTCGAGTTATTTATGCGCGGCCATATAGAAGACGGTCGGTGGGTTGCATGGTGGTGAGTATGCTGGCCAGCGCGGCGTCGTCGAGAATCCGATTCTGCGGAATGTTGTCGAGGAGGATGAGCGGTGCGCCCGTCATCATCAGAGAGGTGAGCCTCTTTCGATTCTCCCCGGCACATCCACTCATCGTCACGGGCTTGCAGGGAACACCTGTGGCGATTATGGAAACAAGATCCGCCAGCCTTCCTTTGCCGCTGCCGGGAGATGGCGACTCTATTTGGTAAAGGGGTATAGTTATCGTCCAGCAGAGCCAACATCCGGTCGATGATTTGCTCACACTTCTTTCGGGTAAAACCGGTCGAAGACATAGTCGGCTTCCGTTTCATTGTCAAGTAGGGGCATGGCGCGGGGAATCCGGTCTTTCCGATGC
>CAIYET010000844.1 GCA_903925285.1 Candidatus Hydrogenedentota bacterium | reverse complement strand
GTGATGGACTGCTCTATTTTAGCTTCGAGGATGAACGCCTCATGGAAATGACGACGGGCGATCTCCAGTGGATAGTGGAGGAGTACTTCAACCTCCACCCGGAAGGGCGGGACCGAGCGCGTGTTACGCTTTTCCTTGACGAAATCCAGCTCGCGCCCGGTTGGGAAAAGTTCACCCGGCGCCTCATGGATACCGAGCAGATGGATATCTTCCTGTCGGGATCTTCCGCGCGTTTGCTCAGCCGGGAAGTGGCGACAAGCATGCGGGGCCGTGGCATCGAAGTGCTGGTCCATCCTTTTAGTTTCCGTGAGTTCTTGCGCCATCGCGGCATGGAACCGAAAACGCCTTGGAACGCCCTGGCCAAAGCGGAACGTTCGTCTGTAGAGAAACATTTCCGGGCCTATCTCATGGAGGGCGGGTTTCCAGAGACGCAAGGACTCAGTCCGCGCGACCACGCCACTCTGTTGCGCACGTACGTGGATGTGGCCACGCTCCGTGACGTCGTCGAGCGGCATAACGTGACCAACCTGATTGCGTTGCGCTGGATGCAGCGCCATCTGCTGGGCAATCCGGCTTCATCGTTCAGTATCCAAAAATTCCACGACACGCTCAAGTCACAGGGCATTACTGTAGGGAAGAACACGTTGCATGAATACCTTGCCTATCTGGAAGATGCCTTTCTCATCCGCACCATTTCATTGCACACCGCATCCGAGCGGCAGCGCATGGTCAATCCCCGGAAGGCCTATCCCGTCGACCCCGGCCTCATCCCGCTATACGAGCGCGCGGGCCGGCAGAATCTTGGGCGCGCTCTGGAAACGGTTGTCTTGATCGAATTAGAGCGCCGCGGCCACGAAGCCGGCTACTTGCGAACCCGGGAAGGCCACGAGGTGGATTTCTTCGGCACCGGACCCCAGGGCGAGACGTTCCTGATTCAGGTCGTCGCGGAAGTGGAGGAACCCGGCGTGTGGGAGCGTGAGGTACGGGCGTTGCTTTCCGCCGCCGCCGATCATCCGGAAGCCGTTCCCCTTTTGCTCACGTATGACTCATTGCCCCCGCGTGAACCGTTACCGGCCCCGATTCAATGGTTGCCCGCGAGTGCCTGGTTGCTGGGAGAGGAACCTGTCGGAAGGTAGGGAAATGGAAATACGATTGACACCAACGGGACAGCTTCGTTGGGAAGCGTCCGCGAATGAGACTGATTCCACCTCATGGTCGTCGTTGCGCAAGGCGTTTGAGGCGGATTGGCGCGAGGGGCTTTTCTCGCTGGCAGCAGAAAAGATCCAAGCGGACGATTCGCCGACATTGCGCTACTGGCAGGAACTGTCGGAACGATATCTCACAAGTTTGTGCCACATACCGGAGTCGACCGTCACGTTCGAAGTCGAGGCGCCGTCGTCCGCGGATTGCGCAGGCCTCGTGTTGGCGGCGCCGCCGATGCGAGGTGGAGAATATCTCTCCCCCGATTTACTGCGACACGTTTGGGAGGCGCTGGATCAATGGATACATGAAACAGTCGCCTTGGCGGGTGGCCTGGAACCGTTTGTGGCGGAACGGGCATCGAAGTGGCATCAAGTGGGGCGGGTCTGTTTTCATCTTGCGGAAAACAAGAACGATGAGTCGCGCCCGTTCGCTTTCATGGCGACCTTCACGGCAGGCTTTGGGGTTGCGGGACAACTGAAACATTTGCCGTTACGCAAGGCGCTCGAGGAATATGCGGGAGCGAAAAATAAGCCCGCGCTCATTAAGCTGCTTTCGCCCGTTCAGCAAGCGGCTGAACGTTGCGACTGGGTGAAGAGGCTGGTCGATTCCGGCGACATCTATCAGCCGATGGCGTGGTCCGCGGCGCGCGCCTACCAGTTCCTGCGGAGCGTCCCGTCGCTTGAGGAGAGCGGCCTATCCGTTCGACTGCCGAATTGGTGGCGGAAACGTCCGCGCCCACAGGTGCGGGTGACTATCGGTGAGCAGAAGAAATCGATGTTGGGCGTCGGCGCCGTGCTGGACTTTAATGTAAAGATGGCGCTGGGAGACGAATCGCTTTCGCAGGAGGAGTTGGCGGCGCTGCTGGCGGGCGAGGAGGGATTAGTCCTAATCAAGGGCCAGTGGGTCGAGGTGGATCGCGAGAAACTGAAGGAGGCGATCGAGCACTGGGAAGCCTTGCGGCATCGTGCGAAGGAGGATGGGATCTCTTTCATCGAAGGCATGCGTCTGCTGGCCGGTGCGTCGGTGGATTTGAAACACGAGGAACAGGCGGATCTAGAGCGATCCTGGGTGCATGTAACAGCCGGCGAGGGGATGCGCGAGATGCTGTCGGGACTGCGCGATCCCCGGCAACTAGGCGGTGTGGATGTCGGCGAGGGGTTGCGGACCACGCTTCGTCCGTACCAGCACGATGGCTTGGCCTGGTTGCGTTTTCTGACGGAGCTGGGCCTGGGCGCCTGCCTGGCCGACGATATGGGTCTTGGAAAGACGATGCAGGTGTTAGCCCTGTTGTTGTGCGGACGCCATGACGAATCGGGCCGGCGGCATGCTCCATCGTTACTGGTTGTGCCTGCTTCATTGTTGGGAAATTGGAGAAACGAAGCGGAGCGCTTTGCGCCATCGTTGAAACTGGTGTTCCTGCATTCGGCCGAGATGGATCGCCACACATTGGCGGAAATCGCCCAGGCCCCGGATCAACCTCTGGCGGACGCCGACCTAGTTATCACCACCTATTCCATGGTGGACCGGCAAGAGTGGTTGGAAGGCATGCAGTGGTGGATGGTGATTCTGGATGAAGCCCAGGCCATCAAAAATCCCGGCACCCGGCAAAGCAAAGCGGTGAAAAAACTTGCGGCCCATTCGCGCATCGTTCT
>CAIYET010000843.1 GCA_903925285.1 Candidatus Hydrogenedentota bacterium | reverse complement strand
GCTCTTTCTTGAATGCGAATTTGCTCACGAAATAGCGACACCCCCTAAACAACGATTGCGCAAAACTTTATACCCTTTTACGAAACCTAATGACGGAATCGCTGGTGGGTGGCTGGTTTGGCTATGCGGGTGCGCAACCCAGGACCAATATTGCCAAACTGGTCCTCACTACCGGCAAACCCACCACGTGGATTCCGACGACCACCCCCACCACGGTATATGCGCTGGCCTATTCGGGTACTACCGTTTGGGCCGGGGCGGCAAGCAATCTTTATGCCATGAACCACACGAGCGGCGCGAATGATTATTCGCCGTATTCTCTAACCGCCGGATCTGGGCAGACTCCGGTTGTGAAGGCGTTGCTGGTAGTGCCGTGGGGATATCTGCATGTAGGCGGTTTGTTTACCAAGGTCGGCAGCAGCATGCGCACGAATTTGGCGGAAATCGATACCTCAACCGGCGCTCTGTTATCGAAAGGACTTAGTACCGATGGCCAAGTCAACGCGTTGGCGGCATCCTCGGCCACATTATACGTGGGAGGCGCGTTCCACAACGCCAATGGCACGCCCCGTAATCACTTGGCGGCTTATCAATACAACGCGGAAACTCTCAGCCTCGGCACTACATGGAATCCTGCGCCAAACAATGATGTGGGAGCTTTGCTGGTTGCGAATTCCACCGTGTATGTCGGCGGCAAATTCACCAGTATCGGTGGCGCTGTGCGTAACTGCCTTGCCGCCGTCTCCGAATCTCCAAGTACCATCCTGGCATGGGACCCGAATGTCAGCCCGGATCCTTACAATGGATGTGAAATCACCACCCTGGCCAAGCTGGGCACCACACTCTACGCAGGCGGCATGTTCTCGGCAATCAGTGGTCAGGCGCGCAGCTGCGCCGCCGCGATCGATGCAAGTACGGGCAATTCCATTTTCGACTGGGCTCCCAACCCGGACAACCTAGTGTACACAATGACAGGTTCGGGAAACACGCTCTATATGGGCGGTATATTCTGGGGTTTCAATGGTGACGTCAGATCCTCTTTTGCCCAGTTCGACGTGACCGCGCCGACCGCGCCATCGAATCCCGGCTCGACGAGTATCGGGCAAAACGCGATCACCTGGACTTGGACGGATAATTCGAACATGCCGTCCATCGAAGACACGGGGTTCAAGGTATACGACGACCCGGGTACGAACGCTCCAACGACCCTGCGGGTTACTACGGGTGCAAACGCCTTGTCTTGGCAGCATAGCCTTCTCTCCCCCAACACCCAATACTCATTTCAAGTCTGTGCAAAAGGTCTTGCACAGGACAGCGCCTTAACGCCCAACTATAGCGCATGGACCTTGATTAAACCGGTACCGAGCCTTACGTTATCGAATATCACGACGACTGAGATTTGGGTGGCATCGGGCCCCACCTTGCCCAGCAACCTCGCAAGCGGTAGTTCGGGCCTGCATTTTGCCAACACCACGCCGGGTGTGGACACGAATTCGGGCTGGCAGCAGACGAACACGCCGTGGGAATCTACGGGTTTGGCGGCGAACACGCAGTACACGTTTAGCGGGAAGTCGCGCAATGGGGTAGGAGTCGAGACGACGCCCGCGACAACCTCGAAGTACACGCTGATCGAGGCCGTATCGGACCTGGTATTCTCCGGCTTTGGCTTGAACAGCATCAGCGTTGCGGCCACGCCGGCGCCGAGCAACCTGGCGAGCGGCTCGTCCGGCTTGTATTTCGCGAATTCAATGCAAAGTACAAACTCCGGCTGGCGAAATAACAATACACCATGGGCATCGACGGGGCTTTCGGCAAACAAGCAGTACACGTTTAGCGGGAAGTCGCGCAATGCAGAAACCGAAGAGACGGGTCCGGTGACGGATCTCGCGTGGACCCTGATCGAGCCGGTTTTAGGCTTGACCTTTTCGTCCGTCGGAGCGGACACGATTACGGTTTCTTCGTCGAGTTCACTGAGCAACCTTCTGTCGGGCAATTCCGGGTTGTATTTTGTCAACACGACGGCCGGGCAGGAGCCCGGTTGGCAACAAATTGCGGCTTGGGCTTCGACGGGTCTCTCGGCCAACACACAGTACACGTTTAGCGGGAAGTCGCGGAACGGGGCCGGGGTTGAGACAGCCCCGGTGACGGCCTCGCAATATACGCAGATCGAGCCGGTGACGAGTTTAACGTTTTCGCCCATCAGCCAGACGGCCATCAATGTGGCATCGGCCAACACCCCGAGCAGGCTGACGATCGGGTCGTCCGGACTGTATTTCTGGGACGCGAACACGGGGACGAATTCTGGCTGGCAACAGAGCAACACCCCATGGCCTTTCACGGATCTCTCGCCAAACACGTTATATACATTCAGCGGTAAATCGCGCAACGCACAGGGCGATGAGACGGTGCCTTGGACGGGTGCGGTATATACGCTCATCGAACCATTGTCCGGCTTGATGTTTTCGGACGCGACGACCACGAGCATTTCGGTGAATTCGACCAACACCCCGAGCATGCTGACGGGCGAGTCGTCCGGGTTGCATTTTGTCAAGACAACGCCGGGGATGGTCGCGGATTCGGGCTGGCAACATACGAACACGCCGTGGATATCGACGGGTCTGTTGTCGAACACGCAGTATTCGTTCAGTGGCCAGTCGCGCAATGGCAACGGCGTCCTGACGACTCCCGCTGTGTCGGGTTCAAAATACACCCTAGCTGCAACGCCGCTTCAACCAACGGTAACCATAGCCTATCCGCATATCGTGGGCGTGCATGCGCTCAATGCGTCGATTGCGTGGGGCGACACCAACCCGCCCTCGACGGTCTACGCCCTCCAGATTACGCCGGATGTGGGCGGCAACACGTGGGTGCAGACCGACGGGAAACCGGGGGCATCAGCCGTCTTCCAGACTGCCTCGCAGTGGGGGACGAAACAGATAACGGGATTGGCCATGGCGACGGTGTACACTGTGACCGCGACGGCCCAGAATGGGGAGGAAATTTTGACGCCGACCGGTCCCGGAATGGAGGTGAGCACGCTGTACAATCGAGCACCCGACGCATGCGGCGTATCGTTGCCGTCCGTCTTGGGAGATGTGGGCAACCTGCTTTGTATTGTGACCACACCGAGAACCGACCCCGATGGCGATCCGGTCAAATATGCTTATGATTGGTACGTCAAACATGCGGCGGACCCAAGCTTTAGCTCATTCCGGCACGATGCTGCCACGGCCTCTCTCCAGAGCGTGGTCAACAATGCCGATACCACGTACGGTGATCGGTGGTACTGCGTGGTGACGCCCAGCGACACGGACCTTGACGGACCAGCTATTCAGTCCGATACATGTACGATCATTCTTGGGGGTACAGTGGCGTCCTCTATTTCGCAACTTATTGCCCCTTCAGGGACAATCACTTTGGGGCAGACCCTAACTATGTCGGGGCAAATCGTGCCAACCCCAACAGGTTCGGGGACGGTTACATTCCACAGTATGTCGCCGTCTGGCGTTGGTTCGGATTTGTTCCCGGAGGGGACGTTCTACTCGGGCGGTAACTATACGAAGACGTTTTATCCGTCTGAAGCAACGGAGGACCGCATGCCGTGGACGCTTACGGCAGGTTGGTCCGGTGATGCGGCATACATGGCGGCAACAAGCAACACAGCCACACTGACTGTGAACAGAGCGCAGCCGACATTGGCGTTGTCGCAGTCACACACGGCGGCGCTGTTGAATCTGGAAGGGGGTACGGACTTCCACGTAGATGCCAGTTTCTCGGTTGCGAATTGGCCGAGTGACCCGAATTTGCAGGCGTTGTTGCAGGGGCGCACGGTTCGGTTGTCGGTTATGACACCTGGTGGAATGACGCCGTTCACGCCGTTGACGGCCACGACGGATGTTAACGGGGTGGCCACGTTCACGGCGGCGGATTTCCCGCCACAGATGTTCCAGGAGACGGGCCTGTGGAAGTTTATGGCGGAGTTCCAGCAGGACGCGAACTTCAAAACGACCTCGACGGACGACTGGAGCGTGACGACGGCGGTGTTGACGATCAAAGCGGGCGCGGGCTACGCGATCATTGCGCTGGGCCAGTTGGACCAAGCTGCGGAAGGC
>CAIYET010000842.1 GCA_903925285.1 Candidatus Hydrogenedentota bacterium | reverse complement strand
TCAGGCCTCAAAGTGACTTCTCCCCCTGAATATGAAATCAGGGAAAAAGGCGGTATCGTGTTTATGAAATCCAACCAGCTTTCTGTATCGAGTTCTTTATAGTCTGCCCGATTTCCTATCAAACAAAAGGGACAGTGCAAGTTGCATTTGAATGTCAGATTTATATTGTATCGAAGAGGTCGAAATGCTCTGCCTTTTCCAAAATTGTAGGGGAAAAAAGTATATAGCGACTGGAATCTGTTGTACAGTCTGTAATAATTGATTGTTTTCATATTCCGTTCTTAGCGGGGGCGGATTCGAACCGACGTCCTTTGGGTTATGAGCGCACCCGAATGGGTTTCCCCTAACCTATTGGTTTAACGTAAGTTACAGCCACGGCACCCATTTGGCTCCACGAGCCTTTGAACAACATATTATACATGTTCGGTATGTTCTTCAAATTGTAGGGTTGCCGTCACTTTGTACGACGTGCTGAATTGAATGAGACCCCCTCGGCGAAAGTCCGGCGTTTTTCGTCCGTCAACGCCTGATCGTACAATCGCACGTCATCCAATGCGCCATGAAAGAACGCCTTATGGTTTAGATCGTAGTTGCCTAGCGCCAGGCGCGTGCCGCCATCTTTGACGGTGCCGTAACGGGGCCGTTCGGCGATGGGGCGTCCGTCCATGTAGATGCGGATGGCACGGTTGTCGCAGGTGCAGGCTACGTGAACCCAGCGGTTAAGCGGGAGCGGCTCAGACGCCGTGAGATGATGACGCCAGGTACTTTGCGGGACGAACCATGTCAGGCAGCCTTTGCTGAGTCCGAAGCGGTACCCAGCGTCATCTGCACGCTTGTTTGTGGTAATCATGAAGTGATTATTGCTATCGTGCTGGAAGCAAAACGTAGAGGTGGTTTCCCGTGTATTTTCTTCGTAACTTTCGGTTGCTACGCATTACGGACGCCCGCATAGCGCTCGTTATCTGCTTGGTCGCGGCGGCGGGCGCCGGGTGGCACCAGCACCGTCCGGAGAGTGGATGGGTAGATGTGTCTACGACCGATCTGGAGCCTGCCATGCTGTGGGCGAGCGGGCATGGGTTCTCGCAGGCGACTGTGACGCCGCCTGCCCTGGCCGATTTTCTGGCGTTCCGCACGACTTATCTGAATCCGAACGATCTGCCGAAATCCATGACGGTGATACCGGCCGAGGGGAGATTTGTCACCGACCGGATTTATATGGTGTATGCGGTTGGGATTATCTGGCGGCTTTTTGGGATTTACTGGGCGTGCCTTCCGGTTTTTATCAGTATGATTTTCGGGGTAATGGCCGTACTGATTTATGCGATCTTCCGCCTGGGAATGGGTCGTGCCGTCAGCGTGGCGGGCACGTTCCTGGCGATCTCGTCGCCCCTCATGATTGTGATGCTTCCCACCATTCGGGATTTCTCGAAAGGCCCTTTCATACTTGCCGCCATTCTCGCGACCGGTTACTTGCTGTCACGCCCGATCCGCGTCGGTCCGTTGCTGGTCTTGTCGTTTTCTCTTGGCATTATAATCGGTGTCGGGTATGGTTTCCGCCAGGATTGCGTTATCTGTCTTCCACCGGTTCTTTTTGCCTTGTTTTTTCTTGCGCATCGAAAAGAAGGGCGAATAGGCCTTGGCGTGCGCGCTTTGAGCGCCGCTCTTCTTCTGGGAGCGTTTGTGATTTTAGCGTCGCCCGTCTTGCTAATGATTCGGAATACCGGCGGGTACAACGGGTTCTACCTGTTGCAAGGCCATGCTATTTATTGCCAGGAAACAATGGGGATGCGACGCGCCTGCTATGCGCCAGTGGCGCAAACCGACGACGCTTTCGTCGAGGCCAACATACGTGTCCATAACGCGAGATCCTCGAATGGCGATGCGGAAGTCGCCGCGAAGGGCGTCGGTTGCTTTTCTGCAACGCTCGCACACGTGCTCAATCCCATCGCCAACGCGATTGCCCCGCCCAGGGATTTGCTCATGGAGCATTGGCACGAGTGCCAAGGCTTCCTATTTTTGCAGGGCGTGGCCAATCTTTTCTGCGCACCCGTAACAGGTGTATCGCAACTGGCAGGTGCGTTAGCCTTTGATATCGTGGGTAATGCGTTTTCCGCTCCAATCTCCGGGTATCCGGGCGAAAGTGGCGTCGAAAAAGCGGGGCGAAATCTCCTGCTCCATCTCGTCGCCACCTTCCCGGCGGATGTCATCTCGCGCGGCTATGCGGCCACCACGCATATTGTGCGCGGTATGCGCGGCTATGCCGCTACCAGCCAAACGGTTAATCCTGTTTTCGGTGCGCGGGGAAACCCCGATAATCGAAACGAACCGAAACCGGCATGGCATTCGCTTCATCTGTTCATCGAGCGGCATCTTGGGAAATACGGCGAATACTATGCGATCGCCGCGCTGATAATTATCAGCACGCGCAGCATCTGGATGGCCTTGGTTGCGCTGGGTCTTATTCTGTATTTCTGTGGGTACGTGGGCCTCTATTTTCAGGACCGCAATGCCTTCCATCTCGAGTTTTTCGCCTTTTGGCTGCCGGCATTTTGCATCGAGAGGGCATTCAGCCTGATACGCAAGATTGCCTCCAAGGAAAAACGACGAGAGATGTTCTTCACCGCAGGGTGGTTCCACCGGAAGATGTTGCCCGTCAAGAGATCCCTTGTCTTTCTGACGGTTGCATTTCTTGCGTTGTCGCTGCCGCTGGGCGTTGCGCGTCTCTGGCAACGGGCGAAAGTGGACGACCTACTCAGGACATACAGAACCTGTCAAATCGACCCCATTCCTTTTGAAGAAAAGACCGATCCCGATGGCGGCACGTATTATTGGACAACGGGGCCGCAAGAAAGAGGGCGGTTGCCATGGTCTTTGCGCCCGCCAGGGGCCTATACCGATCCGCTCGATGGGCTCTTATACGATTATTACGTCGCCGAGTTCGAGATCCCGCAAGGATGCCCGCCCATTATTATGAGAGTCCTATATAATGACTGCGGTTATGATTGTATATGCAGTCTGCGAGACGACTACGACGAAGACTCCGGCAAGGGACCCTTCATTGGCCGCTATTTTTTCCCGGTGTATCAGTTCACGGCGTACCACGAGTCCAATCATCCGTTCAAGGGTGTTTGCTTGCCGCCGGGGATTCCGCTGAAGAACCTGTACCGCGTGAAGAACCAGGAGGATTTTCCCGTGCCAATGAATCTCTGGCTATTCGACGCGCCAGGGAACTCGCGATGGTACCAGGCAATTTCTATATTCGGTACGTGGATCTGAAACGGGTTGTTTCAAGATTTGAATCCCGTAGGGTGAAAATATTCAACCACGTGGAAGACATTTCTCCAAGCCCATTGGGAAGTGCTCGCCGCCGTGGACTTCACAACGATTGAGGTATGGACGCGTGATGGCTTGGTGACCTTCTACATTCTGGTCGTGATGCGACTCACCACGCGCCGGGTCGAGATTGCGGGCGTCACACCACACCCGGACAGGGCATGGGTTCAACAAGCAGGAAGGAATCTGACCGACTGTTACGACGGATTTCTCCACGACACTCGCTATCTGCTGATTGACAGAGATGCGAAATTCATGCCGCTTCTTGGGGTGCTCGAGGGTACGGATACGAAGGCCGTTCTGGTGTCTCCAAGAAGCCCCAACTTGAACGCACAGATCGAGCGGTATATGCGCAGCCTGAAATCCGAATGCCTTGAGCGGATGGTGTTCTTCGGAGAACCTTCATTGCGCCGGACCTTGGCCGAATTCGTAGTTCATTACCATGGCGAACGCAATCACCAAGGGCTGGGCAACAGGCTCATTGAACCGAACGCTGAAGTCGGGCGTGTCGAAGGAGAAGTTGCCTGCCGGAATCGACTCGACGGTCTGCGTCGCTACTACCATCGCAAGGCTGCGTAGTCAGTCTGCTCGACCTTACCGAAGACAAAGGGGTGAACCACATCCAAGAGCTCTTCTTGCCCCAAGGGAACACTCCACCGTCTCCACGGCCTCAATGACTCGATCCAAATTCACGAAGATTTTAGTGGCCAAATGATTGATTTGCGCCAGCTTGGACAACGGCTGAGTTTTTTGACTCTACGACCACTCTGCCTGCGGGACTCTCACGGACACACCAGTGAGGTTCCGCGTGTTTCCCTGATTCCCATTTCGCACCGCTGCCGGTGATTCGCGTGTGTTTGATTTTCGCGCCGTTTTCGTGTAACATAAATTCGTTCTTGCCGGATGGCCTAATTGGTAGGGCACCTGACTCTGGATCAGGGTCGTCTAGGTTCGAGTCCTAGTCCGGCAGCCATTAGCGTAAGACGCGGCCACCGCGCTGTTTGTGCGGCCTGTTCATCTAGTGGACTAGGATGCGGGATTCTCAGTCCTGTCACAGGGGTTCGAATCCCCTACGGGCTGCCATTTTTGGCTTATAGATATAACCCCTGCCACACTCTCCGGCTTTAACGCCTTCGGATCCTCCAAGATAGCGATAATCCCGTCATTCCGTGCTTTTACCTCGACTTTCGTCCCGTCGAACGTAATGTACTCAACCAGCGCGTCCAAGTATTGCTTCTGGACCCGGATGGACGCCGTACGGAACACCTCGCGGAGTTGCGCCTGAATCTTAACCACGTTCTCGGTCTTGGTGAGCGCCGCCGGGAACGTCGTGAGGGCGCTTCGCTCGGCAAACTCGAACTCTAGCGCCCGCTTCTTGGCACCCAATTCCCGGAACCGTTCGGACACATCCTCCATCTGGAACAGACCCTTCTCAAACCCCTCCTGGTACTTGGCAATGGCGGCTTGCACCTCGGCAATCTGCTTCTTGAG
>CAIYET010000841.1 GCA_903925285.1 Candidatus Hydrogenedentota bacterium | reverse complement strand
TGGGGGTCAGAATGCGAAGATTGCGGGTCACAAGGGATCGCTCGTATTCAGTCAGGTCAAAAACGTGCCGGATGCGCTGTAGCCGTCGAAGAATTTCGAGCATGTCATCTTCCAAGGCAACATACAGGACGCGCGCGGGTAGTCCGGCATTCCATCCTTCGATCAGCGTGCGCCCGATGGCCGCAGACACGAGAGACACTAGGATCAGCATGGACTTTCCAAGGCCACCCATAGCATGTAGGAGAGTAGCGGCGCCAATGGGGAATGCGAGCCCAAGGGCAAATTGTCGAGGCGGCAGTTCGCACGTGTCCCAGTCTTCGGGCGGCGCTGATAGCGTGAACGGTTCTACATCAGGTTTGCTGTCCGTCGTCGTGTCCGGTTCTGCCGAAGGCGTGTACGGTTGCGCATCGTCGAGGATTCTCAAGATCGCCATGCGCTTGGTTTCAATCGGTGTAGCGTTCGAGGTAGTCACTCGCATCCCCTTTCGGTGGTAGTTCCAGTCTTGACACGTCAACGATGCGAACAGTGACGCCGATCTTCGTGGGAATGTCGCCGACTTCGACCATGTGCGCCAGGCCCTTGCCCTGTGGGTATTTTGGTGGATCAGGCGGATCGGCGTCCGGCCACAAGACACACGAACGCCCCGCCAATGGTGTCCAGTCCGAATGCCGGGCATTCATAGCGCCGCCGCGACTCGTGACAGCGGGCAACCCGAGTGCGTGTAGGTTGTCGCAGTCCTCCTCGCCTTCGCAGACAATCGTGTCGCACTCGAAACAGCCGAGCGAGTGAAGGCCGTAAAGTGCCCATGGCTTCGGCGGCGCCGTGAAGAGCCAGCCGACGCAGTTCTTGTGCGCCTGGCGGAATGACTTCGGATTGAACCGGAGCACGACGGACTTGTCAGGATATGGGTAGGTCTTTACCCACGCTCCGCAATTGACACTGGCGACGCGGATGATGTCTTCGAGGGAGTCATACACCTTCGAGGCGGGTGTGGTGATAGTGGCTACCTTCTTTGGGAATCTTTCGCCCTTGGGCAGCACATCAGCCACAGGCACACCCTTGATGCGCGCGCGGATATCGTAAACATCGCCGGATGCGTCGCAACCATGGCATTTGAAGCGCGCTACGCCTTCACCGTCCACGTACACGCCAGCCGATGCACGCTTGTCTTCGTGAAACGGACACCGGCATTCATTACCTTTGAAGGTTGTCCCGGCGGCAGTCACCTCGGCCTTCAGTAATTCGAGGTCGCGGCGTTCGGGATGGTCGATCATCATGCGCTGAATTCCGTGGAGGCAATCCGGCATGCCAAAATGGCCAAGCGCAAGATCTCGCCATCGCTATAGGCCCACACAGGATGTTCCGCAACCCGACGTGCAAGCTCTTGACGCTGCATTCGTAACAGTCCAACGCGAACGGCGGGAATAATCTCGCGGATGGTCTCGGGTTCGCGAAACAATACCGCTTTGGTTAAGCGCTCCACGTCGGCACGAAAGGGATCGGTTGATTCTGGCATGGTCAATCCCCCTTATGCGCGGGCACCGCAGCGGTGTTCGTCAGCCCACTTTTGGAGGTCATCGACGGAGTAACGAATTGCCTTTCCAATTTTTATGAAAGGCGGTCCACCTCCTTCCATGCGGCGTCTTGCAAGAAAAGTGCGGGATACGCCATAGAATAGGCAGGCGTCTCTTTCATTAAGGCCCCGATCCGCAGGTAAGGGGGCGAGTTTTCGCGCGGGCAGGTGAGGAGCGGGTATCGGGAGTTTGATTTCATTGCGTTTTCGTTCGACTGGGGCGTGCGATCTTTTTGCTTGACATATCAAGACTGTC
>CAIYET010000840.1 GCA_903925285.1 Candidatus Hydrogenedentota bacterium | reverse complement strand
TGGTTCAATGCTCGGATTGTGGACGAGAACGGGGACGCCGTAGCTGGAAGACGGATGCTCGGTCGTGAGTTGCAGGCTTGGGGTGAGAGCGATTTTCATAGTTTTGTTGTGGTTTTATCAGATTGGGTAGGACATCTACGGGGCTACACTTGTTTTTTATGCGTGTTCCAGTTCCCGGATTTCCTCGTAGATTGCCCGGTTCCCGATTCCGCCGAAATTCTCTGTCAGCTTTCGCGAGTTGGCAAGTTCTTGCTGAATTGCGCGTAGAACTCCCGCTTTTTCTCCCTCGTTCAAGCTGTCCAGCGTGATTCGACCTCCTTGGAGAAGGCGAAGGGTGGCAAGCGATTCACGCAATCGTTCCTCGCGTTTCTCGCGTGCAGCTTCACGCCTTGCAAGCACATGAGGATCTTTATTGTCCACCTTGCGGACGGCATCCTTGATCGTGCGTGCATAATCATGTGCTCAGCCTCGGCTTTGTCCTTGAACGCTACGACAATGGTGGTGTTCACCTTTTGAATTTCCAGTTTCATACTGCGAGTTTCCTTGTGTTGGAGGTTGGTTTAAGCGTGAACGGCTCTGGCAGCGATGCCGCTTTCGCTTTTCCAGCGAGGCGACGGCGACGATTTTCGATGCTGTCGGCCATCGTGACGCTGGTGGCGGTGAAGCCAGCGGCAGCGGTGAGGCAGTCGGCATTTGTCGGCTCTCGCATTTCGTCGGAGAAGGCGAGAGTCATGGTCTTGAGCCAGACTTGCTCTATCTGGCGACCGGAGAATCCAGCGGTGATTTCTGCCAGCGTCGGGATGTCGAACGCCTTTGGATCGCGCTTGCGCTTGGCGATATGGATCTTCCAGATTGCCTCTCGCTCGGCTTGCGTCGGAAGATCAACGCTCCAGACATCAAGCCGGTCGATGAGTGCATCAGGGAACCCGTCAATGTCGTTGGCGGTGAATACCCAGAAGATCCCATCCGAATTGAACTGCATGTCTTGGAGGACAGCCTTTACGACGCGGTTGGTCGTCCCGCTATCGGTCGTTCCAGAGGATTTCCCGCCGCAGAACAATGCCTCGGCCTCATCCAGCCAGAGCACGCACGGAGCGACAGCCTTGGCCGTAGCGAACGCCGTGCGCCAGTTGGCTTCCGATTGACCTACGTGCGAACCAAAGAGCACTCCAGATTCTAGCTTGATGAGCGGGATATTGAAGATATTCCCGCACGCTTGACTTGTCAGGGACTTTCCGGTTCCTGCCTGCCCAACGGCAAGTATTCCACGCGGGGATTGCAGGCCGTATTCGCGGGCCGCACGGGTGAAGTTCCGGCGTTTCGAGAGCAGGTCTTCCTTGAGAATTTCCAGACCACCGATGTCTTCCGGCTTTACAGGTGATTCGATGATTTCCAGCAACCCGTTCTTTTTTACGGCGGACGCCTTCTCACGGGATATGACAGCAGGCGAAAACGTACCAGCCTCGATCAGCGATAGCGCAAATGCGTCTTCCGCCTCGGTCGTTGTAAGGCCCATGCTGGCATCCAGCACAGCGTCAAGCGTCCCGTTGACGGGAATGGGCTTGCCAGTGCTTGTGCAAAGGTTTTCCAGAACGACTTGCAACTCAGCGCGGTCGGGAAGCTTGAAATACTCAACCACGAACATTTTCGACAACTCGACGGGAAGCTCCAGCACAGGCGAGAGGATCACGATGGTCTTGTTGGCAGTCTTGGCGTGCAATAGGGCATCCTTGAGCATCCGGTAGATGATCGGGTTCGGGTCTTTGAGAACCAGATGGAAGTCGCGCAGCAGGAGGATGCTTTTCTCCGGCATGGCGTGGACGGCTGCAAGAACCTCAGTAGGG
>CAIYET010000839.1 GCA_903925285.1 Candidatus Hydrogenedentota bacterium | reverse complement strand
ATGATTAGACTCCGACTTTTCGCAAGAGAGTCATCATGGGACACCAGTTGGTAAACGCCGACTGGAACAGGTTCAAGCCAACGAAAGCAGTAAACAGAAACCATGCCGGATTGACCCAATAACCGAGGGCGACGCTCAGCATCACAAAGAAGCCGGCAATCAGGCGCAAGTAACGTTCGATGGTCATGCGAGTTTTCTCCTTCGATTCACGACAAAGTAGACAATGGGCACCGTCATGCGCGACAGTGCCAGAGACGCGACTTCTCCCGCCATTAGCGCGATGGCGAGACCTTGAAAGATGGGGTCGAACAGAATCACGCTGGCGCCGACAACCACGGCTGCCGCGGTCAGCATCATGGGACGGAAGCGAACCGCTCCGGCGTCAATCACCGCTTGATCGAGCGGCATCCCCTCCTGCAGGCGAAGCTCAATGAAGTCGACCAGGATGATCGAATTGCGCACCACGATTCCCGCCCCCGCAATGAACCCGATCATCGAAGTGGCAGTGAAAAATGCATTCATCAGACCGTGCGCGGGCAGGATGCCGACGAGCGAAAACGGAATTGCCGCCATGATGACCAGCGGCGTGACGAACGATTGGAACCATCCCACCACCAGGCCGTAGATCAGGATCAGGACCGCCGCGAAGGCAATCCCCAGATCGCGGAAGACTTCGTAGGTGATGTGCCATTCCCCATCCCACTTCATGGAATAGTGCTCGGCATCGGTGGGGAGCGTCGCCATATGTTGCTCGATCGCGTACCCGCCGGGCGCCCGGAACTTGTCCATCTCCGGTCCGAGCTTAAGAATGGCGTACACCGGGCTTTCCATGGCGCCGGCCACGTAGCCCGTGACATAAGTAACCGGAAGCAGGTTCTTGTGGTAAATGCTCTTGTCCGCCACCACTTCCTGGCTGCGTACCAGTTCGCTTAACGCCACCAGCCGGCCTGTTCGTCCGGCTACTTTGAGGTTCTGAATCTTTTCCAGGTCCGAACGGGTGGCGCGGTCGAGGCGCAGCATCAGGGGCACGTCTTCCTTCGCGGAGTCCGAATGCAGCAGCCCCGCCTGGTATCCGGAGGAGGCCAGCGCCATGGTTTGGGCAATGTCGCCTTCGGAAATACCATTCAAAGCGGCCTTCTCTTTATCCACCAACAGCCGGTATTTCGGCTGGTCGTCTTCCACGTACCAATCGACGTCCACAACGCCATCCGTGCGTTTCCACAAATCGCGGATGCGCCGCGCGATGGCGGTGCGCTCGGTCAATTCCGGCCCGTAGACTTCGGCCACCAGGGTTTCGAGCACCGGCGGTCCGGGAGGCACCTCCGCCACCTTGACGCGGGCTCCATACTGCTCGGCCACCGGTAGCAACCGCTGTCGAACCTCTTT
Source organism: Candidatus Hydrogenedentota bacterium (assembly GCA_903925285.1). Taxonomy (GTDB): domain Bacteria; phylum Hydrogenedentota; class Hydrogenedentia; order Hydrogenedentales; family SLHB01; genus DSVR01. Next base: position 591 of record CAIYET010000839.1, on the reverse strand, counting down.
GGCGATGGCGTGGCTCTGCAGCTTGCGGTCGCCTTTCGGCAGCAGGTTCACCTGGATGTCGGCGACATTCGACCCTTGGCGCAGGTAGTAGTGCCGGACCAGTCCGTTGAAGTTGAATGGGGACGCGGTGCCCACGTACGTTTGGAGATTCACCACCTGCGGCTGATCGAGCGTGGCTCGGGCCAGAGCGTTAGCGGCGCGGGCCGTCTGTTCGAGAGTGGTTCCATTCGGCATATCCACAATCACCTGGAACTCGCTCTTGTTGTCGAACGGAAGCATTTTCACTTTTACGAATTGGAAATAGAACAGAGAGACCGAGCCGAGCAACAGGACTACCACGCTCAGCAGAAAGGACCAACGCACCGCCGGAACGTGCAGGATCTTTCCCATGACGACGCGATAGACTCGCGTCACGAAGTCTTCCCTTTCACCGTGCGCCGAGGCATGGCCCGACTTGAGAATCCGGACCGCCGCCCACGGTGTCACGATGAAAGCCACCAGCAGCGAGAACAGCATGGCGGCGCTCGCCCCGATCGGAATCGGCCGCATGTACGGCCCCCTCAGCCCACCCACGAAAGCCACCGGCAGGAT
>CAIYET010000838.1 GCA_903925285.1 Candidatus Hydrogenedentota bacterium | reverse complement strand
AGATGTTCACAGCCAACAAGAACGGCTTCAGAGGCTTCTACTGCCTTCAACACCCTCAGAAGAACCTATTTACAACCGGGTTCTATTTCGAACACATTTACAATGGCGCGCTGAAAGATAATTGGAGGGCGGATTTTGCCCCGGAAAAGGTTCAGAGCCGCCTGGTACAACTGAGCGACACTTCCGGACGAATGTTTTGGCGCGGCAATGAGTGTCTTTGGAACATTGACTGTGCGGAAACATTCTCCCTTAGTGGCCAAGCGATGGATATTAAATTCGAGGCCACGATCAACGAAGAGAATACCGGGCCGTTAGGGTACCTTGTGTTCATGTGGGCAAGTTATCTGAATTGCACGGCGATAGAAAGGAACATCTATTTCTACGGAATCGATAGAAACAGCAATACGATTACCTGGATGTCCGTCGGGAATTCTTTCTATGAAAAGGGGTCGCTGGACGGCCCCCTTTCACTGGCCCGCGATCTGGGGCCGACCCGTTATGTCGGTGTAAAAAGATTGCCCATGGAGCAGGGGGCGGCGGGGATGAATATCGGGGAGACCCGCGTTCAGTTCATCCGGCCATTCTATTATGGATTCATCGACGGAGATGGGGATCTTTCAACCGTAGACGACACGTATGTATTTGTCATGATGTTCGATAGGGCCGCAGAGATGCGTCTGACTTTATGGAACCCGAGTTCCGACACCCGTGCCCCGGCCTGGGATTACCAGTTTGTCATCTACGAACCACACGTCGGCCAAACGTACGGATATCGCGCGAGATGTATCGTAGCGCCGATTGCACAGATTCTCCCTAACCCGCCCGATCGGGCCGCGCTAACGGCGAATCCGCCCAATGAACTGAACGACTGGGTATGCTCCGAGTGGATTGCCTGGCTTTCGTCGCTCGCCGACGCGCCGCCAAATTCCGCCCCGGCCATCCTCTTCGTTGATAAAAATATTGACGCCTCATCACAAATGAAATGGTCGAAGGGTAAGGCATTTGTTCCGCCGCCGGTCATCGCCGGAGATGATTGCGACGGCGATATTTCATCGCAAGTGAAATTCGACATGAAAGCACTCGATGTGAACAAGGTCGGCACTTACGAAGTTACTTGCCGGGTTGAAGATAGCGGCGGTCTGGCCGGAAAACGCCAACTGACGGTTGCGGTAATTGATCAGTAGCCGTTAGCCACCGGAAGAACCGGACTTCAATCGTCTTCTTGCAGGTGAAGAGGTCGCGAATTATTTTCCCGGTGAGCAACACCCTGGTTAGGCGCAATTCGCCCTTCCCGGTGTTTCCGAGGTTCTTTGATGTGAAGGGATTGTCATGACCGATTGCCACGTGCAAGAAACGATTGCGAATGTCGAGCATCCGCCGGAACAAGACAGTGGTGCAGACGTTGCCGAGCATGGGGGTAATGCCCCGAATCGCGTGCCGTACAGATATGCTGAAAAGCACGGGATTGCACGCGATCTGTTGGCAATGGTCATCGTATGCGTTGTGAGCGGCTGGTCGAGTTGGACCGTACTGGCGGCGCTTGGCGACAAGCCCGATGCGCGTTTTGGCGTCGTGATGTGTGCATTCCGCGCTCCTGTCATGTTTGCTGCCGGCAAGGGTATGCGGGACATCGAATTTGGCCGTTTTCCCAAGCTGGCTGACTTCTATTCCCTTCGCACGCCGTCATTCGACGTGGCCGATATCCCGGCAGACTACGAAGGCAATCCCGCCGAATACGCGTATGCGATGATCCTAAAAAAGGCATTTGGATCTTGCGTTGGTAGTTGGAAGTAGCTCAAGATTCTGGACATGGAGACGAATCAGGCGAGTCAAGGAGTTCACCCATTGGGTGAACAGGAAATGGT
>CAIYET010000837.1 GCA_903925285.1 Candidatus Hydrogenedentota bacterium | reverse complement strand
TCGCGCATGACTTCATCCCACGCGCTGTAAGCATCCGGCAAACCTGAGGCCTGCCGGCGCATCGCCATCACGCGCTCGCGGATTTCAGCAACGGACGGGTAGAACTTGCTCTCCGACATCGCCTGCTTTGCAGCGGCTGCCAGAATGTCGGCGTCCAGATCAGCCAGCAAGTCCGAGTACACGTCCACCGTGCGCTTCTGAAGCTGAAAGTTTGGATACGCGGCTGCCATGACGCCGCAGATTTCCATGATTTCTCGTTGAGTTGCCATCACTGATACCTCGGATCGGTCATGCATTCGCGGATTGCCGCAAAGCCCGCCGGTTCATTCGCCTTTCCGTTGGCGCGCTTGGCAGGTTGCAGGTTCTTTATCCCGGCATCCCAGACTTCTTCCAAAGTGGAAAATGTCAGTTTGTCGCCGCGCTGACCGCGCCAATCGCACGCCTGATACCACGTTGCAACTTGTTGAACTTGGTCGGGCGTTGCGTCAACCCGGCGCAGATTCTTGGCGCATTTTGCGATTCGTGATCCAAGTAGTTTCGGATTGGATGCCGTAACGTCGGCAATTGCATCAAATAACAGATCACGTGGTCGCTGCGTCGCGCCTTTAGGCTCAGGATCGGAAACGGTTGATTGCATAACGCAAGGGTCGGAATGTGGAGATGGCGCGGATGCGACATCTATTTCCCTTTCACTTTCATTTATATTTCCTTTTCTTTTCCCTTTCCTTTCAGGCGCATCTTGGTCGAGATTCAATCCAGATTCAATCGAGATAGTTTGGCCTTCGTCGGGAGGTGCCGGGTATCTCGTTTTCTCTCGGTCGATATAGCCTGATTGATTGTGCGAAAATCCCGTCCACCACTGCCAGCGTCGTCCATCGGCCTCGTAAACGATTAGTAGCCCGACTGATTGCATGGCCTGTATGTATCCGTCTACGGTCTCTACGCTTATGTCCTCGCGCATCGGCAGGACGAGAGATTTGACGACTGTGGCATCGCCGTAGAACACGCCATTTTTATCGAGGTGCGGGATTATCCATGTCGCTAGCAGCCGGCACGTGTCATCCGGTAACAGATGGAACTTAGTTGACAGGCTAATAGACCTGTTAAGGATTCGTCCTTCGGCCATAGTGTTATTCCATCCGGGGCGGAGGTGGTATCGCTATTCGTCTGACGTACTCGGATAACGAGAGGCCGGCAGACGTGCTGCCGGCCTTGATTAAAGAGAACTCTTCGACTGTCAGCCGGATCATGACACACATCCGGCGTTTGTTGGGGTCGCGCGGGCGTCCGCGCTTGGGGGTGATCTTCATGCTGATAATGGTATACGCGAATCGGCAGAAGTCAACTGGCAACGTGATCTCTTTGCTCGATTCGTTTCACTACTTCATCCGCGATTGTGCGCGCCACTATGTATCCGTTACCGCAGCGAATCGCGTTTTCAAACGTCTCGTGCCAGATTCGATCCACGTCTGCCGGCGGCACCAGCGGCGCGTCGGGCTGGATGGTGATGGCCTGGCGCGTAAACAATTTACCAAGTCGTGAAGGTTTCTTTGTCATGGTGTACTCCGGGTCGCGCCTGGCGGGCGTCCGTCGTCTCCCGCCAGGCTGCAATAGGAGGAGACTCTCGCTAGAACGGCATATGTGCCTGCAACACGGCCAGGTCGCGCAGGACGTTGGCGGAGCGGTTCAAGTCGCCGATAGTCGCCTGTTTGTTGGCGTACACCGACCGCGCGGCGCTGATTGCGGCGCTAATTGCGGAGGCCTGGTCGATGGGCGCGGTAGCCATTCGCGTTCCGGCAGCATTCGCCCAGCGCGTGATGCGCGCTCGTGCGTCAGTCGCGCTTAGCGCATCGACATCGGGCACCTCGGTAGTCGGGGGCGCGTTCGTATCCTCGATCAACGATTCCGACTCAAGCCGGCCAAGTGCCTGCGCCGCGTCGTGGCTAGACTCGGCAATCTCCGCCGCAAATGCCGGGTCGATCTCTCCCTGGATTTGTTCCGGCGTCTTGGACGTGGACGGTGAAACGGTGTACTGCCCGTCTATGGATTCGTCACTTGCCAACGGCACGTCGCCGTAGCTGCGTTGATCCGGCGCGGCCAGCCCGTTGATGTTAAGGCACTTGATTAG
>CAIYET010000836.1 GCA_903925285.1 Candidatus Hydrogenedentota bacterium | reverse complement strand
TGGCGATTGCGAGTACAGCTTCCTTCGTTCCATCTGAAATGAAGAATGCCATCTGAGACTGGCGCGCTGCACGCTTACAAGACCGTTGTCCACAATGATCGGGAGAATTCGTACGAACAGCGCTGAGGACTGCTTGCGAAAGGTGTTATTGGGCCTTGAATGACCTCAGAGCTAGTCTTGAAGGCGTCGGTCTGGGCCTGTATGATCGCGGAGGACTTGCTCGCGATGGTCACGGGTTGGTCCATATGGGAAATGTCAGTAAACTTCAAGAAAAGTGCGGAAGCGTGAAGCCCACCGGAACGGGTTGAAAGCATGAGGAGAACGACGATGCGCGTATTTGTGCTGAGTTTGATTGGTGTGGCGGCGATTGCGGCGTATGGGGAATCGGCGAATCTTGCGTTCAAACCGGCGGGCAATGAGGCCTATACCTTTGACACGGGTGTGTTGCGCGGGACGTTGCGGAACGAGGGCCGATCCATCGGGTTGTTGAAGGTCGAACACGTCCCGACGGGGACGTATCTCGAAGGGAACAACTACGGAATCTTCGGTCATTACCGCGTGTTCACGACGAACAAGCGTTACGGCGGTGGGGCATGGGATTGGCCGAGCACGTCGGTGCTTCGGCCCGACGGTAGCGTCGAGGTGCACTGGGTCGCGGCGGAAGGGCGACCGTTCGATCTGGCCGCGGTCTATCGCTGGAGCGCGCCCGACACGTTCGATGTCGAGACGTCTGTCACTGCGCGCGCGGATCTGACCGGTTTCGAATCGTTCCTGGCGTCGTATTTTGCGGAAGCGTTCCCCGCGTCGACAGTCTGCGTCGAGAGCGGCCCGGACGGCAGACCCATGTTTCAGACCACTGAACCGGACAAGGGAATCTGGCAAGCGTTTCCGCGCGATAAGCAGGCCGTGACGCTGATCCAAGACGGCCGCTGGAAGATCGAACCGAGCCCGGTCGATTGGGCTGTCCGCGACGAATACTTCGCGCCGCTCGGGATTCGCAGAAACCTCGCCAACAACCTCTGCGCCATCATCATGGCTCCCGCGACGGACAGTTACGCGGTGATGACGCCGCAAGCGGGGGAGGGCCATCGCTCGTTGTACCTGGCGCAGATCGGCCGCGACATCAAGACAGGCGAGTCGGCGACGGCGCGGGCGCGGCTGGTGGTGCGGGCGCTCGCCAAAGATAACGAGGCGGTGCCGATTTACGAATCCTACATCAAGTCACTGCCGACGGGTCGTTGATCGGAAACTGCTTTCCAAGCTATGGGAATTATGGGCTAGACTGTCCATGGTGATATGAGGGTGCTTGGTTGAGGCTTGGACCTCGTAAAGGAGATGACATGAAAAGTTCGGAGCAATCAGGGAACAAGAGTGACACCACGCGGCGCGATTTCTTGAAGAGTTCGGCGGTGGCGGCTTCGGCGGCGGTGGCGGGCACGCAGTTCATTGCGCGAAACGCGTATGCCGCCAGCAGCGACGTCATCCGCGTCGGTATGATCGGTTGCGGCGGGCGCAATACCGGCGCGGCCGCGGAGGCGCTGACGGCGGACCCTGGCGCGCGGCTGGTGGCGATGTGTGACATCCTGATGGACCGTGTCAAAGCCCGGCGCGAGGAACTCCGAGGAAAGAAGAAGGACCAGATCGCGGTCGATGACGCCCATTGTTTCGCGGGGTTCGACGGCTACAAGCACGTCATCGAATCGAGCGACGTGGTGGTGATTGCCAACGCGGCGAAGTTCCACCCGTTCCATGCGATGGCCGCGCTCGAGGCTGGCAAGCACGTCTTTGTCGAGAAGCCGCACGGCACCGATCCCGCCGGGATGAAGCTGTTGCAGCGCGCGATTGCGTTGGCGAAGGAGAAGAAGCTGAGTCTGGTTTCCGGCTTGCAGAGCCGGTATCACACCGGATACGCCGAGACCGTCCAACGGATCCATGACGGCGCGATCGGCGACGTGGTCTGTATCGAGGAGAATTTCCTGCGCGCGCCGTACGTGGTGATCGAGCGCGCGCCGGGGTTGTCGGAACTCCAGTGGCAATGCAGCACGCAGTATCATTTCCGCTGGCTCTCCGGGGATGACGTGCCGCAGTCGCTGGTACACAACCTGGACCGCTCGAGTTGGGTGCTGCGCGACACGGCGCCGGTGAAATGCCACGGGCTCGGCGGGAGATCCTCGATGACGGCGCTGAAGTACGGCGACGTGTTCGACCATCATTCGGTGGTGTACGAAATGGAGAACGGTGTCCGAATCTACGCGCTGTGCCGGACCACCGAGGGCTGCTACAACGACTCATCGAGCACGGTGTTCGGCACCAAGGGCAAGGCCTCGATCATGGGGTGCCAGATCTGGGGCGAGAACGCGTGGAAGTGGGAAGGGCAATGCAATCCTTATCAGATCGAACACGACGTGCTCTTCAAGTCGATCCGTTCCGGCGAACC
>CAIYET010000835.1 GCA_903925285.1 Candidatus Hydrogenedentota bacterium | reverse complement strand
TTTAGGCCTAAGGCCTAAAGCCTAAAGCCTAAAGCCTAAAATAGTTCCATCCAGCAGCCGGAAGCGAATGGGGCCTGGAATCTCCTCGTTGACATGCAACCGCTCGCCGCGCATACCAATCATCGTTTCGGGATACACCACGCAAGAAACGTCAACCGTCCGCTTCGCACGTGCGCGTGAGGCCGCGCGAACCTCCTCGATTTCGTCATGCAATTCTTTCAGCGAATCCTGGAGTTCGTCGACCTTGAGGAACAGCAGCATGGCCTTTTCCTGCTGCTCCGTCGAGAGCCGCTCCATATGTTGACGGATAAGCTGGGCCTTTTCACTATACGCGGCGAACATCTCTGCGAGTTCGGACGCGCGTTTATCGCGGACTTCAATCTCAGCTTTCAGTTGGTAATCCTCGCCAACAACCAGGTCCGTTCGTATCGCTCCGGGGCTGCCGAGCTGACCCACACTGACGCCCCCATGCGCCGTGAGCGTCCCTCCCACCAAGCGGCCATGAGGCATCTGAACCTTCCCGCCCGTTTTCACGTGCGAGTTTACAATTTCCCGCTCGACCTCGATGTCCCCGCCAGCTTCAATGTCCGCACCCGCGATAAGCCGCGCGCGGACTCCCCCCTTTACCCGAATCGTGTGACCTTCCCCGCCCATGATGGCCCCGTGAACAAAGAGCGTCCCGCCACACACGATGTTCGCAGGCTCTGCGAAGCCCATGATTTCGATGTCGCCACTCGCCTCAATGCGCGCGCCCTGAACAACGTCGTGTTCGACCAACACCGCACCGTAATGGACAATATCTCCAACGGCCAAGTCCACACTGCCCGTTACCCGATAGACCGGGTCGACCAGGAGTACGCCGTCGGAAAACCGAACCCGGCCATCCTTCGTAGCGTAAAATTCATTGCTGGACTCATCGGCCCGGACGTTTGCTCCCGCGCGAATCCGAGGAGCCTTGGGCTTCTGGACCACGATGCGTTTTCCAAACACGTCGTGCCCTTCGGTCCCCGGTCGCGGCGGAATGAACCGGGCGAGAAATTGACCTTGCTTGACGGCAACTTGCGCAGCGTGCCGACGATAGTCAATGGCGCCCGTGGTCTCATCCATCAGGAATCCGGTATCGAAGAAATCCCCACCCCATTCGATGCTCCCGTCCTGCGGCGCGATCGCGGCTTCGCCCTTCAGGAGAACCATGCCTTCAATACGGGCGCCATGCGCCTCTTGTTCGCGCAGCCATCGGGCAAGAGAGTCGGCATCCGGCGCGTGGGCGATCCCCAACGATGCGATCTCCTGGAGAATAAGGTCCTTGAGCAATTCAAGGTTCGCATCGGCCACGACGCAACTGACCACGACTCCCAGTCCGTCGTCCGTCACCCCGACGCTCACGCGGGTATCCCGTCCGGCTGTCACGGCGTATGCCATCGCATCGCCTTCCTAAGGCGAGAAGGAGCGGCAAGCGGGGTGAGTAACTCACGCAGCGGCTTCGGCATGCGACAGCCCTCTTTTCTTCTCGTTCACCAGCCCGACCACGCCACTCACATCCAAAATAAGACCGACCGTCCCGTCCGGCATAATCGCCGCACCCGCAATTCCCTGAATCCCCTGGAGCGCTTCGCCCAACGACTTGATGACAATCTGCTGCTGGCCAAGAATCTCATCCACCAACAACCCAGTCCGGCGTCCCTCATCCTCGACGACCATCACGATGCCGGCTGTCACCTCCTGCACCCCTTCCCGAATCTCGAACAGACGCGCCAGACGAAACAGCGGTAGAAGTTGGCCCTGCAAAGAGAGCATCTCGCCGCGGCCCACCACGGTTGAGATCTGGTGCGCCTCGGGGCGGATAGACATCACGATCGAGAGAGTCGGAATGATGTAACGCTCGCGTCCAATCCGTACAACCATGCCGTCGATGATCGCCAGCGTCAGCGGTAGACGGATACTGAAAATCGTGCCCCGGCCCGCTTCGGACTGGATCTCGACCTGCCCACGCAACGCCTCGATATTCCGCTTGACCACATCCATGCCGACCCCGCGCCCCGACACGTCCGTTACGGTCTTCGCAGTCGAGAGACCCGGCTCGAAAACCAAGTCCCAGACCTCGCGGTCGCTTAGCACGTCGCCCTCGCGAACCAGGCCACGCGCGCGGGCCTTCGCAAGAATGGCCTCGCGGTCAAGCCCGCGCCCGTCGTCCTCAATCTCGATATGGATGCTTCCGCCCTTATGAAACGCCCGCAACTCGACGCGGCCAGTCGACGGCTTCCCTGCATTGACCCGATCTTCCGGGTTGGGTTCAAGCCCATGATCGACCGCGTTGCGAACCATGTGAATCAGCGGATCGCCGATCCGGTCCACCACCGTCTTGTCCAATTCCGTGTCTTCGCCGTTCGTGATGAACTCGACTTGTTTGCCCGACTTCTTCGCAAGGTCGCGAACCAATCGCGCCATCTTCTGAAACGTCGCGCGGATCGGCACCATCCGCAAGCCCGTGCCCATCTCCTGAAGCTCGCGCGTGATCTTATCCAGTTGCGTCATGCTGCGGGTCAGTTCCGCCGAGCAACCCGTCCGCATTTCACCGGACTGGCTCACCATCGACTCCGCAATCACCAATTCGCCTATCATGTCCACGAGGAGATCAAGACGGTCGGCGTCCACCTTGACCGTTTCCCTAACTTGCGTACCCGCTTGCGGCGGACCGTTTTGAGCACGCAACGCCTGCGCCAAGTCTTTGGACGCAACCTGACCTGTCCGCACAAGCAACTCGCCCAGTTTTGGGACGGACGTCTCGTCCGCCTGCTGCACCAACGCCGTCTCGACATCGCCCACCGAGACGACACCCATGTCCACGAGGATGTCCCCGATCTTGGGAGACTCCAGCGTATCGCGTTGAACATCGAGCGCGGCGTTTATGTGTAAAGGCAACGCCTTGCCGCTCTGAACCAGCACCTCGCCCAACTTCTTGTGCGCCTGCGGCGCATGCTGCTGCGCCAAGGCATTGTACACGGCTTCTTGCGTGACAACGCCCGATTCCACAAGGATTTGACCCAACGGAGTCCCAGGTTCCACGGACGACGCCTTGTCGGTTCCAACCTCGATAAGCACACCAGAAGCCAGCGCCTTGATCCGGCGCACCAACTCAGGCACACCCGGCGTCGTGGCCAGAGGCGTTCCGGCCTCCAAGGCTTCGCTGACGTTCGTTATGAGGTGTTTTAACATGTCAACCGCATCGAACGTCACGTCCATGACCGGACCCACAAGCTCGAGCTCGTGTTTACGCGCACGATCCAAAAGACTCTCCGCTTCATGCGCCAACCGCAAGATCGCGTCGAGCGCCAGAAATCCCGCAACGCCCTTGATCGTGTGGAACGCCCGAAATACCGCATTCAACGCGTCCTCGTTCCCGTCGCTACCCGTCGTCTCCAGTTTCAGCAGATTGATGTCCGCCGCCTCGAGATGCTCGCGGGCCTCATTCACAAACTCGCCCAAAAGATCGGGATCCCCCTCCAACGGACGACTCGACGCCACCGGCTCGACACAAGCCTCCGGCTCAACTACCGTAACTCCATCGTCCTCGCCGTCCGAGCCGGGTTCCGAATTCGCAACATCGCCATTAAGGCCAAGACCCGCCGGCCAACGAAAATCCTCGACACAACGCCCGTCGCGCACGATACCCTGAAGATTCGCTACCACCTGCCCCAAATCATCGAATACACGCGACGCGCTCTCCACCTCATCCAGCATAATCATCTCGATCCAAGTCGCGGACACCTTTACCACCTCGCCAAGCTGGGCGTGACCATCCGAACACGCCCACGCCTTCAACCCCTCGAATTCCGTGTGCAACGAGGCCAGCGACGGCAAGTCCTTCGGATCCGCCAACACCAGCATCCCCGCGAGATGCTCTACCTGCTCATGCACTTCCGGCGTAAACATTGCGCTCTCCTCTTTCTTCTTGTAGGGCGGGATTGATTCCCGCCTCCGAAGATAGGCGGGAATCAATCCCGCCCTACCAACTTTGGACAGACTCGGCCCACTCGGTATCAGGCCGTTTCTTTCACTTGCGTGATTGCACAGGTCGCCAAGACCTTCTCGATGTCCACGAGGATCTTGACGCAATCTTTGGCCTTGGCCATGCCCAGGATATAGGCGGTGTCCAGACTGACCCCAAAGCTCGGCGCGTCCTCGATCTCATGACCGGGGATGTCCAACACCTCGGACACCTCGTCGACAATAAAGCCCATCGTTACCGCGCCAATTCCGCCGCCCACCTGCACCACAATGATGCATGTCCGCTCCGTGTCATCCTTGCCTTCCATCGAGAATCTCAGCCGAAGATCTACCACAGGAATCACCTTCCCGCGCAGATTGATCACGCCGCGCATGAAATCCGGGGTGCGTGGAACGTGCGTCACCGCCACCATCCCCATGATCTCCTGCACGGTGAGGATCTCGATGCCGTACTCCGCGTTGGCCAAGCGGAAAGTCAAATACTTCCCCGCCCGCTTGTCCATGGCCTTCACGGCCTGATCCATGGTTTGCGTGATATCAGTCATTGCACCTGCCCTCCTCGTCGCCAGCGGAACCCGAAGGCTCCTAACGCCTAACTCTTACTCCTGCGGCTCCCACGCGGGAACCCAAAACGTTATCGATCGACTTCAGGAGTTCCTGAAGGCAAAAGGGCTTATGAACGTACCCAACGGCGTGCAGCCCCTGCCAATCGGGCAAGTCGTCCTTATCTACTCCGCTCATAAACACAACCGGAAGATCGGCCCAAAATCGCCGAAGCGCCAGAAACGTGGCTTCGCCGCTCAATCCGGGCATTACCACATCCAGCAGCACGCCGGAAATCTGCTCCCGATGGAGTTCGAAGACATGCAGCGCCTCATCGCCGGAAGCCGCCTCGATGGTCGCAAAACCGCACCAATCGAGCATCGTCTTCAGCACGCGGCGTACTATTTCCTGATCGTCTACTATCAAAATCGTCTGCATGACAGATCCTCGAACGTTTCAACCGGCCTCGCGCCCCGCTCCGGGGAAGTGGAGGGCCTCTCGGTTCCTCCACGTTCCCCGCGCGGGCCTCGTGCTCTAGAAACTCGCCAGTTCATCCTCGTCCAGCGGGATAACCTGTTCCGGGCTTATGCCCTTCGATCCGCCATTGCCACCGCGATGTCCCGCCGTGACCGCCGGACGGCTCGGTTTGCGGGTAGCCACAACCAATTTCGGAGCCTCGCCCTTGGGCGCATGAAGTACTTTGATGGGCGCAAGAGCACGCTTCGGCGCGTGACCCGTGCCGGCCAAAACAAACGCCGAAAGCATCTCCGTCAACGTCGCGGCCTGTTGGTTCAAGCTTTCCGCCGCGCTGGCGGATTGGTCCGCGTTGGCCGCGCTCTGCTGGGTCACCGTATTCATCTGGGCGACCGCCGTATTGACCTGGTCAATCCCAATCGTCTGTTCCTTGCTCGCGGACGTAACTTCGCCGATAATCTCGCCCACTTTGTTCACATCAGTCACGATGGCCTCGAGGATCTTGCCGACCTCGTCGGACACCGTGACGCCATTGTTGGCGTTCTGTTGCGATTCCTCGATAAGCGCCGTCGTATTCTTGGCGGCCTCGGCGCTCCTCTTGGCCAGATTGCGAACCTCTTCCGCGACCACTGCAAATCCCTTGCCGGCATCGCCCGCACGTGCCGCTTCAACCGCAGCATTCAGCGCGAGCAGATTCGTTTGGAACGCAATCTCGTCGATCGTCTTGACGATCTTCGCCGTTTGATCCGAAGATTCCTTGATCCGCCGGATCGCGTCGGACATCTTCGTCATAGCCCCTTGGCCTTTCTCGGCAGCGCCTTTGGCTTTGACCGCCATGATATTGGCCTGATTGGCATTCTCCGCATTCTGCTTGGTCATCGCGGCCATTTCCTCGAGAGAGGCCGAGGTTTCTTCGAGCGACGACGCCTGCTGGCTCGCGCCCGACGCAAGCGCCTGGCTGCCCGTCACAATCTGCGTGCTGGCCGAACCAACCTGCTCCACAGCGGAAGACACCTGCTCCATAGCCTCGCCAAGCCCATCCACGGCCGTATTGACATTGGTGCAGAGCGCATCGAAATCACCCTTGTAATTCGTGGTGACTTTTGCCGTAAGATCCTTCTCCGCCAACTTCTCGAGTACCGAGCCAATCTCGCGAAGCGGCGCGATAACCGAGTCGAGCGTGTCGTTGACGCCATTGACGACCTTCGCGAAGTCGCCCTGATGTTTCGAGGCATCCGCGCGGGTATCGAGCTTGCCTTCAACCGCCGCCTTTGCGAGTAAGGCCGCGTCGGCAACCAGCAGGTTCACCGCATCAATGCACTTGTTCAGGTTGTTCTTAATCTCGTTGAAGTCGCCGTTGTACGTGTCCGAAATCTTCGGCGGAATGTCGCCATTCGAGATCCGGTCCACATATTCGGCAGCCACGTTCAACGGTCCGATAACCGCATCGAGCGTGTCGTTGACGCCCTTGACGATCCTGCCAAAGTCGCCTTGATGTTTCGACGCGTCCGCGCGTGTGTCGAGCTTACCCGCGACTGCCGCCTTCACCAATGCGCCCGCGTCCCCAGTTAGGAGGTTCATCGCGTCGATGCACTTGTTCAGGTTGTTCTTGATCTCGTTGAAATCGCCGTTGTAGTTGTCCGTGATCTTCGGCGGAATGTCGCCATTCGAGATCCGGTCCACATACTCGGCAGCCACGTTCAGCGGCCCGATAACCGCATCGAGCGTATCGTTGACGCCTTGGACGATTCCCTTGTACGCGCCTTGGAACTTGTCTGCGTTGCCTCGCGTGTCGAGTTTGCCCTCAACGGCGGCCTGGCTCAGCATGCTGGCTTCGTCTTCGAGTCCGCGCAACGAGTCGATCGTTGCCTGAAGGGCCGGTGTAATCTTGTCCTCGGCGTCTTTCGCGGTAAGCGAGACGTTCAAGTCGCCCGCCGCAATCTTCTGCATGGTTCCGACAACCACAGTTTCCAAATCCTCGGCAAACTGGTCCATCGCCTTCGCCATGACGCCTATCTCATCGCCGCTATCCATCTTGAGCCGCATCCCGAGATGGCCTTTCCCCAACTCTTGTATCATGTGAACGGCGCGCTGTACCGGTTTCGTGATGCTGCGAGAGAGCACGAATCCGCAAATAAGGGCCAAGAGAAAGCCTGCGACGCCCACACCTATATCCACCATGGTGATAAACGCAAAGGTCTTGTCGCCTTGAGCGTTGAGCTGCTCCGCCGCCTTCGAGTTGATCTCAATCAGCGTTTCGAGACTTGCGTCAACTGCTTTCCGTGCGTTTGCGGCGGCACCGCCCTCAAGTATTGGCTGAATCGCCGGTTTCAGGTCTCCCAGCGCGGCAATCTTGAAGATATTGGCGCATTCTTTCTGGTAATCGGCCCACGCGGAATCGAACTTGGCCAGTCCTTCCTTTTCCTCCGGGAGCAGTTCCGTCGCCTTGTAGTCTTTGATGTTCTTATTGACGATCTCGACCTCCGCAGCGAGGAGTTCCGGTCCCTTGGCGAGTTCCTCGGGAATAAGAAGGGACTTAAAGACCTGGCCACGCAGTACCAGTACGGCGGATCTGGCACTGCCAAGCTGCTCGATAGGCAGCAGCCTGTCCTTGAACATCGAAGTCATACCGTTATTGATTGTTTTACTTCCATAGTAACCTGCTCCAGCCGCAACGAGGACGAGGATCGCGATCAGCATGAATCCGCCGATCAACTTGGTTCCGACTTTCACGTTCTTCAACATGGTTCTCTCCTTTTCTTGATGTGGCCACGTCTGTGGCCTGTCAGCCCACATGCACAAACTCCACCGATTCCTGTAGAACTTTGCTGCAATTACCTGTCATCGGCGCTCCATGGCCGAAATATATTGTGTTGATTTTCTTTTGACTCAACCGGCGCAACGCTTCGCGGTGCGTACTGTCATAAGACGCCGGCGCCCGCAAGACCAACGGCGAATCGCCCGCAAACAGAATGCCCTCCGCCTCGCAGTAGAAGCATATCGAGTCGTTGCTATGGCCGGGCGCGTGGATAACCTCGAAGGTCCGGTCGCCGATTCTGAGGGTATCGCCATCCTTGACGATGTGGACTTGCGCCGGACTGAGCACGTCGCTCAACAGACCGCTGTCCGATTCCCAGAACGGACTGAACGCATAGACCCTCGGGCTATACGCCGCGCAAATCTCGCGCAACATTCCGGTGTGGTCGTAATGCGAGTGCGTCACGACGACTTGGTCAACCCGTTTCTTCCCCACGCCGGTGTAAACATCGTCGATTGTTCGTATGATCGCGGGGTCGCGACCGACATCCACGAGCGTGTTCACGTCTTCGAGCGTGCTCCACGCACCCAAGACGAGGTACGCATTGCACGTATAGATACCGCTCGATTCCGTCAAGTTCGTGATCTTCACGCCGCACACCTCTTCTTGAACAACTGCGCATTCGGAACGACCTGCTCGAACAGATCCTCGAGTTCGGACGGCATCTTCTGCGTCTGTTCCATCATTAAAAAACCGTCGTCCTGTAAAGCGTTGTGATACATGCGAATCACGTCCACGCGTTGCGCCTCCTGAAAATGCAGGAGCACGTTCTTGCACACGATAAGTCCGAGATCCGTACTGACCGGTTTCAGATCGAGCAGATCGCTGCGGTGAAAACGGACGCAACTCCTGAGATCGTCGGCGATCTGGAAATGCCCGGGACGCCCAGACTCGCGGAAGTATTTCGTGCGAATCTCGTCCGGAATGCGCTTGATTTCTTCATCCGGATAGACGCCTTCTTCGATGACCTTACCGAACTGGTTCGAGATATCGATGTCCGTCGCGAAAATCCGCGTGTTGCGGAACATGAAATGCCCCATATTCTCCCGTAAGAGAATCGCGATCGTGTACGGTTCGGGGCCATGCGCGCACCCGGCGTCCCATACGTTGATTTGCCGCCTGTTCTTGAGCGCCGGCAGCGCATATTCCACCATCTGCTCGAGCGTTTGAAGATCCCGGAAAAAATATGTGAACGCCATCTCAACGACCCTCGATTCCTATTTCTAATTACTCTTCCCGCTGCAACGATTCGATCATCTGGATCTCGTCGGTTCCCAACACGCGCTGTACATCCAAGAGAATCACAAGGCGATCCCCCACCTTGCCCATGCCCAGAATGAAATCCGTGTCCACGGACGCTCCAAACGAAGGCGGCGGCTCGATTTGCGAAGCGCTCACCTCGAGCACTTCCGAAACCTCGTCGACGATGATGCCCATCGTGACAACTTGGTCCGCATCGAGGACTTGAACCACGACCACACAGGTCCGTTCCGTGTCTTCCTGCGCGGGCATTGCGAATTTGAGTCGCAGATCGATCACGGCGATCACCTTCCCGCGCAGATTGAGAACGCCACGCACGAACTCCGGCGTTCTTGGAACTTGCGTGATGGCCATGATCCCGATGATCTCCTGCACTTTCAGGATCTCGATGCCATACGTTTCTTCACCCAATTTGAAGGTCAAGTGCAGCCCGCCTCTCGCGCGTATCTGCGTTCCACTTTCCAGCGTCGTGGACATAATCAATGTCCTCCCTTTCCTTGTGAATTGTTTCCCGCACGCAACATCGGGTCTATCCCGATCATCTTCTCGACAATAGCCGCCAATTCCGCGTCGGCTTGTTCACACGCAATCACTACGCGCGGCTGAAGGTGATGCGCCAAAGACACCGACTCCCTGTCCATCGTCTCCAGGACCACGACGATGTGAAAACCACTGAGTAGGTCGCCGGCATCATGCAAGCTACGCAAGGAAGCCGGACCGTCACTAAAAAGGATGAGAATGGCGGGCTTGCATATGCCCTGTCGCAGGCGTAACAATAAATCCGAAACATTGGAGTAAGACGCGACCCCACCGTTTCCCGAACTCCGCTCCACCACATCAAGTCCAGGTAAACCCCTTCCGCCTTGCGGAACTAATGCCAGAATGTCCATCTGTTCTCCCAGACCCTTCCGTTGAGACCATCAACACCCGTACAGTCGCAAGTTAAGTGCCAAAAAGGAAACATCTGCACGGTTACACTATGCTCTGATTTATCATTTTATAAACTGCTAATAGCGCAACAATGCATGTTATTGTCATGATATTCGCACCGAAAATCCCTCGCGACAAGACAGGCGTCTTGTCTGACAGGAAAATGTCCTGAGAAACAGGAGAAAATGGGATCGGAATAGGCTGTAGGCTGTAGGCTGTAGGGCTTCGCCTAAGCCTAAAGCCTAAGGCCTAAAGCCTTGAAAAGGTATTTCGTGCTTCTTGAGCAAGGCGTAGAGTCGCGAACGCGACAGCCCTGAAACCGAGCAGGCCTGACCTATATTGCCGAGGGTCATGTTCATGAGATCGGCGAGGTAATCTTTTTCCGCGGCATCGGCTGCGGCATCGCGAACCTGCTTGAGAGAAAGCGTAACCGTTGGATCCGGGTACGGAGCTTCCTTGTGCGTGAGCCGGTCTGCGGTGACCTGCCGGGCGACCGCTACGCGAATGTTCTCAGACAGGTGTCGAGCAAATATAGTTTCCTGTTGTTGCGTCGCTACAATCGCCCGCTCGACGGCATGAACCAGTTCCCTGACGTTCCCCGGCCAAGCGTATAGGTTAAGCATTTCCAGAAATTCCGGCGAAAGCCGCTTGGGGAGCATCCCGTAGCGCTCACAGATGCGCGTCACGTGATACAGCACAATCCGCTCGATATCGTCCTCTCGCTCCCTCAGCGGGGGAAGGTGAAGCTCGAAGGTCCGGAGTCGATACAGCAGGTCTTGCCGGAACAGGTTCTCGCGAACCATGGCATCGAGATCGCGGTTCGTCGCCACGATCAACCGAAAATCGCTCTCGACCTCCTCGTCGCTGCCGACCGGCCTGAACCGGTGTTCCTGGAGCACCCGCAGGAAAGGCCCTTGAAGACTCAGCGGCAACTCTCCCACCTCATCCAGAAACAACGTCCCGCCATCGGCCTGCTTCACCAAACCATCCCGCACCTTATCGGCCCCCGTGAATGCCCCTTTCGTGTGCCCGAACAAGATGCTCTCGACCAACGTATCGGGCAGCGCCGCGCAATCCACCACCACAAAATTTCCAAGGTGACGCGGACTGTGGTTGTGAATCGCACGCGCAAAGAGTTCTTTGCCCGTTCCGGTCTCGCCTGTAATCAGCACCGTCGCGTCGCTCGTCGCCGCCTTCGCCGCATGGCCAACACACGCGCGCAACTGGTGACTTTCTCCGATAATGCCCTCGTCCTTCCCCACCATCTGGCATTCCGATTCTAACTTCTCACTCTGATAGTCGAGCACATTGGACAACGCATTGAAGATGGGCATAACCGAGGCCCCCTTCACAATGTAGGACCACGCGCCGCGCCGCGTCGCAAGTTCCGCGCTGTCCACATCCCCCTTGCCCGTCATCAAAATGATCTCGGGAGTAGACGGCGCGCGTCGCAGAAGCTGGATCGCGTCCAGGCCGTTGCCATCAGGCAGCACCACATCCAGGAACACGACATCCGGCATCGCCTCATACGCCTTCGCGAGGCCCTCATGGATCGAGTGCGCCCACACGGCGCGGTGGCCCATCTGCTCGATGGTTGCCGCCAGCATATGGCAAAGCTGAACATCGTCATCGACGATCAGGATAATTCGCATGGACCCTACCTCTCAGAGAAGGTAAACGGTTAGTTGCGCCGCCGCAGTCAGGATATCACATCCCACATGTTCCTATTGTAGACCTTTTGTTCGCGACTATCCATCCAGATCTCATTATGAGCCTGCGCGTCAAGTGTTCCGTAATGCTTGTGAGAGGAAGAGGGCGATGTGTTCGAAGACGTCTCGGCTGCCTTCGCCGTTGACGATACCGTGGCGGTCTCGTTCCAGGACATAGAGGGTTTTGCGCGTGGCGCCGATCTTGTCGAAGACGGCGGGGCCGCTGTCGGGATGGACGATGGGGTCGCGGGAGCCTTGTATGACTAGTGCTGGTATTGTAATATTTTTGAGGGTCTCGGCCATGACGCCCATGGCGGTGGTCAGTTCGGCGACGGCGGCAACGGGATTGGTCGTGTAGTTGATGTGTTTGTTTTCGGGGTGATTTTCGATGTACTCCCAACGGAATCGGTCCCAATGGAACCATTTCATCCACGCGTTCATCTTGACGATGGAGGGCGCGAATTTGGCGGAGGACTTTCGTAGGTGCAGTGGCGCGTTGATTGCGAACACGGCGCTGACTGACGTAGGTCTGTTCGCCGCCGTGAGCAGGGCCATCCCGGCGCCCATCGAGAACCCGCCGATGACGACGCGGTCGCTCAGCGTCGCGGCGATGGCGCAGGCGTGTTCGATCGACGCGTACCAGTCGTGCCATGTCGTTGACGCGAGTTGCGCGGGCGAAGTGCCGTGGCCTCTGAGGCGCACGGCGTACACGGCGTATCCTTTGCCACACAAAAATTCGGCCATCGCGCGCATTTCGAGCGGCGCGGCCATATAGCCGTGGATCAGCACGATGGCGGCCTTGGGCGGAAACCATGGACGCAACAGGTACGGTCGGCCCACTTCGATGGGTTTGGTATGCGTATGGAAGGCCGTCAGCCCCTGGTCATCATAGTTTGCCGCGTACTCGTGTTCGTACAGACGCTGGTCTTCGTTGGCCAAGCGCAAACGGACTTCGCGCCGGACAAGCAGGTTTGGAAGCCACGCCGTGTGGCGCACGATTTTGGCGATCACCGGGATGTGGTCAATGGTTTCGAGGAACGGCGCTAAAACCGGATCCGCCGTCGCGGGCATTTCCTTCACGCGGCGATACGTGACATTCGAGGCATCAG
>CAIYET010000834.1 GCA_903925285.1 Candidatus Hydrogenedentota bacterium | reverse complement strand
AGACCGTGCCGGGGCCTTGCATGATCGCTTCAACCGCGCGCGGCTGATTTGGCGGATTGCTGGGCTGTGCCGGTGTCTTCTTTCCCCAGCCGATCGTCTCCAACTTGACGGGATCGCTCGCCGTGTCCACTTCGGATTGCTGCAATTGCATCGTCATGTTCGCGACCAGCGCATCGAATGCAGCGTCCTTCTCTTCGGTCTTGATCTTCGCCATCGCGCGGAAACAGACCACCCCGAGAAGGCACTGCCGGAGATCCTCCGTCGCTGTCTGCAACGCGGGTAAATCGGCATTCGGGAAATCGCCGGGGTTTGTCTGATAACCGGAAATCATCGCGTGCGCCAGCGAGAAAACATCCATTTCTTGTTTCGGGAAGACAGCCATGTTATCGAGCCTTTCCAACGCAGAGGCGCTACAGCCCGTTCACACGGATAGTCACGCCGCTGTCTTGAGATGAACGTGCATGCCGGCTCTTGTAGCGAGTGCGACGAGCATCTCGAGACTGAACCGTTCCCATTTGCCGTTGAGCAAGTCGGAAAGCCTGGGCTTGCTGATCGCGAGAAGCCGCGCGGCCTCGGTTTGGCTCAACCTTTTGCACTTGATGAACTTGCGGAGTTTCGCCATGAGATCGGCGCGTATTTGCAGAATGGCGGCCTCATCCGGAGGCAGCCCCAAGTCAAGAAACACGTTGCCGCAGGAATCGAGAATGTCATCGGCCATGGGTTATCCTCCGATCCGTTTGTATCGCTGACGGGCCACTTCAATGTCCTGCTGGCTCGTCTTTTGCGTCTTCTTCTGAAACGAATGTAGCACAAACACCGCGTCGCGGAGCGTTGCGGCGTAGATTACCCGCCACTCGCCCAATACGCGAATACGAATCTCCCTGACGCCATGGCCGACAGTCGGCATCGGTCGCCAGTCGCTCGGATCGAGTCCATTTTGGATGGCACGGAGTTCGAATCCCGCTGCGCGCCGGGCCTCATCGGGGAAATTCCGCAGATCATCCAGACTCGACCCTATGAATCTCAGTGGCTTCACGTGCATAGATTACACAAGTCCTCATGAACTGGGCAAGTCAAGAAAAGTCTGTAGGGTGGGTTCCGCTCAAGGCTTGACGCCTAGAATCTGTTTCTAATTCTTTCCGATAATCTCCTTCTCAACAATTCTTGCCGAACATCATAGGACTTCTGCATATCGGTTCACAACACCACGGACACGGGGTTGCGGCGCACCTTCGTCGGCTTCTTGGAAGAGAGGGGCGCTCGCTCTGGCAACGAACGGTCGATGAGCTTCTTTCCGTGGCGTGTTTGACTTTTCATAACCATGGCGGCGAGGCGATCCAGATCGTATCCGTTCTCGCGCGCCAATGCCTCTCGGGTGGTGCGGAACTCCTCCACAATTGGGTCAGTCCATATCTGTGTCTTCATACAGCAACTCCTCCGGCGTGCAGATCGTGCACGACGACAGTTTGCGGACGCGGTTGATGTGTTCGGCGGCACGCCGTACCCGGCCCGCCGCCAGGTGCCGGCAGTTCCAGGTTACAAGATAGTCCATGCGGTTGATGACGGCGATGGCGAGGTGGAGCGCATCGGCTTCGGCGCATCTTGGGAGAGGAATCATGGACATGTAGTGCTTGGCTAGTTCCCGCGCGTCGTCTGTGGCGCGTAGAACGGGGAATTCCTTGATGATCTGGATGCGCCGCCGGGCCGCTTCCGCGTCGCCGCGATTCGCCTCGATGTGGACTACTTCAGAAACGAATATCGCGTATAGCTTGCGGCGCTTCTCCCACCATTGGCGCGTCATCTCCTGGTGCGTCAGAGTGACCACATCGGACGAAGGCCGGGCGGCCAGGTAACTGACTACCGTCGTCTCCAGGTAAAGCGTAGGCTTCTCTTGAGCTTGAATTGCCGCCACGCAGAACATCTTTTGTCAATTGGCCAGCCTTAAGCACCATCAAGGATTAAGCCTATCAGGACGGCGAGAGCCATGGCAATCTTTCTCGACAGACGGATTTTCGTTGATAATTGCCTTGCCCGCGCGGACCTTTGTATTGACGGGTAGCGTCAAAGCACACCGCCTTTCGATTTCGGATTCCAGACTTACGAGTTTGTCGCCGTGGCGGGTCTGGATCTCGATGAGACGTTTTGTCAGACGCCCCAAGTCGTACCCGGCTTCTATCAGGAGTTCCTCGCGCCATTTTCGCGTCTCGGCGACAATGGGATCAGTCCAAACCGCTGTCTTCATAGAGCAACTCCTCCTCTACTGAATAGAAGCCCCGGCTCATATCTGGAAGACCCGGACTACGCCCTTTCGCCCGGTTCGATAACCACAGCAGCGTAAACCTCCAGGTTGTCGATATGCACCCGCACTTTGTTTCCATCAATTGCCGTGGTTGCCTCGGCGCATCGGCATGTTACGCGCGCGGAGGGATATGGACTCTCGAGTTCGATGACGACGTTGCTTACCGGAATGATTTCGTGGATGCGGGGCATGTCATGGGCAAGCGGCGTCCGGTTGGCCAGATGAATGATGACCCGCTCCGGCGTCTTCTGGCGCCATAGTGTCACTTCGAGATGTCTTGGGCCTTTTACCACGATTTGCCGTACCGGCAAGAGACGGTCAATGTATTGCGCCATCCGGTCACGGGCGTGCACCAGGGTGCCCCCGACATAGTAGCGCCCAAGCCCGAAGGCGACGTAAAGGACCTCTCCCTTATCCACCTTTCGTGTCACCGCCACGGGCCACTCGGTGGCTTGCGTGGGAAACGGATCGGGACCGCCCGCCACCGCTCCGTCCGGATCCGTTGCGAAATGCCGCGCGAGCACCTCGCCCGAAGCCACCACCCGCTGAAACACGCCGGTCGCCGGTTCGGGTTCTACAGGGCCTTCCATGGCGAAATGCCCTTCCAAGGTGCCTTTGCGCGCGATACCAAAAAGTTCACCCAACGCGAAGTCCGCGCGGTCGAACCCGCGCGCATCGCCCAGCGAGGTCTCTCCCGTTGCCAGCACGCGCCCGCCTGCGCGCGCATACAGGGTTATGGCTTCACAGAACGTGT
>CAIYET010000833.1 GCA_903925285.1 Candidatus Hydrogenedentota bacterium | reverse complement strand
TACCATTTCCTGTTCACCCAATGGGTGAACTCCTTGACTCGCCTGATTCGTCTCCATGTCCAGAATCTTGAGCTACTTCCAACTACCAACGCAAGATCCAAATGCCTTTTTTAGGTTCAGGGTAATGGGGATAGGCTCCGTTCTCCAAATTCATGAACAGCGTTTTCGCCGTCTTCTCCCGGCCAAGTTCTTCAAATAGGCTTTTCGTCATCCGATGGAGATCAATCAAGTCGACGTGAAGCTCATCCGCCAATTCGCGCATGGCGGAAGGATAGCCGCCCAGCGTGTCCTTCATTGTCTTTTCATTCGCCCACGAATTCCGGTTAATCGAGGTGAGAAGAACGGGAATCGCGCCTTTGGCCCTGGCCTTCTCAACGAAGTTGTTCAAGTACTGCTTGTACGTTGTTGCGGGGTCCGTGAACTTCTTCGGGTCTTCCTTTTTTGAGTCGTTGTGGCCAAACTGAATGAAGACGTAATCATCTTTCTTCAACCGCGTTAACGTGTCTTTCCAAATATCTTCCTCGCAATAGCTCTTGGCGCTTTGCCCGCCCTTGGCCTGATCCACAACCAGCAGTTTGGTCGCATCGAAATACTCCTGCAGCACCTGGGCCCAGCCCATGCGCGGATAGCGGTCCGGCTCGTTAAACGCGGCAGTGGAATCTCCGATCACATACAGTCTCGGCAACCCCAAGAATGCGGCCGTTTTTCGCTCCCACGCTGGATACTCCTTTTCCATCAGCTTGGCCGGCCAATATCCGTACCACGGCATGCCGGTGCGCCGCTCGCGATCAAGCTCGGCGAAATTCGGCGTGATCTTGCGTTCCCGGTTGCAGAAGATGGGCGCTTCCGTCTCGCAATCATAATAGCGAGCCCAGATGGGCGGCGCGCTGGGGTCCTTCGTTTCCACGTAATCGCAATCCGTCCAGTGCCATTTGTACGTCACCGGCTCGGCTGGCGCCTTCTCGATCTTCAGCCCCGTAATCTTCACCTTGTCAAACCACGCCACGGCCGATTTGATGGCGGTAACAACTTCCGGCGGTGGATTCTCGATCCTCATCAGCAAGCGGACGACCCCCACGCTTTCATCCGGCGTGATCGAAGGCGGTTCGAACGTACGCGCCCAGATGGGCTTTAATGTGTCGTGATCATGTTGCTCGCACCACGCCGTCAGGCGCCCGTCCACTTTGATCTGGCAGTCAAGAATGCAATCGATGCCTTTCGCATATCCCTTCCGGGCAGCCGCGCAGCGCTCCTTGTCCACAAAATCATACAGCGGGCGCATCTCGGCTGCGGCCTTGAGCGCCTCCAGTACGCCGACCATGACGCCATCATTGAACGTGACAGCTTCTACATCCGCGCCGCGCCATCCACCCGACGGACGCTGCTCCCGGAGCAGATAGTCAATGCCTTTCAACGCGGAATCCGCATACCGCTTCAGGTGCGTCTGTTGATACACGTGCGCCAGATACCCGATCTGGGACCACGTGTTGTCATTGTCCAGTGTGCTCTTCTTTCCCGTCTTTCCTTCCTGCCCATGGGGAAGGTCCGCGAGTTCGCTGTCCGGGAACGCCTTGAGCCAATCTATATTGACGGGCCATCCACCGTCGCCATTCTGAAACGCGAGTAGGTTTTCTGCGATGTCGACAATCTGCACCGGCTCACATCGCGCATAGGGCGCCTTCTGTCCGGGATATTTCATGACGGCATGATGAATCGAAGACCCAAGCGAATGTATGTCTATCGCCGTCCACATCTTTGCCTTGGCCGCAGTAACTTCGTCATCGTCGCCAGCGCCCATAGGGTGAAACAGTGCCACATTAGCTGCGATGAGGACAAAAGTCGCCCGTCTTACACCATTCTTCCATGTCTGGTAATTCACCATGTATACCTAGTTTGTTATAGTACCATCTTCCGGTTTATGTGTTATGCCAGAGGCGAGAATACTTGAATTTCACACCCGGAACGAATTTGCACGTTGAGAATACTCGGCGGATCTATTAGAAAACAAATAGGAATCCTCAAGACCATGGCGGGACGTTCGAATCCCCCATGCTGTAAGTTCAATGACAGCAATACGTACGAATAAATGCGACCGACACACCCTAAGACAACACCACGCTTGGCAGATATACGTGAAAAGCAGAACCCGTATTGAGCGAGGACTCAGCCGCCAGGAGTCCGCCGTGATTCTTGATAACAGAGTAGCTGTGAGCTAAACCAAGCCCCATACCCTTTTGGCGCATTTCATTGTTTTGAATTTCTTCCGCCTCCTGATGCGCGCTCAGTTCGCGGACTGCCCGCCCCGAATCTCCGGATAACATCGCACGAGTGGATTTCTTTGCGCCCGTGTGCACTTGCTTCTTAATCCGCTTGCGCAAGTTACTAAGATCGTCTTCACTGGAATTCGTTTCGGTCACTGCGGTACTCCTCTACTTATGACAATAAGCATATGCACAATACGACTGTTGCTTCGAACAGTGTCTCCTTCGAGGCTATGATCGCTAGGGTAAAGGGTTCTGGCGAATTGGGTCATGCGCTCGATGAAATACGAGTGCTTCAGCCGGACGATCTTCTTCGGCAAGAAATCGCTTCGCCGCGCTTTGGCCGAGTTCGAAGCACATTATCACCGCGAGCGTAACCATCAAGGGCGAACCGCGACGGGACGTCGATCTGGGGCCCAAGAAACAAATCATCCTGCCCAAGCATATACAATTGCGACCGAAATTCCGCCCCGAAAACGGCTCTCAACGGACTACCCCAGAATGATTTGCGATGCGATCCAATTTCTTCACCATACGGGCGGGGAAGCAGGCTTAAAGTCTTATCACGGTGGTGAGCTGTAGGCATCATAATCTTCGGAGTCCAAGAATCAGGAGATTCCATAAACAGAAGGTTGAATTATGTGCTTTCCGCTCGACTAGAATCGCATGGCTATTGACTGAAAATTATTTCAGGTGTATACTTCAACAGGCTTTCTTTTTACACGAGCCAAGACCGCCAGAAAAAGGCTTTCGATATGGTAGTGACGGAACTATGGGTTTGCGGAGAAGATGTGCCAAGAGCGTTCTGTCTCTTGGCGGGTGTGCCGGTGGAGGCGGGATTTCCATCACCGGCGGATGACTATATCGAAAAGCCGTTGGACCTGAATGAATTGATGGTGCAACACCC
The DNA here is from genome assembly GCA_903925285.1 of Candidatus Hydrogenedentota bacterium. GTDB lineage: Bacteria > Hydrogenedentota > Hydrogenedentia > Hydrogenedentales > SLHB01 > DSVR01. The sequence goes on along the minus strand of CAIYET010000833.1, from coordinate 491 downwards.
CGAAGCGACATTTTTCGTACGAGTGAAAGGTGATTCCATGGCCGAAGCGAGCATCAATTCAGGAGACATTCTCGTGGTAGACCGCTCACGGGAGGCCCAAGACGGCTGTGTGGTGGTCGCGGTGCTGGATGGCGAATTCACGGTAAAGCAGCTACGGAACCGGAATGGACAAGTCTTGTTGCAGCCCGCGAATCGAAAATACCGTTCCATTACCGTTACACCGGAGCAAGATTTCCAAGTCTGGGGAGTGGTTACCTTTGTCATCCATGCCGTTTGATGAATATGCGAGAGGCCCGCAAATGTATGCTTTGGTTGACTGCAATAATTTCTACGCCTCCTGCGAGCGAGTATTTGACCCAGCACTACGCGGGCGTCCGGTGGTGGTGCTGTCGAACAACGACGGTTGCATCGTGGCACGTTCCAGTGAGGCCAAGGCGTTGGGGATTCCGATGGGCGTACCTTTTCACGAATGGGAATCAGTCATTTTACAG
>CAIYET010000832.1 GCA_903925285.1 Candidatus Hydrogenedentota bacterium | reverse complement strand
GCCTTCCGTGCCATTGCTGATCCACGAGAACCGCGTTTGCACAAGTACATCGTTGTCGCCCGGTTCAGGTACGGAAACCTCGCCAAACGCCACCGCGCACCGGTTCTCGAATACCACCGCCCGCGCCTTCATAGAAAATATCCTTATATATCGCCGTGCAGAGTCTACAAGAGCGTTACGCCATGGGGCTTCGCGGCGCTGGCAGCCCATCGGGAAGGCCTTCGAGTCGGTTCAGGGGCGGCATTTCCAGGTGCGTCGTTCCGTTGGGATTTCCTGCGGCACGCTGTATTGCGGTCTCGTCTATGAGCAGCCACGCTTCGTACCTCGACTAATCGCCAATCTCCATTGTATCACCAACGAACCCGTGACGCCACAGCGGGAAAATCGCCGCCCCGAAGCGCGGGCTTGGCGTTACAGGACGGTCAGCGGCTCGATCGGGTTTGCATCCATTCTTTGGTGCGGCGAAGAGTTTGGCGCAATCCGCGCTGCTTGAGATTCTCAGCAAACCGGCCCGCCATGAATCGGGCGGCACTGAGTGGTCCCATCTCCGACAACGATGGCCTGAGGGCGGCCTCGAAGAGTCCGCGTAATTCCTGGGTGCGCCCTGGAACATCAGCGCAACAGATCCTGCAATAAGCGGGCAGATCCTCGCGCGATAGGATTCTTTTCCGGATGTCTTGCATGTAGGGACCGAGCCACAATTCCTTCAACGACTTGTCGCGCAAGGTATCGACCTTCTCTTCCCAGAAAGGACAGCACGGCCCGGCTTTGCCGTCCTCCGCAGTGATTACAAGAACGGTCCAGGGTTCGAAACAAAAGGCGTCGGAAAAACGTCCATCGCCGACGATGCCGGAACATTCCGGATGCGCGCATTGCGCTTGAATCGATTCTTGGGGAAAAACGGTGTTGTGAAACGAAGCCGGTAGGCCAAGCTTTCGGGCCAAGGCTTCCGCGCGGCGGACCAATCGGGGCAGTTGGGCGCGTTGCTCTTCCGTCAGGTCAAACTGGGTGCAGCGCTCACCCTGGACAGTCAGCTTGAGCGGGGTTAGCTCATTGCAGCCCAATTCGTGCGTCAGGCGGACCATCTCTTCCATTTTATCGTAATTCAGATTCGTGACCACCATGTTCACGGACATATAGGGGTGCGTGACGCCTGCCGCGCGTTTCAATTCGGAAAAAAGCCGCAGGTTTTTCGTGGCGCTTTCGAACGATCCCTCGCTACGTATCGCATCGTTGATTTCGGCTGTCGGCCCGTCTAAGCTGGCGATAATGAGTCCCCATCCAATACGGATCAATGTTTGAATGGTTTCGGGCGAAAAGCGTGTGGCATTGGTTTGAATCGAGCCGTTCATGCCTTTTGCGCGGATTTTTTCGCATAGGGCCATCACCAAATCGCCGCGTACCAACGGTTCCCCGCCGCCGATAAACCGCCAATCCCGGACGCCCAAATCCGCACCTTCATCGATCATATCAAGCAAGCGCTGGTCCGGAAGTTCGCTTCTATAATCGACTTCGCCGAATTCCTCGACATAACGCTGCCAGCATATCGCGCAACGGAGATTACATCGGTTTGTCGGAAAAACGACCACTTCCCAAGGTCCGGGCGTTTCGCCGCACGCCCATTGTTGAAGCCGCTCGAAGCGTTCTTTGATGGCCAAACTGCTCATGGCCGGATTGTTCATCGATTACGTTCCTTGTCTTCAAGGGACAGCGCCAACTTCAAGCGGGCCAGGAACGGTCTTGCATCGTGACGATCGGACTTGACCACCTGTTTCAATCAAGAAGGCAGCACAACTACGCAAACCATTCCGTCCGCGTAAGGCGGTTAAGTCGCAACAAGCGCCAAAGATGCAAAATCGTTTTCCGCAGCCTTAATCCGAACTTACAGCACGCCGTATTTCGACAGCTTGATGAATTCCTCGAAGCTGCGGTCCGTGACGGGGAGGTGACCCGGCAAGGGCTTGATTTGGGTGTGGTACGCGTCGAGGATCCATGACGGCTGCGGAAAGAAATCTTCTTCCATCTCTGCCTGCGGTACGATCCAGTTTTGGGCGCCGATGACGCATATCGGTGCGTCGAGTTGGTCGAACGCGATCTGGCCGATCTGCCCGGCGATCGTGTGCAGGTAACTGCCGCGTTCGCAGGCGTCGCTTGCGAGGATCAGTTTACCGGTCTTCTTGACGGATGCGTACAGCGGCTCGAAATCGAAGGGAACGAGGCAGCGCCCGTCGATCACCTCGACCGAGATCCCAAATTCGTTCTCGAAACGTTTCGCGGCTTCGAGCGCTACGTACAGCGTCGCGCCGAAGGTCAGAATCGTGAGGTCGCGGCCTTCTTTGACAACCGTGGGCACGCCAATCGGGATCGTGTAGTATTCTGCTGGCACTCCATTGGGCTGGATGACTTCGGTCTGGTTGTACAGCCGCTGGCTTTCGAAGAACACGACCGGGTCGTTGCCCGAAAGCGCCGACGCCATCAGGCCTTTGGCATCGTACGGCGTCACGGGGAACACGACCTTCAGACCGGGAATGTGCGCGGTCAGCGCGGTCCAGTCCTGCGAATGCTGCGCGCCGTATTTGCTGCCGACGGATACGCGAAGCACGACCGGCATCCGGCAATAGCCTGCCGACATTGCCTGCCATTTCGCGAGTTGGTTGAACAGTTCGTCGCCCGCGCGGCCCATGAAATCGCAATACATCAACTCGGCAATCGCGCGCCCGCCTTCGAGCGCAAACCCGACGGCGGTACCGACGATCGCGCCTTCCGAAATCGGCGAGTTGAAGAACCGGTGGTACGGCAGCGCTTCGGTCAAGCCTTGGTACACCCCGAACGCGCCGCCCCAATCCCGGTTCTCTTCGCCGTACGCGACGAGCCTCGAATCGTTGTAGAAATGATGGACGACCGCCTCGAACACCGCGTCGCCGAACGTCACCGCCTTCGCGCCCTTGAGGACCGCGCCGTTTTCGTCGAGTCCCTTGCGCGACTTCTTCGCGATCTGTTGCACGCGCGGGATTTGGTCCATCGGGATCAGCACATCGTCGCTCTTGGCGAGTCCGGGGAGTTTCTCTTCGCGCACGTTCGAAAACATGCACATGGCCACACCGACATGCGCGCCCAGCTTCATCCGCGGCGAAATGGCGGCGTCCGCGCTCAACCGGCACGCCTTGCTGACCTTGCGCTTGGCGTATGCGCGCAGGGCCTGCAATTCTTCATCGGATACGACGCCCGCCTCGATCATCTTGGCGCCGAATTCGAGCAGCGGGTCCACCTTGCGCCACATCTCGATTTCCTCGCGCTCGCGGTACGACGATTGATCGCTGGGCGAGTGGCCCGTCTGACGATAGCATTGAACATCGAGCAGCACCGGGCCGCGTTTGTCGGCGATGATTTGCAGCTTGCGCTTATAGGCGTCCGCCAGCGCCAACGGATTGTTGCCGTCGATGGTTTCCGCGTGCATGTTGTCGGGATTGACCGCCGCACCGATACGCGCCAGGCGTTCGAAACCCATCGTCTCGCCGATCGGCTGGCCGCCCATGCCGTAAAAGTTATTCATGAAGTTGAAAACGATGGGCAGGCCGCCCCGGTGATTTTCATCCCACAGCGTGTTGAACTGGCCCATCGACGAGAAGGTCAGCGCCTCCCAAACCGGGCCGCAACCCATCGAAGCATCGCCGATGTTCGCAACGACGATCCCGCCCGCGTTGAATACCTTTTTGAACAGCGCCGCGCCCGTCGCGATGTCCGCGCTGCCGCCGACGATCGCGTTGTTCGGAAAAACCCCGAACGGGCAGAAGAATGCGTGCATCGAACCGCCCATGCCCTTATTGAACCCGTTCTCGCGGCCAAGGACTTCCGCCAGCAAACCGTAGAGCAGGAAATCGACGCCCTGCTCCTCTTCCTCGTCCGACGCGAATGCCACTTTGCGCGACTTGCCCTTGCCGGCAATCGTCAGCGGCGTCCAATCCGGATCGTTCTTCTCGACCACGCGCAATGTCACGCCGCCGAAGTATCCTTCCATGATCGCGCGCAACGACGCGCCCTTCAGTTCCAATATCGCGCGCAAACCCTTCGCGATGATCTCGCCATGGCTGCGGTGGCTGCCGAAAATGTGGTCGCGTACTTTCAAATGGAACGCCTCGCCGACCGCCGCGCCCTCCTGGCCCACCGACAGATGCGCCGGCCCGTCATGCTTGCACGGGATCCCCTCGTACGCGCCAAGTTTCTTCACCTGATCGAGCATCGTCTCGAACTCGCGCACAAGCGCCATGTCGCGGAAAATACGAATGCACGAGCTTGGCGTAATATCCGGGTTCGACGCCAACTCTTCCGACAGCGTCTTGCTGTACGCGTTAACGGAAATCCGCCCCAACTCCAGAACGGAACTCTTACGAACCTTCTCAGGAACAACCATCAATTTCTTAGCCATAACTACATCTACCTTTTCGTTCAAATAGCCACGTTTGGTCAGGATACCAAGCCACCTTTACACCATGGCCAGAGATTATAGCAAATAATTGAAGGCTGCTGCACCTGACGCTTGCCGTGACACACATCCCACCAAGGCCGACGCCGTCAAGGTTCCAGGCAATCCCAACTTCGATTTGCATCCCAAGACGCTCAGCAGTATTCTCAAACAAGCAGGTCTTAAGAAGGAGGACGCTCCATGACGTACCTCGCGATTATCGAACCCGGGCCGAACAACTTCTCGGCCTACGTGCCCGACCTACCCGGATGCACGAGCGCAGGCAATACCTATGAAGAGGCTCTTCAGGGCATTCGTGAAGCCATCGAAGGCCACCTCGAAATCATGCGCGAATATGGAGAACCAGTCCCCGAACCCGCAAGTAAAGCCGCCCTCATCGATGTGCCCATCGCGGTGTAGCGCCACGCCCCGGCGGTTCTCAGGTTTGGGCGTCTCGTCCCGTGCCTAGAAGCCCGGCCAGAAACCCCCGGAAAGATTGTCCTTGACATTTAATGACATATGTGTTACTATTGTCATTAGATGGAGGATATATGGGCCATGATGGGTGAAGTCTCGGCACAAGGGAACCTATTCGGGGGCGAT
>CAIYET010000831.1 GCA_903925285.1 Candidatus Hydrogenedentota bacterium | reverse complement strand
CCATTTGTAAGTCAAGGCTGAATCGGCACTTAGCCGACACCCGCCACATGGCAGAGCGGCCATAAACCGAACGTCGAAAACGTGTAATTGACACGTTTCGGCACGGAAAGGACCGCCGAAGCCATGAACAAGATCCCGCAAGTATCAACCCGTCTTCCGAAACTTCGCCGACACAAAGCAAGTAATCGCGCATATGTCGAGTTGAACGGAAAAAGATCCTACCTCGGAGCCTTCGGAACGCCGGAAGCCGCCCAACGGTATGCCGCCGCCATAGCCGAATGGCTGGCCGGTGGCTGCCATGCAGCCGCGCCGCCTGAAGAGATCACGGTGGGCGAGGCCACCGCTCGTTTTCTCGAATGGGCGCAGACGCGCTACAACGAGGCAGGCCGGTTGTGGCACATCAAGACGGCCATGCGCGACCTGAATCGTCTCTACAGCCGGATCCCCGCCGCGACCTTTGGTCCGTTGAAACTCATGGCGCTGCGCAGTGAGTGGATTGCGCGTGAACTTGCCCTTACGACCGTAAACGACTACACGATGGAGATCCGGCGCGCGTTCAAGTGGCTTGCATCCCGCGAGATTGTGTCCGCGACGATCTGGCACGCTCTGCAAACCGTCGATGGACTTCGCCATGGTCGAGGTGAGGCACGCGAACCCGCCCCCGTCCAGCCGGTAGCAATCGAAGACGTTGACAAGATCCGCCCGTATGTCGCGCCGCAAATCTGGGCGTTGGTTCAACTCCAATTGCTGACAGGCGCGCGGCCCGGCGAACTCCTACCCCTTCGTCCGCAGGATGTCGACCAGACCGGCGACGTGTGGCAAGCCCGGCTTGAACGGCACAAAGGCGCATGGCGCGGCAAAGAGCGGATCATCTTCTTCGGCGAGAAAGCCAAAGAGATCATCCGCCCCTATCTGCTGAGGCCAGCCGACAAACCGATGTTCTCCCCTCACGAAGCGATCCTATCCCTTCGGCGCGATTGCCCAACGCACCGTCGTCCAAACCAGAAACCCAACGAGCGTCAGACCGCCCGCGAGGTACGCGACGCCTACACACCCGACACCTACCGCCGCGCCGTGACCCGTGCATGTGTCGAGGCTGGCATTTCCGCATGGGTTCCGTACCAGTTGCGGCATACCGCCGGAACGGAAGCCCGGAAGCGGTTCGGATTGGATGGCGCGCAAGCCCTGCTCGGGCACAGCGGCGCGAAGGTAACGCAAATCTACGCCGAACTCGACCAAGAGAAGGCACGCCGAATCGCGGCGGAAATCGGGTAAGAGGCACAGCGGGAATTGCGACAGGACAAAACGCCGCAACCGGACGACCGTGCCGTTGTCTTCGACGGATACACGGAAGACCTTGCCGTTGTCTTCGATGGATGCACGGAAGACCATACGCATGCGGGCAAGGTTACAGCGTCGGCGGAGAGTCGTCGCGCCGAAGGCGGCTACATTCCCGCGTGCGGCGTCGAGGGGGTAGGGGACACGGGGGAAACGACCGGCCATGGCATGATTGTGGGGGCGCGCCCGTAATCTCCGGGTAGTTTTGAGTTTTTGAGCCAGAAGGCGGGAAACGGCGAGCACCGGCTGTTGATTGTCGGAGCGCACCTGCTGTAGCCTTGTTATGTGAGTACGGCACCTGCTCGTATTCATGACCAAGTGGGAGGTGATGATGTCTCGCCCTGTTCATTTCGTGAATGATTATCGTCTCATGAACATAAGGAGTATCGGTGCGGATGCCTGAGAGTGTAAAGGGCGGCGACCTGTTCATCGTCGATAACTCGGATTCGGACTGGAAGGTCCGCAACTACCTTCACGACTGGGCTGATCTCGCTCACAAATTCGATGTGGCTACCGGATACTTCGAGATCGGGGCGCTGCTCGCGCTGGATGGCCAGTGGCAGAAACTCGAACACATGCGGATCCTCATGGGCGATGAGGTCTCGAAACGCACTAAGAGGGCGCTTCTGTCCGGGGTCGAATCACTCAAGAGCAGGCTCGATGACAGCATCGAGCGCGAAAAGGAATCCAATGATTTCCTTCGCGGCGTTCCCGCCATCGTGGAAGCCATCCGTTCCCGCAAGATCGAGTGCCGCGTATACACGAAGGACAAGTTCCACGCGAAGGCGTATATCACACACGGAAAACACGCGGTAGTCGGTTCCGTTGCCCTTGTTGGAAGCAGCAACTTCACGTATCCGGGACTGACGGAGAATGTTGAACTCAACGTCCAGATTCACCGCGAGGTGGCCGAACTTCAGGAATGGTACGAACGGCACTGGGGTCTGGCCGAGGACATTACCGAAGAGATCCTCAAAGTCATCGAGCGCCACACCCGCGAATACACACCTTTCGAGATCTACGCGAAAGCCCTTCAGGAATACTTCCGGGGGCATGAACTGACGGATACCGAATGGGAGCGCACCAAGTCCAAGATGTACCCCGTCCTGGACCATTACCAGAAAGAAGGCTACCGCGCGCTGCTCAAGATCGCGCGGAACTTCAACGGCGCCTTTCTTTGCGATGGCGTCGGTTTGGGCAAGACCTTCGTCGGCATGATGCTGATCGAGCACTTGACGATGCACGACCGCAAGCGGGTGGCCCTGTTCGTTCCGAAGGCGGCGCGCAAGCCTGTCTGGGAAGCAACCCTGGACCGGTACCTACCTCACGTGAGTAGGGGCGATTTTTCCAACCTCGTGATCTACAACCACACGGACCTCCAGCGGGGTGGCGAATACACCAAACGGATGAACCGGCTCAAGGAAATGGCCGATGTGATCGTCGTGGATGAAGCCCACCATTTCCGCAATCCCGGTTTCAAGGGCGGCACGGAGGGAAACAGGGGACCGTCTCGATACCGGCAACTATTCGACATTGCCGAGGGCAAGACGCTGTACATGCTGACAGCCACGCCTATCAACAACCGCCTCATTGACCTTCAGCACATGATCGAACTGTTTTCGAGAAGAGAGCCTGATTACTTCAAGAACAAGCTCGGCATTCACAGTCTGCCCGGCCATTTCCGCAAGATGGAAAAGGCCCTGGAAGACGTGATGAGCGGGCAGGGCCAGTACACGTTGTTTTCCGAAACAAACGAAACCGAGGCGGAACAGGTTCTTTCCACGGACCTGCTGTTCAAGGCGGTAGTGGTTCAGCGAAGCCGCGCGTACGTGAAGGAGAGTCAGAAACAGCATGACGGTACACAGGTCATTTTCCCGGTCCGGGAGCCGCCAAAGGTTGTGGCGTACTCGATCAAGAAAACGTATGGCCGGTTGCTTGAGATGCTGGAGGGTGCGTTCAGCAATAAGAAACCCTTGTTCTCGCTGGCAATCTACTATCCCCTGGCTTACTACAAGGGTGACGATGCCAATATTGACCCTCTGAAGGAGAACCGGCAAAAACAGGTCGTTGGTCTAATCCGAATTCAGTTCCTCAAACGCTTTGAAAGCTCAGTCCGGGCATTTCAGATGTCGTGCCAGGATATGCTGCTCAAGCTACTGGCTTTTGCGGAAAAGCATAGCCAAACAATGCCAGAGAAGCATCACCTGGAACGCTGGAAGGCGCAACACGAAGACATCCTTGGATACGTTCACCAGCACCAGACAGAGTTTCTGGGCGAAGAACCGATCGAGGAAGCCGACTCGGAT
>CAIYET010000830.1 GCA_903925285.1 Candidatus Hydrogenedentota bacterium | reverse complement strand
TAATTCCTAATTCCTAATTCCTAATTTCTAATTCCTAATTCATTCACTTCGCAGCCACGTCATATGCGCTCAACGCATCGCCATGGCGGATGTACATCCGCCCATTGGCAATCACCGGGTGCGCCCAATGGTTGTCCGTTCCTTCGGTGAGCGTGAATTGGCCGGTACGCTCGAAACCAGCCGGAACCGCCTTGACGAGGCTAACGATGCCGCTCTTAGGCCCTTCGTAGACATAGAGCATACCGTCGGCGTAAACGACCACGCCTTCTTTGATCTCCTTCGCGGTCCACATCGTCTTGCCCGCCGCCATTTCGAGACAGACCAGTTTTCCGCGTTTGGAACTGGTCCCATACAGATACCCGTCGACCAGCACGACGCCGTGATGCAGCGAATCGAGATCGCGGTTCGTCCATTTCGACGTGACGGACTTACCGTCCGGCGCGATTTCGAGCGCGCCTCCGCCCAAGCCATCGCCTGCGGTGTAATACACGAGGCCGTCCTTGTAGAGCGGCGTAACGGCATGGATGTCCCACGGCACCTTTTGCGCGAAAGTCCAAAGCAGCGTACCGTCATCCGCATCCACGCCAAGAATGTACTTGCCCGTCTCGTCCAAGAGGATACGACGCCCATTATGCATCGCGATCACCGGCGAACAATACGACGCCTTATCGTCCAGTCCTTTCGTGGTCCAGACGGTCTCGCCACTCATCTTGTCCAGCGCAACCACGACCGCGTCCTTGCCGCCCGGTGTGCAGATGACGCGGTTGCCGTCCACCAGGACAGATTCCGCGAGGTTCCACATGATATTCGACCCGTTGAAACGTTCGAGGACATTCACCTCCCATTTCTTCTCGCCCTTGGCAAGGTCGATGCAATACAGAACGCCCAGCGCCGACATCAGGTAGAGGCGATCACCGTCGAGCGTAGGCGTCGAACGCGAACCAGGGGCCTGCTTCTCAGTCGTTTCCTTGCCATACGCGATCTTCTTTTCGATGGTTCCGTCGGTGTTCAGTATGAACAAATGTCCCATTTCTTCTTCGAGCATCCCCGTCGTGTAAATCTTGCCTCGAACGACGGACACCGACGAGTATCCTTTGCCCAGTCCCTTCGCAACCCAGGCCACGGACGGGCCGCCCTCGGGCCATGCTTTCAACAACCCCTGTTCGTCGAACTTGCCGTCACGGTTCGGACCGCGAAACTGCGGCGAATCGCCGGCGTAGGACATGCACGAAAGAAACAGCAACAGTACCGAGACAACTACAGTCGAGATTTTCATCTTCACACCTTTCATTGTAGGTTCGAGCCTTGTCGCGATAGGGTATCTGGCGATACGACAAAAAACAAGTTGCGAAACCCATTGCGGAATGGCCCTTCGCCGTTCAATAATGGGTGAAGCAGAAAACGAGGAGGAGAACGGAAATGGCCAATCCATCGTCTGTATTCATCACGGGGGCATCGGCAGGCATCGGCGAGGCGTGCGCATTGCGTCTGGACAAAGAAGGCTGGCGCGTGTTTGCAGGCGTGCGGCGTACACAAGACGGCGATGCCTTGCGAGCCAAGACCTCCGAACGGCTCGTGCCCGTATTAGTTGACGTCACAAATGCCGAACAGGTGGCCCAAGCCGCTTGCAACATCGCCGCAGAGGTTGGCGATACCGGGTTGCAGGCTCTCGTGAACAATGCAGGGATCGGCGTAGGCGGGCCGCTCGAATTCCTGCCGCTCGACGAGTTTCGGATGCAATTCGAGGTCAACGTCTTTGGCGTCATGGCCGTCACTCAAGCCTTTCTGCCGCTCATCAGGAAAGGAAAAGGCCGCATCGTGACCATTGGCTCCGTGTCCGGACGGCTGGCAACTCCGTTCTCGGGACCGTATGGCGCATCGAAGTTTGCGATCGAGGCCCTGAGCGATTCGCTGCGCGTGGAACTGCGGCCATGGGGTATTCACGTCGTCCTGATCGAGCCGGGCGGCGTGCGGACGCCCATGTGGGAGAAGTCGCGAAAGATGTCCGCGCGCCTGAAAGAACGTATGCCGAAAGAAGCCTTCGATCTCTACGGACCAGTGGTCGACAAGATAGACAAGGTGATAGATATGTCCGAAAGCATGGGTGACCCGCCGGACAAAGTAGCGCGCGTCGTGTCAAGAGCCTTGACGGCCCGCCGTCCAAAGCCCCGCTATCTCGTCGCCCGGTTCGCATATACGCAAGCCTTCATAGGCGATTACGTCCCCGACCGCCTGCGCGACTGGATCCTGACGCACCTGCTGATTATGTGAGGCTGTAGGAAGTAAGGCTGTAGGCTGTAGGAAGTGCGATGTGCGGCGATTCTTCCTACAGCCTACAGCCTAACTTCCTAAAGCCTTCTTCTTTAAGGTTTCGTCGCGGTGACATCGAGGCTGACGACGTAATCGGCGAGTCGCGCCCCGGTTGGCAGGGCTTCGATTACCGTTTTGTAGAAGGTGTCTTTGGTTGCGCTCATGGCTTCGATATAGCCCGGCTTTGGTTCGAGGCGGATGTCCACGAATCCCGCTTCGAAAGCCATCTGGAAGACCTCTTCGACGAGCGCCGCGCCCGCGATAGAACCTGCCAGCGCGTCTATCTCCTGCTTAACCGCCGGGGGCAGAGTTTGAACGAGCGCCAAGTCGGATACGGCGACGCGGCCGCCGGGTTTGAGCACGCGAAACATATCGCGCCAGACTTGTGGCTTGTCGAGCGACAGGTTGATCGCGCAATTCGATATGACGACGTCGACCGTCGCGTCGGACAACGGCAGGTGCTCGATCTCGCCGAGACGGAACTCGATGTTGTCCAGTCCCGTGCGCTTGGTATAGGTATCGAGATTGCGGCGCGCATGCATAATCATGTCGGGCATCATGTCGACGCCAATCACGCGCCCAGTAGGACCTACCATTGGCCCGGCAAGGAGCGCGTCGAAGCCCGCACCGCTGCCGAGGTCGAGCAGAACTTCGCCGGGCCGCAGAGACGCCAGCGCCAGCGGATTGCCGTAGGACAGGCCGAGGTCCGCGCCTTGCGGAATGGCGGCCAAGTCGCGCGCGTCGGTTTGCCCTTTCTCCTCTTCGGCATCGAGTCCACCGTAGAGCAAGTCCGGCAAACGTTCCACGAACGCGCGGATCTCGTCGCGAATGCGACGGTAGTGGGCCAGCGCCTCCTCGTCATTGCGGGCCGACTGGGCCAGCGTGACCGGATCTTCGAAGCCGGCGTGCAGCATCCGCGTGTGGCCGGGGAAAATGGGACACCGCTCATTGGCGTTGTCACACACAGTAATGACGCAATCGAAATCGGTGTAGCGCAGCGCTTCAACGCGCTTCGACCGATAACCCGAAATGTCGACGCCCGCTTCGAGCATGACGCGCACCGCCACGCGATTCAGACCGTGCGCCCCAATCCCCGCCGAATACGCATCGAGCATTCGATGCAGCAAATGCCGCGTCCAGCCTTCGGCCATCTGGCTTCGGCACGAGTTGCCGGTACAAACAAAAAGTACACGTTTGGGCATCGCCATCGTCACAGCCTTCCTTAAGAATTAGGAATTAGGAATTAGGAATTAGGAATGGATATGAGCGAAGGTCGTTTGCCGTTCGACATTCATAATTCATAATTCGCAATTCATAATACAATTCCTAATTCATAATTCATAATTCCTAATTTGATAAACGTTCACAACCAACCGCCGCGTCCTTTCTCAGAATGAAGAACAACATCGCACAATGTCGTAACGTTTGCGAATGGTCTTTCCTGCAACTGCGGCTATTGGCAGTCGGGGAACGCTTTCATTTCCTTGGGTACGAGATAGACGTCCGTACCGCGTTCGAGATTAAGTTCTCGATAGCGTTCTTGGGTGAGGTTGACTTGGACGGGATCGCCCCATTCGGACACGAGTTCGACTTTGACGACGGGGCCGGCGGGATTAACGTGGCTGACGCGTGCACGGAAACTATTGGGCGCGGCGGGGTCGTTTACGATATCGAGCAGGTGTGGGCGGATGAATACGAGCGCGGATTCGGCGTTGCTCGCGACGGCGTCGCCGAGCAATGGCTGGCCGTTTTCGATGCGGCCATGGAATAGGTTGACGTCGCCGAGGAAGTTGTAGACAAAGGCGTTTGCGGGTGTGTGGTAGACCTCTTCGGGACGTCCGGCCTGTTCGATGCGGCCTTCGTTCATGACAACGACGCGGTCGGCTACTTCGAGCGCTTCTTCTTGGTCGTGGGTAACGAAGACGCTGGTCACGTGGATCTCGTCGTGCAGGCGGCGCAACCACCGGCGGAGTTCTTTGCGGACTTTCGCGTCGAGGGCGCCGAACGGTTCGTCGAGTAGCAGGACTTTGGGTTCGACGGCCAACGCGCGCGCCAACGCTACACGTTGTCGCTGGCCGCCGGACAATTGCGTGGGACGCCGGTATGCGATGCGGTCGAGTTGGACGAGTTGCAGGAGTCTCATGACCTTCTCGCGAATCTCGGCCTTGGTAGGGCGCGAGTGGCGTGGGCGGACTTCGAGGCCGAACGCGACGTTGTCGAAGACGGTCATGTGTTTGAATAGCGCGTAGTGCTGGAACACAAATCCGACGCGGCGTTGTTGCACTTGCTGGGCGGTCGCGTCTTCGCCTTCGAGTAACACGGTTCCGCTGTCCGGCGTTTCGAGTCCCGCGATGATCCGCAGCAAGGTCGTCTTACCTGAACCCGACGGGCCGAGCAGCGCCACGAGTTCACCGGCTTCGACATGCAGACTCACGTCCTTCAGCGCCGCGAAATCGCCGAAATGCTTGGATACATTGCGAACTTCGATGCTCATGCTTCGGTCATCCGTACCATGTTCCGCAACGAGGCAATCTCTTCGTCGTTCAGGTAGCGCCATTGTCCCGGCCGTAGCCCGCGCGTCGCGAGACCGGCGAACGACTCGCGGCGCAACTCGATTACGCGATGGCCGACGGCGTCGCACATTCGCTTGACCTCGTGTTTACGACCCTCGTGCAATGTCAGCCGCAACGTCGTTGTGTGCGTATCCTCTCGAACGACGCGTACGCACGCTGGGGCCGTCGGCCCGTCTTCGAGGACCACGCCATGTTCGAGTACGGCGATGGTTTGGGGACTGACCTGTCCGCACACGGTAACCATGTAGACTTTTGGCGTTTCGTAGCTTGGATGCATGAGGCGATGGGCCAGTTCTCCGTCGTTGGTCAGCAAGAGCGCGCCTTGTACGTCCATATCCAGCCGCCCGACCGGAAAGACGCGCGCGTCGACTCCGCGCAGGCAATCCAGAACCGTCGTGCGTCCATGGGTGTCTGCCGCGCTCGTAACGACCTCTTTTGCTTTATTGAGCAAAATGTAAACGAGCCGCTCTTCCTGAACGCGCTGTCCGTTGTATGCAACCATATCCAAAGCGGGGTCGATGCTTTGTCCCAACTCGCCGATACGGCCATTCACTTCGATGCGTCCTGCCGCGATAAGTGTTTCGCAAGCACGCCTCGAAGCCACGCCGCACCGTGCAAGGTATTGTTGGATTCGCATCATTTCATCCATCATCAGGCTTCAGACGACATCGCACTTCCTGAAGCCTGAAGCCTGAAGTCTGAAGCCTCAACTCATTTCCCGCAGTTCCTCGATGGTTGGCAGTTCCTTGAGGCTTTTCATGCCGAAATGCACGAGAAACTCGTCCGTGGTGCGGTAGAGTCTTGGGCGTCCCGGTGTTTCCGCCACGCCGGATACTTTGATAAGGCGTTTTTCCTGGAGCGCATCGAATGCGTATGACACGCTGACGCCGCGAATTGCTTCCACGTCGGCGCGGGTGACCGGTTGTTTGTAGGCGATGATGGCGAGGGTTTCGAGGACCGTTTTGGAGAGCGTCTTGCTCCGTTTGATCTGAAACAGGCGGCGGATGAAGGGCGCGAATTCGGGTTTCGTGAGGAGTTGGTATCCGCCCGCGATATCTCTGAGGAAAAATGGGACGCTCATGGCCTCGAGTTCTTCGCGGAGTTCCTGCAACAGGTTCGCCACGATGTCCGGGTCGATATCGCCGAGGGCTTGGGCGAGCCGCCCCATGCTCAACGGTCGGTCGGCCGCGAATAACATCGCCCAGATCGCTTGGCGCGTTTCCTCGCGTCCGAGCATCTCGACGGGTTCGAGATCGTCGGGTTGCTCGTCCTCTTGTTGCTCTTGCAGTTCGTCTTCCGCCATGGCTGCCCTTTAATTAGGAATTAGAAATTAAGAATTAGGAATGTCGAGCAGCAAACGACCTTCGCAAAACGACCTTCGCTCATATCCATTCGCACGTAATTCATAATTCATAATTCATAATTCATAATTCATAATTCATAATTTCTTTCCAACAATCGCCAACAAAGGCGCGATTTCTTGCATCAGTTGCCGGAACCGCTCCGGCTTCAACGATTGCGCGCCGTCGGAGAAGGCCTCCGAGGGGCGCGGATGCACTTCGATCATCAACCCGTCGGCGCCCGCGACGACCGCCGCCTTCGCCATCGGGATCACGAGATCCCAGTGGCCCGTGGCGTGGCTCGGATCGACGAACACCGGCAGGTGCGTCAGTCTCTTCAGTAAGGGCACCGCACTGAGATCCAGCGTGTTGCGCGTCTCCGTTTCGAAGGTGCGGATGCCGCGTTCGCAGAGGATGACTTCTTTGTTTCCTTCGGACAGGATGTATTCTGCCGACATCAGGAACTCGTTGATCGTGGACATCATCCCGCGCTTGAGAAACACGGGTTTGTTCGTACGGCCCACGGCCTTCAGCAGTCCGAAGTTCTGCATATTGCGCGCGCCGATCTGGAGCATGTCGGCCCGTTCGGCGACGGACGAAACTTGATCGGGCGTTATGACCTCCGTAACGAAGGGCAGCCCGGTTGCATCGCCTGCTTCCCGGAGCAAGTCGAGGCCTTCATCTTCGAGTCCCTGGAAGCTGTACGGCGATGTGCGCGGCTTGTAGGCGCCACCGCGTAAAATCGTGGCGCCGGCTTCCTTGATTGCGTGCGCCGTCTCGAGAATCTGTTCGCGCGACTCGACCGAACATGGCCCAGCGATGACGCAAAAGCGCCCGCCACCGATCTGAACCCCGCCGATGTTGAAGACCGTATCGTCGAGCTTGGCTTCGCGCCCAACCAGCTTGAACGGCTGGAGAATGGGCACGACCTTCTCGACATGCGGCAACGATTCGAGCGATTGCAACCGAAACTTGCCGCGCTCATCGCCGACGGCGGCGATAACGGTGCGCTGCTCACCCTCGATCAGATGCGCATTATAGCCAAGTTCTTCGATTCGGCTCACGACATAGTCAATATCCTCACGCTTCCGCGAGGCCATTACGATAATCATAGCACCTATTCTCTCCTAATACGTTACGCCCGCGAAACCTTCCCCGTAACGTCAGTATACCGGCGCAAGCGCTCCGAAATCAAAGATCGTTCTTCATGATATGATGCGCGGACTGGCCATGGGAGAACCGCGAATGGGTAAGAGAACCACAATCTTGCTTGTCCTCATTCTGGCACTCGTTGTCGCCGGAACTGTCGGCTATCTCGCATACATGCGGCCGTCGCCTTCGTATCAAAACACCCCGCTTGTACGCAAGATAGGCGAACTCGAATTACGCTTGGCCTCGGCGGCTTCTTCAGGCCGCGTATTGGTTCGTGTGTTGGGAAACGTGACGTATGGGAATTTCTCGACGCCGATGTGGGTTGTGACGCGCGAACCAAAGGAACCGGTCACGTGTCGCTGTTTTCTCGTGGGCAGTATCCATGGCAATGAACCGGCGGGCGTCGAATGCCTGGTACGGTTTGTCGAACGCCTTGCCGCCGACGCGAATCTGTACCCTGACGTTGCATTCGAGATTGTCCCGCTGGCGAATCCGTGGGGTTGGGCGCACAACCGGCGCGGGAACGGCGATGGATACGATCTCAACCGCGATTTCTCGTCGTTCAGAACGCAGGAAACACGCCTGATCGGAGGTTTTCTCAAGAGCAAACGGTACGAACTCGCCATGGATCTTCACGAAGATCGTGGCGCAACGGGATTCTACCTCTATCAATATGCGGAAGACGATCCGGCCCCTGCGCACGCGTTGATCGCCGCCCAGCGCGCCAATGGCGTACCCATCGAGCAGAACGCTTCGATGGTCATCCTCAAGACGCACGACGGGCTTATCCGAGCGCCGATGTGGACGCTATGGTGCGTGGAGTTGGTGCGAAAACTCAGTATCGGAAATTATCTCCGCCTCGAAAACGCTCCGCGCGTCTATACCTTCGAAACGCCGTCGCGCCTGGACATCGAGCGTCGCGTAGGCATGCATGAGACCGCGTTGGAACATCTCCTCGCGCGTGAATAACGAGGTCGGAAGAACAAGCCTTGGATATGTACACACACGTCGCGTATTCTTGAAAGGAATGAAAAGGGCGCAGGCCACGCCGCGCGCATCCTGCGTTTCGTGGCTAATCGTCATACTGCGCCGCGCAGTATGATTGACGGCGGAAAAGACCTATGACTGAAAATCGATGGAGGTATCGGGATCATGTGGACATTTTCTCTTCTGTTCTTGTTCTATGGAGCGAATGCCTCGATGGGAGCGGAGAACATGTTTAATCTCGCCACGGACGACACGCGCCTCTCCGTCGGAATCGTGGGCAGACAGCTTGCCGTTGGGCATTTGTCCGCCGTGTCGGGCAATCATGCGTGGCTCGGTGATCCCGTGTCGATTCCGTTGATGGCGAAGGTATGGGTTGGCGAAAAGGAAATGCCAGCGCAATGGCTTTTCGAGAACGCTTCGCGCGACGATGCCATGCATACGGTGACGTTTTGTTTCTCGAACGCGACGCCACGGCTCGAACTGCGTTCGATCTGGCGCGCGCGGCCTGGACGCGGCCCGATCGAACATTGGATCGAGATCGAAAACAAATCCGATAACCGCGTGACGCTCGGTCATCAGGACAGTCTCTTCCTCCCCACGCTACACGCGCCGAATGACGCGGCGCTGTGGTGGATCAAGCGCGGCGGCGGCAACGCGAGCACGCAAGGCGGCACGTTTACGGAGCCATTGAGCACGAAGACGGACCTCTCGCTGGCCAGCAATTGCGATGACGGCGCGAGTCCGTCGCCATGGCTCGCGGTCCAGGCGGGCGATTCGTGCGGGCTTCACGTCGGCTGGGAATTTTCGGGCCTGGGCCGCATCCATGCGAAGGCCGTCGAGGGCGGACTATCCATCGCCGTCGGAAACATGCCGGCGTTCAAAACCGATATCGGGCCGGGCGAGGCCTTCCTCGTTCCACCGGCGTTCGTGGGATGCTACGCGGGCGATATCGACGACGGCGCGTACGCGTTGCACCAATGGATTCTCCGCTATCTGCGTCCGCCGCTGGCCGAGGATATTCCGGATCCGATCCTCGCGTACAACCTCTATCTCGACGCCGGCGGGCCGAGCGCGAAGGAAGCCGATGTGTTGCGTAGCGCCGCGTTCTGCCGCGACCTTGGTTTCGAAGCCTTCATGCCCGACGCGATGTGGTTTCCTGAGTGCGGCGACTGGCGCTGGGATCCTGCGCGTTTTCCGAACGGCGTCGCGCCCATCGAAGCGTTCGTACACGAGAACGGCATGCGGCTTGCCCTGTGGTGCGCGTGGACGAACGGCGGTATCGCGGAAGATTCTGGCGCGTTGAGCGTACGCGGTTCGGCGGCCCATCCCGATTGGTTCGACGCCGATTTCGCGTCCGACTGGAAGCCAGGTCCATTCTACGGCGGGCGGATTTGCCTCGCGTCGCCGGATGCGAAGGAATGGGCCATTCGTAAGACGCAGTGGCTCGCAGGCAACCACAAACTCGACTATCTGAAACACGATTGCGGTCCCATCGTGAACGCCTGCAATAAGACTACGCACCGCCACCATTACGGCGTAGACGCGAGCTATTGGGCGACGACGGGCTACTACGAGGTGCAGGAGAAGTTGCGCAAGGCGTATCCGCGGATCATCCTCGAAAATTGCTCCGGCGGCGGACATATCAAAGACTTCGGGATCATCCAGCGCACGCATTACACCGTGACGACCGATACGTTGTCGAACCTGCCCGACCGTCAGAGCATCTACGACTCGACCTTCGCGTTTCCGCCGTTGCTCCTCCAAGCCTACACGTACGAGCGCGAATATAAAGTTCCCGGCGACGACCCCGGCTCGTTCCTGTGGCGTAGCGCAATGATGGGCGCGTGGCAGATCGACCCGACCAACACGAAGATCTGGACCGACGACGACCGCGAATGCGCGAAACGAAATGTCCAGATTTACAAAGAGTGGATTCGCCCCATGCTCAAGGACGTGAAGGTCCACCACATCCTGCCGCGACCCGACGGCAAGCATTGGGACGGCATGTTCCTATGGAGCGCATCGCTCAAGCGCGGCACGCTTTACATCTTCCGGCCCGATGCCGAGGAGAATGCCAAAACGGTCGCGCTCAAGGGACTCGACCCCGCGAAATCGTACTGGGTCTGGAGTGAAGACGGCTCTGTTCCCGCCGCAGAACGCAAAGGCGCGGACCTGATGCAAGCGGGCGTCGCCGTCGCATTGCCGCAACGCTACACCTGCGATCTCGTCTACGTCCAAGACGCCGAACTCGGCAAACCCGCAGGACTCGATGCGCCCGGCGCGTTCAAGCTCGGCGGCGTCGAGGTGTCGAGCGACGCCTTCACCGTTTCCGCGAAGGCCGCATGGAATCCCAGCGCCAACGCGCGGAGTTATCGCGTGTCGCTTTCCGACACATCGGATTTCGCGACCACCTTGGCAAACAAGACGGTATCGGCGTCGTCCGTTGAGTTCATGAAACTCCCGCCCGAACGGAAACTGTACTGGAAAGTCCAGGCGATTGCATGGGGCGGCGCGACATGGAACGAAGACGGCGTCGGCGACTTCAAGACCCCTCAGTTGAAGCCCCTTTCCGGCGTGACCTTCGTATCCGATATGGAATGGACACGCTCGACGGCGGGCGCCGACAATACCGTCCACCGCGACACGAACTACCACGGCAAAGAAATTTCCATCGCGGGCCACACCTATCCAAAGGGTATCTGGACTCACTCATTTCCCGACGCGACGCCCGCTGATACCGTTATCAACATCGCAGGCAAAGGTTTCGTGCGATTCGAAGCCGATGCCGGCGTCGAAGATTCCGCCGGGGGCGGTTCCGTCCAATTTCAGGTATTCGTCGGCGGCTTCCCAAAATCCCAAAGCCCGGTCATGCGTTCCGGTTCCGCTCGCCACTTCCACATCGACGTCACCGGCGCAAAGGAAATCACTCTGCGCGTCCTCAACGGCGGCGACGGCTTCCAATGCGACCACGCCGCCTGGGGCTTCGCCCGTTTCATACACGCCGACGCGTCCGACCCGCTGGCGTTGCGCCCTGTGCTATAATGTGGTTATTGAACGCACGAGGATGCCGAGATGACATACAAAGGACACGTGGAAAATGGCGCGATTGTACTCGACGATGCCATTGCGTTGCCTGACGGCGCCATGGTAACAATTGCTTTGCCAGTGGCGGGCCAAAACCTGCCACAGGATGAC
>CAIYET010000829.1 GCA_903925285.1 Candidatus Hydrogenedentota bacterium | reverse complement strand
TCACCTGCCGTTAGGCAAACGCGCGCTGCGCCTTGCGCGCGTAACTCACTCAGCCTCGATCACCGCGGCACGAATGACGTTGCGGACCCGTTCCGTTTCGTCGCGCATCGATTTCGCAACACGAGTCACGGATCGATGGCCGACAGTTCGTCGTATCCGAGGCCCCAGCGTCCCATCGTGCTGGGACGAAAATTCTCACGTTGCGGCGGCGTCCGACCGCGTCGGGCGATGAATGATGCGATAGGTCGCAGCGGCGCGCGCCACAATCGCGCCGTCGGGACGAGTCACTTCTCCCTCAAGATAGGCGATCGTCGTCCCGGCCCGTATGAGTTTGCCCGTCGCCTTCAATTCCCCGTTGGCAGTCGCGAGATAGTTGATGTTCAAGCTGATCGTGGCAACATTGAACGATCGATCGTAGCCCGAGCGAACCGCTTGCGCGAGCACCATGTCGAGCAATGATGCGATCGCTCCCCCATGCAGGTCGCCCTTGGTATTCGCAAGCTCCGACCGCGGCGCCAAACTCAGCACGGCTTCGCCGTTGTCGATCCGTTCAGGGGTCGCTCCGATGTGCGCGTAATACGGCGGATAAGAGCGCCATTGCGGTGTTGTAACAGGGGCGGTCCTGGTTTGATCGCTTGACTTCATATTCCGCAACTCCTTGAGCGTTTGCCGCACAGTTCTCCCTGATGCGCCCCCAAAGGCACCTTCTCCCCGCGCGGCGGTGCGCACCAGCCCCGCGAGCCGTTTCTGGTCAAGTTCGAGCTCCGTACACAAAAACGCACGCCGGGAACCGTTGGGCGGCAGGGGAGAGCCGCCGGTTGAACCCATTGATGATAGCAATTCCTGCTCGCCCGCGCCGTCGCGATCCGCCCTCGGTAGTGCAGAGGTTGGTGGCAGCGACGGCCTTGGCGCGCGTCCCGCAAACAGCTGGCTCCGCCAGTAACGAGTCCGCGCGCCCCCTCACGTTGCGCGAGCGCAGACCTCCGGTCATAATGCGCCACGTCTGCCGCAGCCGCTTGCTTCTACAGCAACGAACTCAATTCCCTGACTGGACACATGCGAATGGATGATTCGCCAAAACCCCGCCGCGATACGCTGATCGTGCAGGCGGGTCGCGACCCGGAACGCTTCGACGGTATGGTCAACACGCCGGTATTCCGGACGTCGACCGTGCTCTTTCCGGATGTGGAAACCTACGAGTCACGCAACCCGGCGGATTACAAGATCACTCGCTACGGCATCTATGGCACACCGACGACGTTTGCCTTCGAAGAAGCCATCGCCAAGCTGGAAGGCGGATATGCCGCGGTCGCCGTGCCTTCCGGTCTGGCGGCGATCGTCGCGGCGCTCGCGGCTTTCGTCAAAGCCGGCGACCACATTCTCGTCGTCGATTCCGCGTACGGCCCGACGCGGACTTTTTGTGACCGCCGCCTCAAGCCCTTTGGCATAACGGTCGAGTATTACGATCCCGCAATCGGCACCGATATCGCCCGATTGATCCGCCCGAACACGGCGCTGATTTTCTGCGAGGCGCCGGGCTCGCTCACTTTCGAGATGCAGGACATTCCGGCAATCGCCACCGTGGCGCAGGCAAGAGGGATCCCCGTGCTCGCCGACAACACGTGGGGCACGCCTTACTACTTTCAGTCGTTCGAGCACGGCGTCGATGTATCGATCCACGCGGGGACCAAGTACATCTCCGGGCACTCGGATGTGATGATGGGCGTCGTCGTCACCAACGAAAAGCACTGGCTCAAGGTCCGCCGGGCGGTTGCGGACTATGGCTTTTGCGTGAGCCCGGATGACTGCTATCTGGCTTTGCGCGGCATGCGCACGCTCGGCGTGCGCATGC
>CAIYET010000828.1 GCA_903925285.1 Candidatus Hydrogenedentota bacterium | reverse complement strand
CGTCGACGATGCCAATGCCTTCACGCCTCATACAACATCTTGTGTTCATATCATACCCAAACTCTATATATGGTTGCTTCAGACGGCTAAAATGTTACCTAATTACTAGTAATGCGCGAGTCCTTGCCGTCCTCGCTTTTCCAAAAAAACGCCGTGCGTACGACGCGAACGCAGCCAACCGTTTCTGGCTCGACTTATCCAGACGCGCCATGACCGCCTCACATCCCGTGCGTTCGCATTCGGGCGCATCCTCGACGATTGCCACGAGATACCGCTGCAAGACCACCATGTCGTGCCAGTCGCCCAGACGATCCTGCGCGACCTTCAGTTCGTCGATAAAGGTTTCCAAAGGGCTGTCGGTTGCAGGCGCCTCGCCCTCCGCACTCTTCACCTCGCGTTGACCGCACTTGCGGTAGATTTCGCAGGTATAACGGAGCTTCTTAAACGCGATCCGAAGGCGATGCAAGGCTTCTTCGGCGGGTTCCGCACGCCATGCCTCATATGCATCGAGGACCATCTCGTACCGTCGCGACATTCGACGCGCCGGACGCTTCGCGCCATACGGCGATTGCCCGATATGGACATCGAGAATGTTCTGGAAAGTCTGCTCGAATTCGGTTGTCGCCAGCAGGTTTGCCGTACGTTGAATCGCCGACGACTCCGTGGCCCGGATATCTTCGAGCGAACGCAGAAGGTAATGGTTTGAATTACGAATTCCGAATTTCGACAGTTCTTTCACGAGTTCGAGGCAGACATCCAATTCCCGCGCCCGCCCCAATCCGCGTCCAATTTCCTGAAGCCGCATATGTGCGCGGTCCACCCGTCCTGCCGGAAACCATTTCCCCTGCTCCGACAAGAGCGCCCGCAGACGCCGTGATGCGACCCGCACATCATGGAGCGCATCCGCGTCTTCCTTCAGGAGAGCCGCTTGTTTCTTTCGGATTTCCCGCAGTTGCGCCTTCAGATACGCCTTCACGGCATGAAGAGCGAAATCTCTGCGCGGACTCACAAATAATCTCCTAAAAGGCGTTTACGGCGCGTTTTGTATGAGCCGCTCGACTGCCGAAGTTAATTCAAACAGTCCGCGGTAGTCGTATTTTCGCCCCAACTTAGGTTTCCAGTACCTACCGTGGGCGAGCCAATTGCGATAATTCCACGCTCCTCGAATCTCGGAAACCAACGGTGCTGACGCCCCGTGCTGTTTCCACGCATCCAGGATATCATCTGACAGGTCGGGTCTCTCTCTCTTTTCTCCGCATTCTTTGTTGATTTTCCGAAACCGGCGAGATAGGTCATCCTTCCTTTTCTCATAACATCGTTTGAGGTAATCGATACGCAGTCGAGCTTCTACGACCGTCAAAAGAAGAAACGAACACGACTTATTCAGTTCTTCAAGGCGTCCGTGAAGTTCCGTCTTCAGTTGATTATTCGTGTATCCAACGAAAGCACTATTTGTGCCTATATAGTAAGCGCGAAGGGCCGCCGCGCATATGGTATAATGCACGTCTATCTCATGAACTTGAAGCTCTTGATTCGAGAAAGAGACCTTACGCGCCATCGGAAACCTTCATAAGCATTTCGAGCACAGTCTCTTCGGTTACGGGCAGGAATTCGCGGTAGGGCGGCCCAATGACGAATTTCCACGCCCATTTTATCTTCTTTGCCGCTTGCACCTTGTTCTTGGGCGGCTGTTCCCCGGCAACGGATATCGTCACGCAGATGGAATCACCGGGCCTCTTTAAGTCTGAGTCGACGAGGACTAAAGTGACGGTGTTGCGTATACCTTCCATGTCCACCCTTCCCTTGGCGGCGATCACGTTTGTCCCGATCGGCATCAGACTTATCGGCTCGCTTCCAAGGACAATTTTCATCATTTGGGCCTTATATGTGCCGATGTGCTCTTCAGTAATATCAATATCTTCAAACTGAAACTCTATGTCCCCCCTTTTTTTGTATTCGTCAAGGACATCTTGAAAGAGCTTGTAGAGCTTCTTCAGATAGTCCAGCCACTCTCGCTTTTCCTTTTCCCAATCCCTCGCCGCGATGGCGCTTTGCGCCTGCTTCTTTGCTTCCAGGAATTCTTCAAACGCCGTGTTCTTCATGATATCTCCTCGAATGTCGCTTTCTGGCCGCTGCTAGGAATGCTTGCTGTGGGTCCGAACTGGACCACGGGCTAAGTAGAGCCAATCTCCAATCGGGGCTTCAAGAGAGTCGACGACCACGTTTACAGCTTATCCGTGTTTATGACACATGCTATCAAGTATAAGACAGTCGGAGTCAACGGTCAATCACGCAACGGCGCCAGGTCGCACCGCTCCTATTTCCGCCGGTCGATGATATAGTTCGAGCCGGTCAACTGCTTGGTGAAATGCTTGACTTCCGCGGCGCGTGCGCTAAGGTCGGCGAGATGGGCGATGTCGAACGTGCTGGTGTCGACGACCGCCACGCTAACGGTCATCAATGGGAAGGTCTGGACGTTGCCTTTCCGGTCGACGGATTTGATCGCGCCGACTTGGCGGTCTTCTTCATCGTAAAAGTTGGGGACGATGCAGTCGAAGTCTTGGATAATCCGCTTACACGTGCGGACGGTGTACTGCGGAGGGATCAGAAACACGAAATCGTCCCCGCCGATATGGCCGACATGCGTGTCGGGGTTGTCGATGGCGCGCACGGCGTTGACGAGGATACGCGCGGTCATGCGAAGGACCTCGTCGCCGCGGCTGAAACCATACGCATCGTTGAACGGTTTGAAGTTGTCGACATCGAGATAGCCCATTGCGAACGCAATGCCGTCGGCGATTCGCCGCTCGGCTTCGCGCATAATCGTGATGTTGCCCGGCAATCCCGTGAGCGGGTTTGCGTTGATGTCGCGGTGAGCACGGGCCAGGCACAGACGAATGCGCGAGACCAGATCCACTTCTGCGAGCAAGGCGCGAGAATCGCCGATTGTGCTTGGCGTCGCGCGTTGCGTAATGACGTAATCGTCGGCGGGACTCAGCGCCCAATCGACGCCCGCGCGCAACACCTCTTCCGGCGCCATGAGAATAACGGGCAGATGGCCGTAAATGTTGTCGGCCTTGAGTTCGGCCAGGAGCGACGGACGTTCCGAGCCGAGCATGGCCCAGTCGAGAAGAACGACCTGCGGCGGATCGGTGTAAATGGCGTCGTAGGCGCCTTCGCGGGAATGTGTCGTAGCGACGCGGAACCCATGCTCATCGAGAAGCGTCCGCAAACACGTGCATTTCGCCCGGTCATCCATGACGATCAGAACGGTGGACGGCAAACCGGAAGAGGCCGGTTTCGTCTTCAACTCGCCAGTCTCCGAACCCACGTTTCGAGTCTCCCACCTGCAAGGCTTTAGGCTTTAGGCTGTAGGAAGAAAGCCTAAAGCCTAAAGCCTAAAGCCTAATTCCTAGTTTCAGTCGTCGGCGCCGAAAATATCCACGCCGCTGGCAAATTCAAGTTCGGCGAGCTCGAGCACATGGTCGATCTGCTCATACGAAATGCCAAGGCTTTGAAACGCTACGTGGTCCAGGGGCGGCATGGTCATGTCGCCAGGCGAGCCGTACCCCATCCCACGCACGAGAATGTCGGCCAGATGAACGATCATGGTTACCTTCGGGTGCGTCTTCGACAGGTCGGGGCGGTGATGATAGACCAGCGCGTCGCTGAGCCGCGGCGGGAGGTGCCACTGCTGGCAGATCCATCCCGCTACGCGCGAATGATCCACTCCGAAGACCTCGCGTTCCGCGATGGC
The DNA here is from genome assembly GCA_903925285.1 of Candidatus Hydrogenedentota bacterium. Lineage (GTDB taxonomy): Bacteria > Hydrogenedentota > Hydrogenedentia > Hydrogenedentales > SLHB01 > DSVR01. The sequence continues at coordinate 4,714 of CAIYET010000828.1, read as the reverse complement.
GATGTGGCAGTTCTTCATCCGGGCTATTTTCAGGGCTGTATCGAATTCGTTGCTTGCGACGAAGGACAGGATGGCTTTGCCGATGTCGTGCAGCAATCCTGCGATCATGATCTCCTCGATGTCTGGAATGCCGAGTTCCTTGGCGAGTCGGCGGCTGACGATGGCGCAGCCAAGGCTGTGTTCCCACAAACCGAGCGCCTGTTTCGCAAACGTATCGAATACCGCCGTGCTGAGCACAAGCCCCTTGACCACGTTGAAGCCCAGCAAGACCAACGCGTGGGTCACGGACGATATGCGGCCCGGAAAACCGTATACGGGCGAGTTGATCAGGCGCAGAATCCGCGCGCTCAACACCTGATCCTTCGATATGATCTCGCCGATGTCCTTGGCGTTCGAATCCCTATCCTCGACCATGCGCCCGATACTCTTGATGACGCCCGGCAGCGTGGGCATATTCGATATGCCCGCCACGCGCTTCTCGAGTTGTTCAAGCGTTATTGCCACACCGCATCTCCTGACGCCCGTCATACTGCAAGGCTTTAGGCTGTAGGAAGCCTAAAGCCTAAAGCCTACAGCCTAATTCCTAATTCATTTCGAGGTTCATGAGGTTGAGCCGGTTTTCGATGGCCGCCTTGATCTGCAAGAGAAGGGGATCGTCGATGCCCTCGAATCGTTGATTCAACGCAGCGACGCGTTCCTGCGGCGACGGGCCTTTGTCATTGCCGCCTTCCACGATGAGCGATTCGATGCCCGCACCCCGCAACCGTTCGATCACGGAATCCGTCAACCGGAATCCCGCAGGACACAACACCGCACCGCCCGCATTGGTTACTGCCCGCGCCAATACATGCCCTGCCCGAACCGCGCTAATACCTAAGAGTTCCAAGACGTATAAAACCTCGCTACTCGATTTCCGTACAGCCCAACCACAAGTGATTGTAGGGCATGTTTTCAGGCCGTGTCAAAGTTCGCTCCGGGGACATTCTACTTTTCGTATTCATCGACGATGAGAATGCAGAGAAGGTGCTGGGGGAGTCTCAGTAGGTAGAGCGGCGGCTCATTTTAATGCGATTGCTCTGCCTAAGTTTGATTGTGTGCCGTTTTTTCTGGTACTTTTGCCGAGGTGGGGGCCGAAATGGACACGAGAAAGTGTAGTCTTGTCTTACGGATGGAGTTAGGGAATGAGCGAACAAGAGTCATACTGCGCGGCGCAGTGTAAAAAAGAACGACTGTTGTTGAGCGGCAATGAAGCCGTGGCGTTGGCGGCGTGTCACGCCGGGATCGCGCTGGCCGCAGCGTATCCCGGGACGCCGTCCACGGAAATCATGGAAGAAATTGCGGTACTCGGCGGACCTTCCCAATGGTCGCCGAACGAAAAGGTCGCCTACGAAGTCGCGCTGGGCGCGGCATTCGCAGGGGCGCGCGCGATGGTCGCGATGAAACATGTCGGTCTGAACGTGGCCGCAGATCCGCTGTTCACATCGACCTATACCGGCGTCAGCGGCGCGCTGGTCGTGGTTTCAGCCGATGATCCTGGGATGGCTTCGAGCCAAAACGAACAGGACAACCGCCGCTATGCCGTCGCTGCGGGCATCCCGATGCTCGAACCCAGTGACTCACAGGAAGCCTACGACTTTACCTTCCTGGCCATCGAGCTTTCGGAACGCTGGCGTATCCCCGTGATGTTGCGCATAACGACCCGCGTCTGCCACGCGAAGGCCAGCGTTTGTCCTCACGCAAAGCCCGATACGCCGACTGCGGCGCATTTCGAGCACGACATCAAAGGCCGCGTGATGATCCCCGGTTACGCGCGCCCGGCCCACAAGCGTCTGCGCGCAAAACTCGCCGAAATCCTCGCGTGGAACGAAGCGAGCGGACCGAATCGCGAGATCGAGGGCAGTCCATCGCTGGGCATCGTCTCGGCAGGCATCGCCTACGTGCATGCCCGCGAAGCCGCGCCCGACGCGAGTTTCCTGAAACTCGGCATGACGTATCCGTTGCCGCTCGAGCGCATCCGCGCATTCGTGCAAACGGTCGGACGGTGCGTCGTCATCGAAGAGAACGATCCGTATCTCGTGGATGCAATCCGCGCTGCGGGCATCAACGTCGAAGGCAAGGCCGACATGTATCGCTTCGACGAACTCAACGTCGGACGCGTCCGCCGGATCCTCGACAACGATCTCTCGCCCGAATTCGTGGCCCCTCCCGGCAAACCCCCGCAGTTGTGTCCAGGCTGCCCACATAGGACAGTTCTTTCAGTCCTGTCCCGGCTCGACTGCATCATTGCGGGCGATATCGGCTGCTACACGCTTGCCGTGCTGCCGCCCATCGAGGCGATGGACACGTGCGTGTGCATGGGCGCGAGCGTCGGACTGGGACTCGGCATGCGCCACGTCCTGCCCCGCGACGAGGCCAAGCGCGTCGTCAGCGTCATCGGCGACAGCACCTTCGTACACAGCGGCATCACGGGCATGGTCGAGATGATCTACAACCCGCCCAAGACCGGCCATGTCTTGCTGATCCTCGACAACGGCACGACCGCCATGACGGGGCTCCAAGAGCATCCGGGCACGGGCCGAAATCTCAAACATGAACCCACGGGACGCCTCATCGTCGAAGAACTCGCGCGCACGCTCGGCATCAAGCGCGTCCACGTCATCGACCCGACTGCGAGCGTTCCCGCATTTCAGAAACTGATGGAAGAGACGCTGGCAAGCGAGGAACTGGCGGTGATCGTCACGCGCAAACCGTGCAGTCTGGCCGCAAAAAAAATTGAGGCCTATGAACAGGCGGCGAGGATGTGCAATGGGTAAGGGAAATGTCACGAATGTCGTATTCGCCGGACTCGGCGGCCAAGGCGTGCTCAAAGCTTCCGATATCCTTTCGGACGCTGCGTTCGCAGCCGGATTCGACGTCAAGAAAAGCGAGATCCACGGGATGAGCCAGCGCGGCGGCTCGGTCACGAGCGATGTGCGCTACGGGCCCGAAGTGTTCAGTCCCATGGTGCCGATCGGCGAATCCGATTTTCTCGTCGCGCTCGACAGCACGCAGATCACGCCGGCCCAGCATTATCTGAAAGAGGGCGGCGTCCTGATCGCCCCAGATCTCCTGCTCAAGGAAGGACAGGACCTCGACGACTTGGATCAAGACCCCACGACGCCCATTACCAAGCGCGGATTCAACGTCGCGCTCGTCGGCGTCTTGAGCGCATATCTCGACTTGCCCGATGCGAACTGGCGCGAAGCCTTGCATGGAAACCTTCCCGCGAAGACTCATGCGCTCAACGATGAAGTCTTCGCAATCGGAAGGGCGATCGGTTTGAAACGCAAGCAGTCCTAAGTACTGCTCAACGCAAATGGAGATACAAAATCGAAACGCGAGCGATTTTGGATTTTAGATTTTGGATTTTGGATTGCGAACATCGGAGTATGCTTGTATAACGTTGTACGGATGAAAACGTTATAGCGTGTCACCGCATCGCTTTGACAGCCATCGCATGGGGCGACAAATCCAAAATCTAAAATCCAAAATCCAAAATGAAATTGTGTACTTATTTGTGTTGAGGCGTACTAAGAAACCAGATTGGGGCCGGAGGTGTCATGTCGCGCATCGCCATTGATTCGGAGCGTTGCAGACACTGCAACACCTGTGTTGAAGCGTGTCCCGAAGCCGTGTTTGCGTCCGGGGAAAAAGGAGTTGCACCCCGCGTCGTCCAGTCGGACCTCTGCGTTGCCTGCGGACATTGCGTGGCCCTGTGCGCCAATGCGGCCATTCAGCACTCGGACTTTCCACTGGACCGTGTACGGTCCAGTGCCAAAGACCTCTTGCCCAGCACCGAAGCCCTCCTGGAATTGTTCCGCGCGCGCCGTTCCGCCCGCGTTTTCGAGAGCAAGCCCGTGCCGAGGGAACACCTCGAAACGATCATTGAAGCCGCGCGCCTCGCGCCTACGGCACACAATTGCCAGGGTACCCACTACATCGTAATTCAAGACAGGGCGATACTCGATAAAGTCATCCATCGGACCGCCCGCTTCCTGGGAATATGTGCCAAACTGCTGCGAAACCCCGTCATTCGCAGCCTATACGGACTTGTGGCCCCGAACGATATGAAGAGTGCCGTGAACATGATCGGGAGCCTCGAATCCGTCGCGAATGCCGCCAAGCAAGGCATTGACAAGGTACTGCGCGGCGCGCCGTGCCTGTTGATCTTCCACGCGAATCCCGCCGTGGCCTACCCGGACAAAAGCGCGCAGCTTGCCGTACAAAACGCGATGCTGATCTGCGAATCCCTCGGATTGATGAGTTTCTACACCGGTTACGTCGTGGGCGCCTGCGAGCACGGCACACGGATCCCCGCCCTGCTCGGCGTGCCCAAGCAACATCGTGTCTACGCCGGTTTGGCCATCGGCTATTCACGATTCGCCTTCGACCGCTGGGCGGACCGAAAACCCGCCCCAATCCAATGGCGCTAACCAACTCGCTACCGCGGCGTTGGCCGCTCACATCGACGCTGCTGGCGGGGGCGTTGGTCATGTTCGCAATTCTTTCAACCCCGCTGGCCCGCAAACAGGTATTCCTCGAAGACGACATCTCCGCTTCATACCTGCCGTTGCGTTACCTGTACGCGGACGCGCTCGAGCACGGCTGGCGCTTCATATGGACCCCTCACATATACAACGGGTTATATGTACATGCAGAAGGCCAAGGGGCCATG
>CAIYET010000827.1 GCA_903925285.1 Candidatus Hydrogenedentota bacterium | reverse complement strand
TCAACGATGCCATTTCCTCCACCATTGCAAAAGGGCCGACATTCCTGCTTCTGGATGCTGCTTGGGGAGCTGGAAAGACGCACGCCCTCACCTTGCTGCAAGTCCTTGCGCGTGAAACCAAGTTTGCCACGTCGTATGTAGTAATGGATGGTGTGTCCACTTCACTGGCATCTCCTATGGATTTGATGAGTGAGATGATGCACGGTTTACGTTTCGCTCGAAACTCCAGGTCTAGTGACCTGTCGCATCAATTTGCCAGAGCGAAGCAGGATGAACGAATTGAAGTGCTGGAAAAACGTGGTGCGTGGCACATAGCGGATACGTTAAGCGCGCTACCCATTGAAGCTTTTGACGACCCGGAAGTACTTGATCTGCTCAGTGATTTTTTCTCCTTGCGGCTTGCTGCCGCACAAGCGAACAAACAGTTTGCGGCCATGAATTACAGGACCAGGCTGAAGGGCATCAAAGCTTCCCGAGTGGCTGATAGAGCAACACGGTTCGTCGAACTGCTCGGAGAATGGGCGCTTTTTACCTCAGTCATGGGCTGCAATGGGCTTCTGGTGGTGATGGACGAGCTGGATGTCGAATACGCATCTTCGGCATATGGCACCCAAAGCGATTGGAGAACCATTAGTCGCCGCAGAGAATTGCTGACTGAATTCCGCAAACTTACCAAGATCCCCTTGTTGATTGCTCTTGCTGCAGCCCCAGGCGACCCCTCAATAGAGGCCGAAAAAGATCCCGTGCGTGATATCCTTGACTGTTTTGGGAAGAAGATTCGGCACATTAAGGTCCCATCTCCTGACGAGAAGGATTTCCGATTACTCCTCAATCGGTTGTTGGCTCTTTACGGAGACGCCTACGATGTTGAAACCGCTCATATGGATGGACATTTCTCCGATCAGCTCTTCGATGAGTTGTTTGGGCATCACCAGCGAAATCCAAACGCAGTGACTCGTCGCTTTGTCCGAAGTGCAATAGAACGCATGGACCTGGTTCTTGGGCAGTCCTCGCATAAGGACAAGGGCGCTTTGGCTGAAGCATGAACAGAGGAGCCGTGGTATCCGACCGTGAAATCCTGAAGATGCTGGGTACTGCAGCAGCGCCTTTCATGGGAAGATTCAAGTCCCTGACTGAGGTTCAAAGGAGGGCTGTCGCCCCGATATTGTCGGGCAAGGACGTTCTCTTGGCCTCTGCCACCGCTTCAGGAAAGACTGAGGCCATCGTCGCTCCTCTGGTAGCAAGGCTGCAGAGCCGTAAATCGTCTGAAACCAAATCCGGTATCAAAATCCTCGTCGTTGCTCCGACAAGGGCTCTCGTGAATGATCTCTTCAATCGCCTACACGGGCCTCTCTCGGAGACAGGCTGGATGTGCGGTCGGCAGACGTCCGATCACGGCGATAAGGGGCGTAAGCCTCACATGCTTATCACGACACCGGAATCATTCGATTCCATGCTTGCCAATAACGTTACCAGGATCAACGGGTCTCCAGTTGGGCACCTGCTTGCAAAGGTTAATGCCGTATTCCTCGATGAAGCACATCTCTACGAAAACTCTGCCCGAGGTGAACATGTGGCCTGGCTGGTGGCCCGCCTCAAGAGGTTGAAAAAATATGCATTTCAGAAAGGGTGGGTCGCGAGCGAACACGTCCAGGTTTGCGCGGGGAGTGCCACGGTCTCGCATACCTCCTCGCTGGCCAATCGACTTCTAGGGCCTACTGCAACAGTGATCCGTGTGGGCGGCGATCGAGAAATAGAAATGTATGCCCCTGGTCCACCCCGCCAGTGGAAGCCCATACGATCATCCGACGGGCTTGCAGCCATTCAAGACATGCTCGACTCCCTCTTGAAATCTGAAGAAGAACTTGTGGAATTCATATGGGGCGCCATTGAGAACGCTGCTCGAGATGGTTTGAGGAAAGTACTCGTATTCGTACCATCTCGTAAATTGTGCGACCTCCTATCTGCTGATCTCTCCACTTTTTTCGAAAACCGTCGCAACATCTATGTTTCGGGCCACCACGGCAGTCTGGACAAGTCAAAAAGAGAAGAAGCTGAGCAGATGTTTTCACAGTGTCGTGACGCCGTCTTGGTAGCCACATCAACCCTGGAGGTGGGCATCGACATTGGTGATGTTGACATTATTGTGCTGGTCGGTGCGCCGCCGGATACGTCAGCCCTGCTCCAGAGAATCGGTCGAGGTGGCAGGCGATCTGGGCTCATTAAGATTGTTCCTCTTCCGAAAAGTAGACTTGATGCACTGGCCTTCAGCAGCATGTTGCTCTCCTCGTGCCAGGGAATCCTGGAGGCTAGTCCACCAAGCAGGCGATGGTCCGTGTTCGTTCAACAGACAATAAGCCTGATAATGCAATCCGGGGGCAAGGGCAGAAAAACTGAAGAT
>CAIYET010000826.1 GCA_903925285.1 Candidatus Hydrogenedentota bacterium | reverse complement strand
TCCGCTAGTGTAATGTTCGTTAATTAGGTGGACATAATTCAGGTTTGGGTGTATTCTTCTTGCATGAGTAGACCTATTGGTATTCTGGAAGTGGATTCCGCGCAGCGGAATGAACTCAAAAAGATCGTGACCTCTTCTACCAGCGCGCAGCGGGATGTTCTTCGTGCGAAAATCATTCTCGCACGTTCGAACGGTCTGTCGCAGGCGGCGACAGCCGATGAGGTCGGCGTGCGCCGGCGGATCGTAGGCAAATGGGAGGGGCGGTTTGTCAGGCAGGGCATGGCGGGGTTGACGGATGCCAAGGGGCGTGGTCGCCCGAGTCAGATACCTGTTGCCGACAACATTATTTCCGTACGCCATTCCCGAATTAAACCTGTGTAAAACGCCGCAGATTCCTGCGGTGCTATCGTAAAAAGTCCCCGTTGCGGTCGTACAGAATCCTCCTTTTTGCCGCTGCCGTCGTACCGGTGTGTGCGTGTTACGACGGCCACGGACGGTTGGACGCGTCGATTTCTGCTGCGGTTTTTCCAAAGCGATCATATCGGTATTTGCTTTTTACGACCGCCCTGGCTGGGTGAGCAGTTGCATGGCCTCATGGAAGGTGCCCCCGCGGATGAGCATGATGAAGTCAATGGCGTTGCCGGCTAGTTCTTTTCCGGGACAGTGCCAGTAATGGTCCTTGATGAGGATCTCGCCACATTTTTGGCCGAGGATGGCGTAGTTGTCGTTGGCGCGGGGTTCGAGCCGGTACCCGAGTTGTTCGAGGACCGGCTGGAGCGGAATCTGGCGGGCGGCCCGGATATCCGCCTTCGTCCAACTACGGCGCGACACGTCAGAGGGGGTCCAGGTCATGGTCTTTCCTCCAGTGGGGCTGCATCAGGACGCGGTTGACTTGTTCGATGCCGACGACCTGTTTGCGGTCACGGACGGCTTCGAGCATGGCGGAGATGCAGAGGTTGCGGGTGCGCCGCAGGATGCCTTCGGAGGAGCGTACGATGAGCGCGACGGCCTCGTCGCTGAAGGCATTGTGCCCGAGTCCCACGACATCACACTGGGCGTAGATGAAGGCTTTCATGTCGTCCGGGTTGAGGCGGGGGAGTTTGACGGAATAGGTGACGCGGCTTTTGATGTCCTCGTTGACGGTGAGGTGGAGCTTGTGCATGAGGGACGGTTGGGCAAACAGGATCAGGTTGTGATTCTTGGGGAAGTCCTCGAACAGGAGGCGCAACTTGCGCAGGCACTCGACCTCCATGAGATGCGCGTCGTCGATGATGGGGACGAGCATTTTGCCATCCTGATTAACCTTGCGGGCGGCTTCAATGAGGAGCTTTTCGCAGGTGGCGTCGCGGCCCGTGGTTTCGATCTGGAAGGCCTCGCAGAGGATGTGCAGGGTGTTGGTGTACGTGTGCAACGTGCGAGCGATGGCCGGTGTGATCATGCGCTTGGGATCGTGCGTGAGCATCGCGTGTTTGATGACGCTTTTGCCGGTTCCGGGCTCTCCCATGACGAGGCAAAGGCCGCCTTGCTGGGCGTGAACCTTGAGGGTTTCAAAGACATCCTGTTGATGA
>CAIYET010000825.1 GCA_903925285.1 Candidatus Hydrogenedentota bacterium | reverse complement strand
CGGGTCCGTATGCGTCGCCAAACAGTAGGCCGCGCCCTCCATCACCTTGTAAACATCCGAGTCGTCAAACGGGCAGCCCTCGAAATGTCCCGGCGCAAGTTTCGCGGCCTTGCGAAAATTATCGATTCGCGACTTGCATTGTGTAAACGCATACGGCACCGTAACCGTCCCGTTCTTCTCAATGCGTGGCTTCCAGAACGTATCGTCCAGCTTGACGCATGTGAACGGCACGGGTTGCACTGGATAATCGGCCCCGGTAGCCTTCGTAGCGCCCGCAGCGGTAAGCTTACGAATCAACGAGGCCTCATCGGCCAAGTACGGCGTGCCATCTTTGCGGAACACATCGTGGAACCATGGATTCGGCTCTTCCGTGCAGCGCTTTTTCCATGAACTCCACGGATAAATGGTCTGTGAACGGCCGCTGACCAAGCCCCAATTGATGGCCCCGATGTTCTCCTCCTTGAAGTGGGACATGATGGTCTCGAACGTGCTGCCGGAACCGCGCGACATGTATTCGGTGCAGATAATGGGCCGCCCCGCGTTCTTCAGCCACTTGACGGCCTGCCGCGTCATGGGGAGCGTGTCATAGGTGTGGAAGGAGACGATGTCGGAGCGTTCGAGCATGAGCTTGTCGAGCGGCGAAACATGCTCGACGCGTTGTCCCACCGCGCTCCATAGCCCGGCCGTCAGCGGCTGCGATGGATTCGCCTCGCGCGCCCAATGGAACAGCTTGCCCAGCAGGACAAGGTGCGCCGCCTGTTTGTCGCTTTCCTTCCAACCTTCATCGTAATCTCGTGAGAAATTTCCCGGTTCATTCAGGAGATCCCAGCCCAGCACGCGCTCGTCGTTCTTGAAGCGCGTCAAAACGGCCACCACGTATACCTTCACTTCCTCATACCGCGCGGGGCTCTGCTGGATGTCGATATGCGGCGACTGCACCCAGCGCGAGTTGTGCAAACCCGGAACAGGCTCCTCCTGTGGGCCCAGCTTCGGCCGTGGGTCCCAGCAACTGTCGCAGAGGACGAACAGCGTCTTGATGCCGTGCTTGTGCGCGATTGAAAGATACCGATCGACCCGCTGTTCGAACCCCGAGGGGTCAGCTTTCCAAGCCATATCGTGCAAGAACACGCGCATGACGTTGAAGCCGACGCCTTCAGCCCAGCCCAGCTCCCGGTCTATCGTGTCCGGATCAAACGTTGACGCCTGCCACATCTCCAGTTGGTTCGAGGCGGTGCTGGGTACAAAATCGGCCCCCGCCAGCCAACCCTGCCGCGCGTACCACGCGTTTGCCCGCTCCTCGCTCCACCTGCCGTCCTCCAATTTCCACCGAAGGGAAGGATCGGTAGTCTCTGCCGCGTGCGCGCTGTCCGCTATGCATGACAGGAGCAGCACGAAAAATACGCAGGTCCCCAACGCGCTCCATGCTTGAAATACGGTCATTCTTGTGCCTCCGATTGTTTCGCTCGCAAGGCGATTCGCCCCGCGAGACCTTGCCCATCAATAAGGACGAGTTTTCGGGAACCACGGGCCAATGCCACCTTGGTTTCCGCCAAGCTGTCAGATAGTATATTGAGGTCTAGGCGAAAGGAACTCAACATGCGAAGAATCGTGATAGTGATGTGTCTCCTAATGACGGGCTTGGCGACTGCAAGAGCCCATGCGTGGCCGGGTTCGGTGGCCATCAAAAATGGGGTCGCCGTGTGGGGACAATACAAGAACCTCTCCGGAATTATCGCGGCGCCACCGGAACCCGGCAAAGACTTGGCGTTGTCGATTCGTGAATACCCGCTGAACGGGGTGTCGGCGGTGCTGTTGGTCGCGCAGGCACCTGGCCTCGCATTTTTCGCGCCGGATGGCGGTTCTATTGCCGGAGAAGACCAGCGGCGGATGCAACACGACCTCGATGTCGTAAACGGGTTGGACATACTGCCTGTTGTCGTACTGTTCGATCCCGCATGCAAGCTGACCAGCGCCATGGCCTATGAAAACGCGGCCGTTCTGTTCAAGAAGACGTTTGGAAAAGACAATTGGTTTGTGTTGTGCGCCACGGATCGATGCGAGGATGCTGCTTTTGGCGACGGGATCAAACTGGCCCGAGGAATCGGGGCCGCCGTGCAAAAAGAGGATGCAAAGCAAATCGTCGCCGCCGGTGCCTCATCACCCGATGCCAACAAGCAGTTGTTGGCGGACAATTCCCCGATCAAAATGATTGTGGCGCGTTCGACGAGTCCCGGCGTTGCTACAGCCGGTGTGGAAGCGCCCACCGTTGAGATCGTTGATGCGAAGGCTCTGACGGGGGACGCATTGAAGATCGCGGTGGGCAAGGCGCTCGCTGATGGCCACGCCGGGTTTGCCGTGGCCGATGGAGCGCAGGTGGCGCCGTTGCTGTCTGCCCTCTTCGATGCCGTGGACAATTACCAGAAGGCCCATTTCACCTCGATGCCGCCGGATGCCGCAGATACGTTTTCGCTCAAACCGGGCGAGAAAGGGGACGGCTTTGTTTCGCTGTTCAACGGCAGAGATCTATCCGGTTGGGTGCAAGTGACAAAGCCGGGAGAGTTCATCGTCGAGGACGGCACGATAAAAATGGTGGGGCCGTCCAGTGGCTGGGCGCGGTCGTGGAAGACGTACAAGGATTTCGTGTTCCGCGGCGAGTTCCGCATCGCCGACAAGGGCAACAACGGTTTCTGGTTCCGCACGACGCCGGTAGGCCGTAACTCGAGGACGGGATTCGAGGTTCAGATCTTTGGCGATCCGGCAGAATTGACACCCACCACAGAATCGTGCGGAGCGCTGTATGATATGCGTCCGCCCGACGCCCACGTCATGAAAGCCGGTGAATGGAACGAATACGAGGTCACTTGCAGGGGAGATGAAATAATAGTCAAGTGGAACAGTCAAGTGGTCCATCACGTCACCTATTCCGATCTCGAACCTATGAAGAATCGTGCGCGGCAGGGCTTCATCGGGCTCACGCAACACCACGCCCTAGCGGAGTACCGGAACCTGCGGATCAAGGAACTGTGATTATGGGTGACACGGGAAAGGGAGAAGTGTCGAAGAAGGCCGAGCTTACGCTCATGGAAAAACGGAAGCAGAATAACGAGAAGAAGAAGGAGAAATAGAACACCCGCTCAATTTGTGATTGCCACTGACGTTTAACCGAAACATGCGATTCGGCTGTACCCTATTTTGTACCCCATGACCATCGAAAAATGGCGGACAAGTGGGGTCTGATACGGTTTGAGACATCGAAGAATCCCCATGAATCCGTATGTTTCCGCCATGGAAGATTCCTGGGGGTCTAGGGGTCGCTGGTTCAAATCCAGTCGCCCCGACCATTTCACTACTCATGTAACTCCTTGGCAGGGCTTTTCTTGCGACTTTCCGCTTTTCGCCCGTTTCCGCCTGCGCAACATATGAGCAACACGGCCGAAGCGCCAAAGTGTCCTCAATGTGTCTTGCGGCAGCTTCAGCCGCTTGACGCAAACGCGCTTTATCTGCACTCGCGTAAACTTCCATCGTGAGACTTGCGCATGAATGTCGAGCAAGTTCCATGACTGTTTTCACGTCCGCGCCGGAATGAATGAGGGCGTTGACATAGCTCTTTCTTAAGCTGTGCGTGGTGGCTTTGCCCTCGTTCGTTTCTGTCGGAATGCCGACGGCTTTCAAGTCATCCTTGAAAATCCGCCACGCCTTCGATGAAGGGATGTCAAGCACCTGCGCATCATCCCGTTTCCCTTGTGCCAACGCCGCTAGCCTTCTGGCGAAGTCTTCCGTGATCGGTTGTCACGCATCCTTGAGATTCTTTGTGAACTCCGCTCCAAGTGGCAGCGTGGAGCCGGCAGCATCGAGATCACGAACTCGTGGCGCACGAAGTTCGGAAACTCTATAACCCGTCTGCAGGGTAACCTCGTACCACAAGCGATGATGCGGTGGCGCCCCTTTTAGCAAGCTTGCGATCTCGTCGTCAGCCAGCGCTCGGTGCGGGTCTTGGGGGCGAGAGTTTATCTTTCCCAGCGAAGCCAGAGGATTTGCAGGAAGCAAACCCCGCCGGACGGCCCAAAGACACAGGCAGCGCAACGGCTCAACTCGCAGGGCGACGCTCTTCGGTGCGAGTTTTCCCGCCTCGACAAGCTTCCCAACGACTTTCTCAACCGAGCCTAATTGAATATCGCCCAACACGTCGAGATGAAGCTTCTTAACCCACCAATCGAGATACCCCGTCTTCAACAGAGCATTTTGATCGTCCCAGGGCCGGCCATCTCTTCCGCCTTGCGCCTTACCCCATGCCAGATAATCTGCGATGACCTTCGAGATTGGCTCCGTCAAACCGTTTCGCCGCTGAGACGGGAAGGGTTCCCCCGATACTCATTGATGGTGAACCTCAGTTCATCGGACTGGAACGATTTCGGACTGTGGAAAGGGCCGTTCCCAGCACGCCGATTCCTTCGACCACGGCAATTTTGGCAGATACTTCTCGAACCACTTGTTCATAAACCACTGACAGCGAGTGCCAACAACAACCGCTTCATCCATCCATTCCGGCCAGCCGTTGAACTTCTCGTATCGAAACGGCACGCCGTTGTCCTTCAATGTGGCAGCGAGCCGATCCGACTGCGCCACGGACACTGTCGTGTCGATGGTTCCGTGAAGGATAAGGGTCGGCGCGGCCTTGTTGATAATATAACGGAGAGGCGAAGCCCGTTCATACAGCGCGGGGGATTCTTCATATCTCTTACCCATAAGCTCCGTGGCGATTTCGGTATCCCGAATGTCCCGCTGGGCGAGGTCGGATGGCCCGTACAGATTGGCTACTGCCTGGACCCGGCTACTCACGTTTGCCCAGCCACCATCGCCTTCAAATTCGGCAACGCCTGACGTGTACCCTAGCATCATGGCAAGGTAGCCGCCTGTCGCGATCCCCATCGCGCCGATGGAGTTCGCATTGATCTTGTAGTCGCTTGCGTGGGCGCGCACCCAACGCACTGCACATTTCACATCATGGAGAGGCGCCGGAAAAGGATATTCCTTGGGATAGCGATAGTAGACACAGGCGACCACATAGCCGCGCTTCGCATAGCGGATTCCGTAGTATCGGTAAAATGCCCGGCAACCCGTCTCCCTGTACCCGGCCCCACCATGAATCAGAATTAGAGCGGGAGCGGGCTTGTCAAGGTGTACCGGCTGGTACAGGTCGAGCAATAACTTCTTGTCGCCGGCCTGACCATACACGATATCCTTAGTCTCGACGACCCCGTCAGGCAACGGCATGGGGGGGGTCAACCATAACCATATCGAGTGTACCAGCCGTAGCCGCTGCCCAAAACTCTTCCTTTGTCCTAAAGCCCGGGGGAATCGCTGGAGGATGGCCTCCTGTTGCCACGCCAAATTCGTCTTCCGCCTTGGACGCTTCCTGCTTTCCACCGGTGGCGCAAGAAACCAGCCCAGCCAACGCGATAATGGTCACAAATGCGTTGAGCCGAAACAGACTTACTGGGGTCATTTACGGCGTCCTTTCTACCTGCTCTTCTCTTTCTTGCTCTTGCCGTACACATAATAATCCCCGCCGGCATGCTCTTGGCAAAGAGGATCCCGCCGCCAGGCGCCAGGTGTGGTTGTCTCTCTAAGTTCCTACATGAGACTCCGTCAGCTAATGTGGTCCTGACGTGTCATCGTCCACCTCGATTCCGTCGGGAAACGTCATGGCAAACGCATCGCTCGGCACGTTGACGTTTGTTTCGAACCGGGTACAGCGATAGGTGCGTTCGAGCATTGTCACCCGCTTGCCGTCTTCTCCCGGTGTGGTCAACAACATTGCATTCCGCTGAATAAGGCGTGCCATCCCCTGTGTGGCCCAAGCGAACGGTCTTGAACGATTCAGCAAGGCTCAGTGTTCCGTCTTCGAGGACATCACAGGCTTCCATACAGATGGGATACCAAGAGTTTTGGACATCCAGCCAAAAACGAAATGCCATAACTTGGCCCGGTGCGACCTCCGAGTCGCGCGTTTCAAACACTTCATAGCTCTTGCCGTTGAATTCGCTCTGTCCCAAGCTCTTCGTGTCGGGCCTTGCCAAGTAGTCCGAAACGGGCCTTCCAAACAGAGTCCGCCACGAATGACCAGGCAGAATGGCCCCCCTGGGGACACCTCGCGTGATGTGTGCGTGTTTGCGGTCCATGTCGAATTGCGCATAGCGCTCGCCGTCGAATATCACAAGGGTCTTTCTGGGCAGTACTTGAAACGGGGAACTCGTGTCGGGGTAATAGATGGTGTCTTCTCCCATGGTATACTTGAATTGGATTCCGGAGAAAAGCCCCTTGAAGTCTCCCTTAAGTTCAACCATCTGGTGGTCGGCTCCAAGCGAATCACGTTGTTTGCTCACAATCTCGCATTCTACTTCGTACTTCGCCGGGCGTTCATTCAACTCTCGTTGTGCGGCCAGAGCCTGTTGCAGGTCTTCACCTTGTGTCGTAAGTGTGGCACGGTCAGCCTCCTTGCGTTGCGCTATCGATTCACTTGGGTGACGTTGTACCCCCGGTTAGTGTCAATCACGGCCGATAGCCTTGCTTCTCTTCGCCAGTCGTTGACGTTGGGCGTCACTCAATAGGACACGCCCCTCCGGGAGCATCATGCGAAACACTTGGTCCTTCGAGAGACACTGTCGCACACGTCATGAGCCTTGCGACCTTAAGGTCCGAACACTTTCCATAAGCATAATCCCCGCGGAACTGCCGTTGGCAAAAAAAGTTAGAGGGGAGAATCCCGCCTCCGAAACGGCGGAGCAAGCCCAATTTTGCCATACGCGTTCCGGCGGGGATTACCTCTGTAGGAGACGTAATGTGGAGGATGCACGAAATGAAGACGATGTTTCTGGTTCTTGCCGCGGCGGCGACGCTGCCCTTGACAGCACAAGTAGTGACAGTGACGTTTAACTACACAGGCGCTGCTCAATCGTTCACGGTGCCATCCGGAGTCACCTCGATAACCGCTGAAGCCCATGGCGCTCAGGGCGGAAGTTCCACGACCGGAACAGGTGGAAAAGGTGGAAGGATGGCCACGACGCTGGACGTGACGCCAGGAGAGATCTTGGGCGTATATGTTGGAGGTCAAGGCGGTTCCCCGGCAGGCGGCTTCAATGGCGGTGGAGCGGGCGGATTGGCGGGTTCGTGCGGCGGTGGTGGAGCGTCGGACGTGAGGAGGAGCACTAACTTTAGAGAGGTAGTAGGCGGTGGTGGCGGTGGAGCGGGTTATGCCAGCGGATCGAGCAACGATAGCGGTGGCTGGGGTGGGTACACTGCCGGCGCGGGGACCTCCATGGGTGTTTTCGATGCTACCTGCTGTGGAAGTAAAGCAACGCCAAGCGATGGTGGGGCTGGCGCCACGATTGGACCCGCTTCAGCAGGACAGGCGTGGTATGGCGGCGATGCTTATCCCAGTAGCACTGGCGGCGGCGGCGGCGGTGGCTATACTGGAGGGGGTGGAGGGTCCTCGTCTGGTTCATCGATTGCCGGCGGAGGAGGAGGCGGCATCAGTTTCTTCAACGGCTCAAACACCATTTACGCGGAGGGATTCCGATCGGGTGATGGACTGGTGGTAATAACTTATGCGCTCCCGCTGCCCGCGCCGCCGAGCAATCCCGGGGCGACGCTTATCCGCTTGACCGCGATCACGTGGACGTGGCAAGACAATTCGAGCGATGAGACAGGGTTCAAAGTGTACGACGATCCGGGCGTGGGACCGCCAACCACGTTGCAGACAACGACAGCGGCAGGCGTCACCTTGTGGCAACACAGCATTCTGAATGTGAACGCCCAATATGCGTTCCAGGTCTGCGCAACCAACTCCGGTGGCGACAGCGCGAAAACCACGAATTACTCGGACTGGACGCTAATCCAAGCCTGTTCTGGATTGACGTTTTCCAGCGTTGGGCTGACCGCCATCAGTGTGGCGTCCACTAACACGCCGAGCAATCTCGGCATGGGTAATTCGGGAGTGCAATTCGTGAAGACGACGCTCCCGATAGTTACCTCTTCGTGGCAGCATAATAACTCTCCGTATGCATTTTTGGGCCTGTCGCCGAACACGCAATACGCCTTTACCGACCAATCACGCAACGGCGCCGCCGTGGTCACGACACCGGTCTCAGCGTCCAAATACACGCTGATCGAGTCGGTGGCCGACTTGGCGTTTTCAGCCGTCGGGCAGACCACCATTGCGGTAGCTTCGACGAACACGCCCAGTAACCTGACGTCGGGAACGTCGGGTCTGCAATTCTCCAAAACAACGGCCCCTCAAACTTTCTCTGGGTGGCAGCAGAACAACAATCCGTGGACCTCCTCGAGCCTCTCGGCGAACACGCAATACACCTTCTCCGGCCAATCGCGGAATGCCGAATCCGTCACGACAACGGCATTCTCAGCCTCGAAATACACACTGATCGAAGCCTGTTCGGGGTTGACGTTTTCTGCCGTTGGGCAGACCGCCATCAGTGTGGCGTCCAGTAACGTGCCCAGCAACCTGCCCAGCGGTACCTCGGGCCTCCAATTCGCGAACACGACGATGACGCAAATCTCGGCGTGGCAGCAGAACAACACGCCGTGGACATCCTCGAGCCTGTCGCCGAACACGCAATACGTCTTTACCGGTCAATCGCGCAATGGTGCCTCCGTGACGACAACACCGGCTTCGGCGGCCAAATACACGGCGATCGAGCCGGTGGCCGGCCTGGCGTTTTCGGCCGTCGGGCTGAACACCATCACCGTAGCCGCGACGAGCACGCCCAGCAACCTTACGTCGGGTACGTCGGGCCTGCAACTCGCGAACACAACCGGGGCAACCAACTCGGGATGGCCGCAAAACGCAAGCCCGTGGACCTCCTCGGTCCTCACGCCGAACACCCAATACACCTTCTCCGCCCAATCCCGGAACGGCGAATCTATCACGACGACGGTCACCTCGGCCTCGAAATACACGCTATGTGGTCCGCCGTCCATCGGCAACAACATCGCCTGCGACAAATCCCTCGGTACGCTGTACATAGGCGGAACGACGTTCACGTTTTCGAACCCGGCGGGATTCGGCGCGGGGACGCACGGGGGCGGCGCGTACATGGCGATCAAGTTCAAGTACGCGTGGAACTCGAATGCGACCTACGGATTCGCGGGCACGGAAGCGGACTGGACTACGGGGACGTTGATGTATAACCCGACAGGACGCGGCTCTTATTACCTGCATCTGCAGTCGTTCAACGGTGAGGCCTTGGCGGGCGGGACGCTGGATTATGGCCCATTTCTGATTGATGCAGACCCGCCGGTCGCGGAGACCGGCTCCACGCCCAACGTGAATGAGACTTCGGATCCGGCGGTCTATGTATTCACGGTGCAATACATCGACGACTCGGCGGTGAAGGTCAGCACCTTGGACAATCTGGACATCCGCGTGACGTGTGCGAACGGGTACGACAGGCTTGCGACGTTCGTGTCGTCCGATCCGCCCACAAACGATACCATCGTGACCGCAACGTACCGGATCCCGGCTCGGGACGGTACGTGGGATGTGGGCGACGAGGGCGACTATACCATCTCGCTCCAGTCCGGCCAGGTGAGGGACACGGTCGGCAATATCGCGGCCGCAGGCGACCTCGGCGGATTCAGGGTGGACTTTACGCCGACCGTGACACTGAGCTGCACCGCACCGCCCACCGTCAACGGGCCGGTCGCGGTCGCGATGACCTTGAGCGAACCGATCGCGGTTCTCTCGGGCGACATCCAGTGCAGCAGCAACGCGGCAGTCTCGGATTTCACGGGCGGCGGCACGTCGTATTCGTTCAGCCTTGTGCCCAGCGGTCCAGGCGTGTTCACGTTCTCCTGCTCGGTGCCCGCGGGCGCACTCATGGACGATACCGGAACATACAATCTCGAGTCCAACACCGTGAACCGGACCTATGACGATGTTGCGCCAGCGGTGTTGAGTGTGACCAGCAGCCTGGCCGATGGGACCTATAACACCGGCCAAGTCGTGCCTATCGACGTCACGTTCAGCGAGCCGGTGACGTATGCCCCGGGCAGCGGGTCTGCGCAACTGCAACTCGAGACGGGGACCACGGACCAGCAGGCCGTCTACGTGGGCGGCAGTAGCATGGAAGTGCTCATCTTCAACTACACGGTGCAAGAGGGAGACTCGTCGCTCGACCTCGAATACCTGAGCACGACCGCCTTGACCTTGACGGGTACTGCCTCCTTGAAGGACATGGCAACGAACAACGCCGTATTGACACTCCCGGCGCTGAACACGCCGGATTCGTTGGGTGGGAGCAAAGCCATCGTGATCGACGCCACGCTGGCCGCCTACACGATTGCCGGCACGGTGACCGTAGGCGGCGTCGGCCTCGAAGGCGTGACCGTTTCCGGTCTGACGGGCAATCCGGTGACGAATGCCAGCGGCGTCTACACCGCGACGGTGTTCGAAGGCTTCAACGGGACCGCGACGCCAACGCTGGCAGGCTATACGTTCGCGCCGGCAAGCAAGTCCTATACGAACGTGACCGGTAATCAGACCGGCCAGGACTACACGGCGGCGCTCATCACCTACACAATTTCCGGGATGGTGACCGTGGGTGGCGTCGGCCTCCCGGGTGTGACCATTTCCGGTCTGCCGGGCAATCCGTCAACGAACGGCAGCGGCGTCTACACCGCGACGGTGAACTATGGGTTCAGCGGGACGGCGACGCCAACCCGGGCCGGCTATACCATCGCGCCGCCAAACAAGACCTACACGAACGTGACCGGCAATCAGACCGGCCAGGACTACACGGCGACGGCTATCACCTACACGATTTCCGGGACGGTGACCGCGGGCGGCGTCGGCTTCGAAGGCGTGACCATTTCCGGCCTGCCGGGCAATCCGGTAACGATCGCGGTCGGCACCTACACCGCGACGGTGAACTATGGTTTCAGCGCGACGGCGGTGCCGGTGCTAGCGGGCTACACGTTCGTGCCGCAATACAAGACCTACACCAGTGTGGACAGCGATCAGATCGGTCAAGACTACGCG
>CAIYET010000824.1 GCA_903925285.1 Candidatus Hydrogenedentota bacterium | reverse complement strand
CTTGGCGGGGAGATTTGGAGTGGAAAGAATAGACTCGGACTCAGGTGGGCGGGCGGGGTGGCGCGGAAATAATAGGAACGTTTGGAAACAGGATGTTTCACGATGATGTCAGGATTTGATGCTTTCAAAGGCAGTCGTGCGGGTGGACAAGGACGGGATTTCAGCGGGAGAAGTGGCAAGGAGATGGGACTGTTGGGAAAGGGCCATTGGAAGGTTCCATGACGTGATTCAAAGAGCCCTCTCACTGTAATATGAGAAAGCTCTCCAAATCATTTCCAAGAAGCAAGTGTGTCAAATGCAGTCCAACTCTTGCGACCATCGCCACGGCACCTGAGGGTTGCCAACCCATGCAGATTTACGGCAAAATCTGCATACCTTGCCTCATGAAGGCCACCTGCGCTACTACATCCACGGGGTGGCCGCCGCGGCGAGTCTCAGTCCTTGACGAGTTGGCATCTCGAACTGGGAAAGCTGTTGGATAACTCATGATGTTCTTACCAGCCTGTCTTCTTGGCTGTCGTCGACTGTGGCATATCGCCCTTCCCAATAACTTCCTTCACGTAATAGACCCGATAGCCTTGGTCATTGGTCGTGGCCGTTAAGCGGATACGTGTTCCGTAGGCTTCCGTCTTCTTGGCCTCAAATTCCTCCGGGGAGTTGGCATCTACGCCAACCATGCGCAATTCCCTTTTCAGGAACTCCGTCACTTTTTGGGTGACCATGTAGAATCTCTTCGGCAGAATACAGCCTGCAAATTGACCGTCAACAATCTTCAGCAGCCACGTCACGACGGTTCTGTCCTTTCGGTCGATGGCGCTCTGCATCTCAATGATATCAACCACGTATTCGCCTTCTGGAACTTCTTTGAGAATGGCATTCATTGTGTCATTCATGTTTATCACTCCTATTCTTCGTCTTGCGACAACCTTTTACCTTGGCAGTGAACGGCAAGCCAAGCATCAATTTCCTCAGGCACATACCGAATTACTCCACGGACTTTTCTGTACGGGAGGCCGTTCTTTCGGAGTGTCCACAACGTTTGCCTTGAAACCTTCAATCGTTTCGCAAGCTCTGTTTCGGTCAAGTAATCGTTCATTCTTCAATCCTCATAACTTGGCCTCATCTGTGGCCTACATTTATTTGTCCTCGACAGGTGTGCGGAGATCTGTTGATGGCGGTTGATGCAGAATGACGGGCGTAGATACAGGTTGTTGGCCTTGACAATGTTCTCTGAGCCACGCATCGACTTGGACAGGCTCGTAACGGATGCGCCCCCTTATCCGCAGGAATGGCAAACCATCACGGCGCAATTGCCAAAACGTGTATCGGCTCAACTTCAGGCGCTCCATCAATTCGGTTTCGTTTACATAGTCCATCGCGGTCACTCCATGGTTCCTAGGCTATCCCGCCCCAATCGACTGTGTCGGGATCGATTGGACCTCTTCTTTCCAACGACGCTGTTTTCGGCAGGGCATTGGAGGGGACCAAGCCCATGAAGTCCAGATCCTGCCAACCGGTCTTCTCGTTGAAATACAACCGTGCCTGAATGGGCTGATTGACTAACTCTTTTACCGCAGCCCCTAACTTGCGAAGGTCATCGATATAAATGCCCAATCGCTCCATGTCCATCCGCAAGAAGCGCATTGAATCGGGAACCAGGCGGCAGGATTTGATGGCGGTCTTATTCAGGGCCGGTAGGCGCAGGTGGAAGTGAAGCCGGGGTTGGTCGCCTTCTGTGTAGACTTTACCGCCGATGATTTCTACGACCACGTCGGTCTCAGAAAGCTTGCGGTCTTTCGTCGGCCAGTAGAAGTCGGCCTGAAAATCGCCTGTCCTTTCGTTGCTGGTATAGGTGGCATTCAGCCGGCTCCAGAATTCATCGTCCGAGTTGCTGACTACTTCCTGTTGCTCTACTCTTTCTTCGATCGCACTATTCATTCTAAGTACTCCTCTGTTTGAGGCCCAATGCCTCGACTGTTTGGTTACATAGTGTTTGTCCCCGGCCAGGTTTGACGCGGTCAAAATGAGTGTGGCAAGACAGAGGGCGGGGGGGGCTGGACGCAGCATTCGGCGCTGGTGGTGTTGATGGAAAGGGAAGGGGGAAACATGCTCAGCGCGAGCGTTCTACAATCGCCGACAGGACGACACTGCGGACAGGCATAACACTAAACACGACACCCCGATGCCACCGCAGACAGGCCGGTTGTGCGCGCCCGTGGCACGCCTGTCAGTCGGCAAGGACACAACCCGGCAGCGGATAATTGGAAAACAGGTGCACCGCCGCATCGGGTTTCGAAACCAGCCGTGCTCTCCCCACGGCTTGCATAAGTTCCGATTCCAGCATCCATAACTGGATTTCCCGCAGGTCGGCGTTTTCATAAGTCCACAGCGAAAACTCAAACCCGTTCCGCTCGATCTGGCACACCTTCATTTCATCGCCACAGTCGATGCCAAGGGTCTTGCCGTACATCCTGTAAACATCGCCGGGTTTATGCGGAACGCCGTATATGCCGATTCGTTTGCCGGAGAAGCCGTTCAGGCCGTATTGCGCTCCATAGTGGCAAAACACCGGCACATTGGTCCCCACGACGAACCGTTCCACGCCCTGTCCCTCTGCATACGCCTTGTACACAATGACGCCGTCCAGACCATACCACTCTACATGGCCCATTACGGCTTTGGCCATCTCCTCCTTGC
Source organism: Candidatus Hydrogenedentota bacterium (assembly GCA_903925285.1). Taxonomy (GTDB): domain Bacteria; phylum Hydrogenedentota; class Hydrogenedentia; order Hydrogenedentales; family SLHB01; genus DSVR01. The sequence goes on along the minus strand of CAIYET010000824.1, from coordinate 1,160 downwards.
CCACTTGCGCAATGTTGAAGCGGGAGTAGCTCTGTTCGGGATGCAACACCAAAGCCCCTTTGGTTTCCGTGTTGGACAGGTCGATGAATCGGAGCCTGTTGCCAAAGAGCTTCCGGTAAATAGTCTCGTTCGCCGTTGCCGAGAGAATGATGTGCTTCCTCTGGGAATGTAATGCCCGCCGTTCCAGGCAACTTATGTTCCCGTCACGATTCTTATGGTAAAAGTGACACGAGAAAATGCTCGATACGGCCGATTGGAATTTCGGCGCATTGTCGTCGCGAAGTAATCCCATGACGATTGACGGGCGGAAAGCGGCCACCCGTTCGTTGATGCCCCCGTCCGTCAGCAACAACGATTGGACGTAATCAGTAATGGGTTGCAATGTGGGGTTTTGCTTGGCGCGCAGATACATCACGAAAACGCTCAAGTCCCCGCGCTGCACGACCGTCGTCTTCAAAAGGCTGTAGATTGGATCTTCATCGAAGATGACGGTTCGGATATGGCGATTCACGAGAGAGAACACCTTCTCATGCGTAAGAAAGACCACCCCGGCGCGGCGTATTTCGCGGACGCAGTGCAAGTATTCATAACACTGCCGCTCCGCTTGGCGGTATTCATCGGGAATGTACGAATCCAACCATTCACGGACGATTGCCGTTACCTTGCCCAATCCAGAACGCTGACGATGCTCAATCTCCCGCTGGAACTGTTCCGGCAACTGCGGCAACCCGCGCCACAGCAATCCCTGCCCCATGGAATAGCGGCCATAGGTTTCCTCGTTGAGAGCATGGGTGGGCGACGCCACCGCCGTATTCGCCAGTTGGGTATTCACAACGGCATGCGTCTTGCCAACGCCGGTATCCGTCCGGATCACGTAGACGCCGTTATCGCGGCTCTCATAGGCTTTCCTGAATGCTGCCTCCAGTGTTCGGCGCGATTCTTCAAGGGAGACGGTCACTCGTAAATGACTCACGGGCCGGATTTCCCATTTCTTTCGCGGCAGCAATGACATGAAGCTCGCGCCGGGTTTTGCACATCCCGCCAGAAACGGACAACGACCGTACTCGCATGTCACATAAGGCGACTCACCATACCGCTGCTTAATCTTCCTGATATCGTACTGCCACTTTTTCCGGCTATCGGTACTGTAGAGCGGCGCG
>CAIYET010000823.1 GCA_903925285.1 Candidatus Hydrogenedentota bacterium | reverse complement strand
GTTGCTGTCTATCGTCTGATGCAGTTTACACTTCGAGACACGCTCATCAAGGAGTTCGGGGTTGCCGCGGCAAACCGCGTGTTCTACGAAGCCGGCAAGACGGCGGGCACGCACTTCTTCCAGAGGCTCATCACGAGGCGGGGCGAATTCCACGAGTTCGTTGAAGACCTTCAGGAAGTCTTGAAGAATCTGGGCGTGGGGATCCTTCGGATTGAGAAGGCCGACCTGGAGAATCTCACGTTTACTATGACCGTCGCCGAGGATCTGGACTGTTCAGGCCTTCCGGTTTGCGATGAAGAAATCTGCACCTACGACGAGGGTTTCATCGCCGGGCTGTTGTCTGCCTACACGCACCGGGAGTTCACAGTGAAAGAGGTGGATTGTTGGTGTTCGGGAGATCGGGTATGCCGGTTTGACGTAAAACCTGTGGCGTGAAAGATAGTGTCTGATGCTCAGCGTAAACGAACAAGACATTGACAAGATTACGGAAGCCATGAGCCACCTGCTCAAGGGGAGAATTCCTTCCCCGATTCAACTGGCTGCTGATTACCCCGATAACGAGATCCGGCAGCTTGTCGAGTACGTGAACGACTTCATCTCAGAGTACGATGCTCTGGCAAGGGTCACGGCGATATTGTCCAAGGGCGACCTTGATTTTGAGATGCCCAAGGGGCGGATACACATACTTCACTCGCTCAAGAACCTGCATGCCAGTCTTCGGCACCTGACGTGGAAGACCCAACAGGTCGCTAAAGGGGATTTCTCTCAGCGTGTAGACTTTATGGGGACGTTTTCCGAGGCGTTCAATAGCATGGCTCAGCAACTGAAGAATGCCTTTGAGACGATCGAGGAGCACAACCGCACCCTCGAACAGAAAGTGCGCGAGCGCACGAAGGAACTTCACGATTCCCGTTTCGAAATTGTGAGACGGCTGGCTCGGGCGGCTGAATTCCGAGATACGGACACAGGTCTACATATCACGCGCATGAGCCTGTATTCCGCCGAGCTTGGCCGGGCAGCAGGACTCGATGACCGGGAGTGCGATCTGTTGCTCAACGCCGCCGCCCTGCACGACGTCGGCAAGATTGGCATACCCGACCGCGTCCTGCTCAAACCCGGGCCGTTCGATATGAATGAGCGCGAAATCATCAAAGGACATCCCGCCATTGGCGGCGCGATTCTTTCGCAGAGCCAATCTGAAATAGTCCAATGGGCCGAAATTATCGCCCTTACCCACCACGAACGATGGGACGGCACCGGTTATCCGCGTGCGTTGAAAGGTGATGAAATCCCGTTGATTGGACGGATCGTGGCGATATGCGATGTGTTCGATGCTCTCACCACCGTGCGCCCATACAAGAAGGCGTGGAAGGTCGAGGATACGCTCGCCGAGCTCGAACGTGGAAAAGGGACACACTTTGATCCTGATCTTGTGGATCTGTTCAAGGAGATATTTACACGCATTCGGGAAATCCGCGAGAGCCTACTCAAACAACAGGCCGACGAAGCATCAGATTAGTCATATCCCACAACCCGTATTCCGTCACCCGGCCTTGGCCATTACCATTTGTCACAACAACCGCTCTATCGCCAAACGTTGCTCCGTCTGG
>CAIYET010000822.1 GCA_903925285.1 Candidatus Hydrogenedentota bacterium | reverse complement strand
GACAGTTGACGTCGGGCAGGCCGGCGTCAAACTCCGTGGTCAACTCCGCGACGTATTTCCATTCATTTCGCGAGACCGTTATGGTGCTTTCGATGGCCGCGTTAAGGTCGATGCGCGTCTTCTCTGCTGAGTCCGGGTGCGAGAACTGCTTCATCGCGAGTACAATGGACGCCACCCGTTTGTTCCCGCCCAGCGACTGCTGGATCGCCCTCGGGATCTGCTTCTGCAAGTACTCGAGGTCGGCCTCGGCGAACTTGTTTTCGAGGTCGTCGATGGCGGCGGTGGTCAACGACGCGCTCTTGGCAGCCTCAAGCACCTTGCCGCAGGTGTCGCACAGACGATTGAGATCCGCAAATGCCTCGTCCAAGAACACGAGGTTATCGCCGATGAATTGCGTGGGCGTGTTGATCTCGTGGGCAATGCCGGCGGCAAGCTGCCCGATGGACTCGAGTTTCTGAGATTGAACCAGTTGCATCTCGAGCTGCAAGCGGTCCGTAATGTCGGTCCCCAGCAGAAAGAAGCCGGCGGGCTCACTCTCGTTCCCATGGATCGGGTTGACGGTAATTCCCAAGACGCCTTCGGCGCCATCGGGCCGCGTGTACCGAAGTGCGTTGAGACGTATCGGTCCGCTGGCCGCGAGCCACTTCTCCGCCTCGGAGGCCATGCTCTCGCGGTCCCATGCGATGCCGCAGGAAAGCAGCGGTTTTCCAATGACTTGGCACGCCTGCAATCCAAACGTCTTCTCCGCCGCCACATTCCAGCGAGAGACGGTCAAGTCGGGTTCCACTTCGATCAAAAACGACGACATCGAGGCCAACAGTCGTTCCGACTCCAAATTAGCCCTGCGAAGTTCGTCTTCGACGTGCTTCTGGTGGGTTATGTCCCGCGCAACGTGGACGCTGCCAATCAACTGCCCGGCGTTGTTTAACAGAGGGGACGTGCTGACGAAGAAATGGCGGCTCAACCTTTCATCGAAGAACGTTTTGGTGTGTTCCAAACCATCATCGAGTAGCATCGCATGCGGACAGCCCTCCGCCGGACAGTGCGTACCGTGAAACGATTCATAGCACAACCGCCCAATCGCTTCCTCCTGCGTGCACACAAGGGCTTCAGCCAGCGCCGCGTTTACCCGGATGAACCGATGCCCCTTGTCGAGCAGAGCAATCTGATCGGGCACGGCATTGAACGTGGCCTCCCACTCCTGGGCTATGATTTCCATTTGGCGCGCATGACGACTGATTTCCAGGTGGCGGCAGGCCCGTTCGATCGTCATGCTCAACAATTCGGAACTCAAGGGCTTCTCGACGAAGTCGAATGCGCCCTGTTTCATCGCCGCGACCGCCACACCGATCGATCCCGCACCGGACATCATGACGACAACGACTTCAAGATGGGCCGCCTTCATGGCCGACAGTAGGGCCAGGCCATCCGTGTCCGGCATCATCACGTCCACGAGGGCCACGTCGAAGTCGCACGTGGCCAGCAGTTCGAGGGCCGCAGCAGCGCTCTCGGCCGTGTCGCACGAGTATCCCAGCCGGGCTATCTGCCGGGCGAGCACCTCCCGAAGCGGTGCTTCGTCATCCACGACAAGCACACGATACGAAGGCGTCACACGCTCAGGTGGGCGATCCTCTTTTTCCATTCATGTATACTCCGGGATATTCCTAACTCCTAATTATCAAGAACACGCCGTGCGGTTTGCGCAATCACATACAACGCCGCCGGTTTTTTGATGAACGCACTGAAGCCCAACCCCAAGGCCTTCTCCTCCATATCACCATCAGTACCTCCCGATGTCAAGATCACTGGGAGGGCGGGCCGCACCTCATGTATCTTCACGACAAGCTGCTCTCCCGTCATCTCCGGCATGGTATAGTCCGTAATGACCAAATCGAACAAGCCCGGATCCGCTTGCACGGCTTCCAGCGCCTTCTGGCTGCTGGTGAACGAAGTCACTTGATATCCCAAGATTGTAAGCGCTTTCGTGAGAACCTCAATCATGGGCCGTTCGTCGTCCACGAGCAGGATACGTTCATCACCGCCCGGCATGGACTTATCCACCTGCTCGTCATTGTGGCACTCGGCAAGCACCTGGGGCAAATAGACATCAAAGGTGGTCCCTTGGCCCGGCGTGCTGTCGACGGCGATGGCGCCGCCGTGGGCATGAACCGTGCCATACACAATGGCCAAGCCCATCCCCGTGCCTTCGCCAACGGATTTCGTTGTGAAGAACGGCTCGAAGACGTGACCGATCGTCTCGCCGTCCATGCCACACCCGGTATCGCGCACGGTCAG
>CAIYET010000821.1 GCA_903925285.1 Candidatus Hydrogenedentota bacterium | reverse complement strand
CCTAAAGCCTATCGGAACGTGGCGGGTGTGATTGTGTCTGCCATCGACATTGTTGGGTAAAGGAGGTGAACTGTATGGCGGAAAACGTGAACGTCGAGGAGACCGTACGTCGGATCATTTGCGAACGGCAGGACAAGAAACCTGAAGAGGTGACGCTGGAAGCCCGCTTCATCGAAGACTTGGGGTGCGATTCGTTGGACGTCACCGAGTTGCTCATGTCGCTCGAGGAAGAATTCAACATCGACATCGACGACGAGGCCAATCAGATCGAAACGGTCGGCGACGCGATCAAGTATATTTCCTCGAAATTGAACAAGTAACAAGTTATGACGCATCGCGCTCGATGGAGCGCTGCTTATAGATGGAACATCGAGAGATCAACTAGAAGGCTTTAGGCTGTAGGCTTTAGGCTGGAGGCTGGCGGCTTCCTTCCTCCAGCCTACAGCCTACAGCCTAAAACCTATCGGAACGATGAGCGATTCCAACGAAGAAACGCCCAAACTCGAATCTGCGGATATGAATGGCGGGGAGCGCGAGAACCAACTGCGCGCGCTCGCCGTGCGGATCGGCTTGCCTATCGAAGACTTCGCCCTTCTCAGCCGCGCGCTGACGCACGCCTCGGCGGATATGGAAAAACCGGCCCGGGATTACGAGGCCCTCGAGTTTCTCGGCGATGCCGTCCTGGGTTTGGCCGTCGCGCACCGGTTGTATGCGCGCATGCCCGACCGCACGCCAGGCGAATACAGCCGCGTCCGCGCAGGGGTTGTAAACCGGCGTTGCTTGGCCCACATCGCGCGACGGCTCGACATCGCTCCCGCGATACGCCTCGGCAAAGGCGAGGAACATTCGGGCGGACGCCAGCGAGCGGCGCTTCTTGCGGATTGTATGGAATCCATGCTCGGTGCGCTTTACTTGGATCGTGGCTGGGATGTGGCGCTGGACTTCGTGGTTCGCGTGTTCGAACCGGAGCTTGACCGCGAACTGGCGGCAGACAAGATTTGGGATTTCAAGTCGCGGCTTCAGAACTATTGCCAAGGGCGTCACATCGCGTTGCCCGTGTTTACGGTCGTCCAGTCCGAAGGTCCCGATCACCGCAAGAAGTTCGAAGTCGAAGTAAAGCTGCGCGGCCAACCCGCCGGGCGCGGGCGCGGGTTGAGCAAGAAGGAAGCCGAACAGGACGCCGCCCGCGTCGCCTTGATGTGCGAAGGCATCGATGTCGGGTGAATAGGCATTAGGCTTTAGGCTTTAGGCTTTAGGCTGTAGGCTGTAGGAAGTGCCTACAGCCTACAGCCTAAAGCCTAATGCCTCCCTTCCTACAGCCTCCAAAGGATTCCTCTCATGCGTGTGGGTTTGATTACGTTGGGTTGCGACAAAAATACGGTCGATAACGAGTATCTCGCGGGGCTGCTCGAATCGAGCGGATGCGAAGTCGTAGCCGCAGATGATTTCGCGGGCGAGATATCGCTCGATGCGGCGGTTATTGCGACGTGCGGGTTTATCGGCGATGCGAAGGAACAATCCGTCGAGGCGATTGTGGCGCTGGCGGAAATGAAGCGAAGGGACGCCAATCCGCGCCGGCTGTACGTGGCCGGCTGCCTGGCGCAACGCTACGCCGCCGAACTGCTCGAAGAGATTCCGGAGATCGACGGTATCGTAGGCGTGGGCCAGTTTGCGGAGATGGCGGCGATGATTCGCGCGGCGGATGGCGCGCGTTGCATGGTACGCGAAACGCCTTCGGTCGAAGTGAATCGCGCGCTGCCTCGAAAGGCCTTGGATCGCAAGCCATACGCCTATCTGAAAATCGCCGACGGCTGCAATCATCGTTGCGCGTTTTGCGCGATCCCCGCGATGAAAGGCCCGCTACGATCCGTGCCGCCGGCGATCGTGCTCGAAGAAGCGCGCACGCTCTTGGATCGAGGCGCGCGCGAACTCAACCTCATCGCGCAGGATATCACCGCGTACGGACACGACCAAGGCGACTACCGGCTCCCGCGTCTGCTACGCGAGTTGGGTAGCCTCGAAGGCGATTTCTGGATTCGGTGTTTATATGCGTATCCCGGCGGCATCACGGACGAGTTGATCGCCGCCATGGCCGCGACTCCGCGCGTCGTACCGTATCTGGATATGCCGGTACAGCATTTCGATCCAGAAGTCTTGCGCCGGATGCAGCGCCCATCGTGCGACCTTGACCTTGGCGCGCTGGTGGCGCGGTTGCGCGACGCTATTCCGGGCATCGTGCTGCGCACCACGGTACTCGTCGGGTTTCCCGGCGAAACCCCATCCGCGCACCGGCACTTGCTCGAAGGCCTGCGCGAACATGCATTCAACTGGGCAGGCGCGTTCCCATTCTCTTGCGAAGAAGGAACCGCCGCAGTAGAACTGCCGCGTCACGTAGGAACGCGAACGCGCGAGAAGCGATGCAACGAAGCCATCGACATGCAATCGGCGATCTCGGCGCGTTACAATGAAACGCGCATCGGAACGCGGACACGCGTGCTCCTCGAAACCTTCGACGAAACGCGTGGACAATGGACAGGCCGTAGTCCCGGCGAAGCCCCCGAAGTCGACGGCTGCGTTTACGTGGACGCGGACACCTCGATGGCCGCAGGCCAATTCGTCGAAGTCGCGATTACGCGCGCGGACGGCTACGACGTATCCGGACTCAGAGCTTGTGAAAAGATGTTGTTCTCGTAGGGCGGGATTGATT
>CAIYET010000820.1 GCA_903925285.1 Candidatus Hydrogenedentota bacterium | reverse complement strand
TTAGTACCTTACCTTCCAGCATCTATAAAGAACAACAAGAAAACTTTGATAGAGTCTATGTAACGGCCAAAATTCATTCGGACTTATGAACTATAAAGATCGACAGGTTTATCGGGCCTTCATGTCGGCGGCGCAGTGCGCTGCCTGCTCGGATTATGCGACACTTGAAAAACAACTCTGCGAACCGCAGAGGTTCGCAGAGAAGCGTAAAAAATGAAGAAATCGCCGAGAGGCTTGGATCTGGGTTGAGGGCAAAGACCGCCTTGGGAAGAGATAGCGGAGGTTGCTTTGACAGATACATTTCGTGAAAACGGCCGTTTGGCGGCGTTTCTATTCTGTGTCCTGTTTTTGGCAGGTGCGTTCGCGTGGTGGATGTCCCTGGCTCCGGTTCCGTTGCCCGTGGACGCGCCTTTGGATCGATTCTCAGCTTGCCGGGCTATCGAACACATCAAGAAGACGGCGCTTGAGGCGCATCCCGGTGGCTCGGCCGCCAACGAAAAGGTCTATGCGTACTTCGAGGATCAGTTGAAGTTGCTCGGCGTTGAATATGACATGGAGCGGCCTATAATGAGACGTGGCCGCCAGACGGTCGAGCGCAACGGCGCCATTCTGGCGCGGATACCCGGCACAGCATCGACCGGAGCGTTTGCGGTGGATGCGCATTTTGACTCTACTCCGTATGGTCCCGGAGCGGCGGACGATCTCAGCGGTTGCGCGGCGATGCTGGAAACGATCCGAGCACTCAAGGCGGGCGCGCCGCTGAGGAACGACATCATATTCTGTTTCTCAGACAGGGAGGAATCGGCAGGCAAGGGCGGTCCGTCGGTCTTTACAAATCATGAATGGTTTGAATCGGTTCGCGCGCTCCTCGGTTTGGAGACGCGTGGGAATTCGGGGCCCGCGCTGATGTTCGAAACGGGTGACGAAAATGGTTTCCTGATCCGCCAGATGGCCCAGTCCGACGCACGCCCCCGCGCGACGAGCATCATGTTTGAAGTCTATCGACGGATGCCGTTCGGCAGCGATTTCAGCCGTTACAAACGCAAAGGGGTACCGGGACTGAACGTTGCATACATTGATGACTTCTGCTACTACCACACCAAGCTGGACAATCCCGAACACGTGAGTCTTGCCAGTCTTCAACACCACGGTCAATACACGCTGGGGCTTGCACGCCAACTCGGCAACGTTTCTCTTGAAGAGACAAAAGCACCGAATGCCACGTACTTCAATGTGCTGGGTTCATGGATGGTCGTGTATCCCCTTTCTTGGGGTGGCCCAATGGCCGTCGCAGCCGCTCTGTTCATGGTATTTGTACTTGCGTACGGCCTGGCACGAAAGCGTCTTTCCGTTTGGGGAATGCTGGCGGGACCGGGTGTATATCTGTTGTCCTCGCTCGTGGCCTTTCTGGCAACGGCACCGCTAGGGTACCTCACGTTCGTTCAGTTCCGCGAACATGCTTTGTATCGGAACAACTCGTTGTCGCTCTCGTTTGTTTTGATTGGCTTGGGCATCTTCGTCTTGATGACGCAGCGTCTGCGCAATCGGATACGGCCGCAGAACCTTCTGGCCGGCATGCTGGTTCTCTGGGCCTTGCTGCTGGCGGGACTGCAAGTGATGTTCCCGGGCGGGGCCTATGCCGCGCTCTGGCCGTTGTTCTTTTCCACCATTGGACTCATTATCTTGCTGCTTTCAAGTGACGCGGCAGGTCCAACCGACAGGGCGTTATCCCTTGCGGCGCTGTGCGCGTTGCCGGGAGTTGTTCTGTTGGCTCCTTCACTGGTCGCGTTCAGTTACACCCTGACGGCGCTGGCAACGCCTGCCTTGCTGTTCCTGATCCTGCTACTTCTTTCTCTGCTTCTTCCGCAGATGATGCTCATTCCGTTGAGGCGACAGAAAAGAATAGGGCTGGCCCTACTCGTGCTCGGAGGACTCCTCTACGGATACGCGTTTCTCTCGAATACGCCGAGTCCGGAACGTCCCCGCCAGAACGCTCTCGCCTATGCGGTGAATTTCGATAGCGGCGAGGCATGGTGGCTGAGCAGTGACCTAAAAATTGATGCATGGACGCGCCTATTCTTTCCAGCAGACACCCGGCGCGCTTCCGTCGCCGACATTACCGGAACCGAGGATAAGCGCACCTACCTGCGCGCCCAAGCGCCGGCACCGCCCTTTGGCAAGACCGTTTTGGAAAAACGCAGTGACGGTGTCGCGGACGGCCACCGAAAGTTGACGCTGTTCGTTTCGTCACCGAGGGCCGCGCAACTGATTGACTTGATTTTGCAGTCCCCTGTTGAGGTCTTCAGCGCAAAGGTGTTTGGGGTCGAACTTGACGGTGGCAGCAAGGACTGGCAGGTTTCATTGGATACGATGCCGGCCGAAGGCGGCGAAATCGAGTTGGAACTGGCGCCGAACGTGCCGGCACGGTTTCTTGTTCGGGAAGTGTCGTTTTCTCTTCCGGCGTTCACGGACTTTCCGCCACGCCCGGATTGGATGATGACTGAGACAAACCGTGCTCTGGACCGCCACAAATCGGTCGGCAGCAATCACACGTATTCTTCCGCCACATTTGAGTTCTAGGCGGCGAAACGCGGGCGGTGATCCGCATCAGGGACTTCATCCAGTCGCAGTCGGCCCGTTTCCACCAGTGGAACGACGCCGAAGCTAGGCGGCGCGCTGGGTGAATCCTATTCTCGTCCACCATGTCCACAAAGTCCACTACCTCCACACTTTCGACGAATCCCAAGAGATCCTACTGCCGAATTAAGGTTCACAGGTTGCCTTTGTTACGATTCTGCGGTCTGCCATCGTTAGCCTCATGGGGACCACCTCCGTTTCTATCTGGAGAACAGTCCCGCCCGGTCAAATCCATCGACCTATTTATTATGAGGCAATTCGGGCATTTGACAGGATCGCCTGCCGTCCCTATAATCGGGATTCCGGAGAGCGTGGTGCATCCGGACGAACTTCCCAAGGGACGGGTATTTTCAAGAGGCTGTATGAGTAACGAACACCGGTTTTCCGAAGGCTTGTCGTTCGACGATGTGTTGTTGCGGCCCGCGCGTTCAAACGTGTTGCCGCGCGACGTGGATGTGTCCTCGCCGTTTACGCGGCACATTCGCCTGAACATCCCGCTGGTCAGCGCGGCAATGGACACGGTCACGGAGGCGCGCCTCGCGATTGCCATCGCGCAGGAAGGCGGCATCGGCGTCATTCACAAAAACCTGGGCATCCGCGACCAAGCTGCGGAAGTGGATCGCGTCAAACGCTCGCAGTCGGGAATTATCACCAACCCGATTACGCTGAGGCCCCACCAAAGCGTCCAGGAAGCGGGAGACTTGATGGCGCGCTACCATGTGTCCGGTGTGCCTATCACGGACGACAATGGCGTTCTCGTGGGCATTTTGACGAATCGCGATTTGCGATTCCTCGTCGATTTCTCCGTGCCCATCGAGCAGGTCATGACGCGCGCCAACCTCGTGACCGCATTGCCGGGCACGAACCTCGAAGATGCTAAACGTTTGCTCCACGAACACCGCATCGAAAAACTGCCCATCGTCACGGCCGACGGCAAGCTGGCCGGCCTGATTACGATTAAGGACATCAACAAGGCGCGCGACTTCCCGAACAGTTGCAAGGACGCGGACGGATGTCTCCGCGTCGCGGCGGCGATCGGAACCGGCAAACAGGAACTCGAACGCGCGCGTGCGCTGGTCAAGGCCCATGTCGACGTCCTCATCGTAGATACGGCCCACGGACACCAGCAACTGGTCATCGACACGGTGCGCATGGTTAAGGATGCGTTTCCGGATATCGACATCGTCGCGGGAAACATCGTCACGGCGGAGGCGGCGCTGGATCTCATCGAAGCGGGCGTGGACGCGTTGAAAGTAGGCGTGGGTCCAGGCTCGATTTGCACGACGCGTGTCGTTGCAGGCGCAGGTGTGCCACAGTTCACGGCAATCCTCGATGTCGCCGAAGCGGCTGCGGACAAAGGCGTACCGATCATCGCCGACGGCGGTATCAAGTATTCAGGCGATATAACGAAAGCGATCGCGGCAGGCGCCGATACGGTCATGATCGGCAGCCTGTTCGCGGGCACCGAAGAGAGTCCCGGCGATACGATTCTATACGAAGGCCGGACATACAAAGTGCATCGCGGCATGGGCTCGCTTAAGGCGATGCAGCGCGGCAGCAAGTCCCGTTACATGCAGTCCGATATCGAACAGGCCGCAAAATTGGTGCCCGAAGGCGTCGAAGCGCGTGTGCCGTATCGCGGTGCGCTCGCGGATTATGTGCATCAACTCGTCGGTGGCTTACGCGCGGGTATGGGCTACTGCGGCTGTCGCGACTTGCATGATTTGCAGACTCTTACACAATTCGTAAAGGTCACGGCGGCAGGGCTTCGCGAGAGTCATCCGCACGACGTCACCATCACCGAGGAGCCTCCGAACTATCAGGTCATGAGGTAAGCCATGCAAGGAATGGGCAAGCCGATCATCGTCTTGGACTTTGGCGCGCAATACAGCAAACTCATCGCGCGACGCGTCCGAGAATCCAACGTTTACAGCGTGATTGTTCCGTTCAACGCCCCGCTCGACAGTATCCGTGCATTGGATCCTGTCGGCATTATATTCAGCGGCGGACCGGCCAGCGTACATGCCGCGGGTTCGCCAATGCCGGATCCGAAGGTGTTCGAGTTGGGCGTTCCCATCCTCGGAATTTGTTACGGCGTCCAGTTGTTCGCGCATCTGCTCGGCGGAAAAGTCGAGCGCTCGGATCGTCGCGAATATGGTATTGCCCACCTGGAAAACGACGACACATCCGGGTTCCTCGCGGGCGTCGACGCACGTACTCAAGTCTGGATGAGTCACGGCGACGCGATCTCGATCATGCCACCTGGATTCCAAGTCATCGGACGCACCGAGAATTGTCCGTACGCCGCCATCGTAAAACCGGACGTGCGTTTTTACGGCGTTCAGTTTCATCCGGAAGTCGTTCACACGCCGCAAGGTTCCCAAATTTTGTCCAACTTCGTGCATACCATTTGCGGCTGCGCGCCGGACTGGACGATGGGGTCGTTCGTCGAGCGCGCCATCGCCGATATCCGCAAGCGCGTCGGTGGAAAGCGTGTCCTGTGCGCCTTGAGCGGCGGTGTAGATTCGAGTGTGGCAGCGATGCTGATCCATCGTGCCGTCGGCGATCAGTTAACGTGCGTGTTCGTCAACAACGGCCTTCTGCGCAAGGGCGAGGCGGAATTGGTGCAGCAGGTTTTTCGCGAGAATTTCCACATCGACTTGCGATACATCGACGCGGAACGCCGATTCGTTACCGAACTCGCCGGTATCGAGGAACCGGAAGCAAAGCGCAAGATCATCGGACGCGTCTTTATCGAAGTATTCGAAGAAGAGGCCGCGCGCTTGGGACACAATGATTTCCTCGCACAAGGTACGTTATATCCCGATGTCATCGAAAGCATGTCGGCCACCGGCGGGCCTTCTGCTATCATCAAGAGTCATCACAATGTCGGCGGGTTGCCCGAAACGATGCAACTCGAGTTGCTCGAACCATTGCGCGAATTGTTCAAGGACGAGGTGCGTGCGGCAGGCAAGGAACTTGGGTTGCCGGACGACATCGTTTGGCGGCATCCTTTCCCAGGTCCGGGGCTTGGCGTTCGATGCATCGGCGCAATAACGAAGGAACGTCTCGATACGCTTCGCGATGCGGACGCGATTTTCATCGACGAGATTAAGAAGGCGGGTCTTTATGGCGAGATCTGGCAGGCATTGGTTTGTCTACTGCCCGTTAAGAGCGTCGGCGTACAAGGCGACGAACGGACCTATGAAGAAGTGTGTTCGTTACGCGCGGTAACAAGCGAGGACGCGATGACGGCAGACTGGTATAGGTTTCCTCCCGATGTATTGCAGCGCGTCGCCAACCGAATCTGCAATGAAGTCAAGCACATCAATCGTGTGCTTTACGATGTGACCTCGAAACCCCCCGGAACTATCGAGTGGGAGTAAAACGCGTTACTCGAGTTCCTTTGCGTTGCCGACTATTCGCGAAATAAGACCATAAGTAAGGGCCTCTTCGGCCGTCATCCAGAAATCCCGGTCGCTGTCGGCAGCGATTTTTTCAAGCGGTTGGTGAGTTTCAACGGAAATCAATTGATTCAGCCGCTCGCGTGTTTTAATGATTTGTTGCGCCGTGATTCGAATATCTTTGGCTTGGCCGCCGGCGCCGCCACTGGGCTGGTGCATCATAAAACGCGTATTCGGCAATGAAAACCTGCGTTGTTCGGGAACGCATAACAGAATGGGTATACCCATGCTTGCAACAAAACCGGCGCTGATGATTGTAATAGGCGAAACGATGAATTTGAATATGTCGTGAATGGCAAATCCAACATCGACCATACCGCCAGGAGTCGTTAGAATTACGCGAATTGAATCATGGGATTCGGAATCGAGCAGTAAACTTTGCGCGATTACTCGCTCGGCGAGTTCTTCTTCAATGGCCCCGTTAACGAGAATCGTCCTGGTTTTAAGCAAGCGATCTAAAAGACTAGTACTATTTGTATTTGTTGGTTCAGAACATGGCATAACGTGCATTTCCTCGATTGCCAATACGATGGATTCTAAAGACGTATCGGCATAACAACGTTGATGTACGAATCGACCGAAGCTTCAGTGAAGGGTTTCACGATGCCGGGACTTGTCATATCCTTCAAGATAAGGCAAACCATTTCCGAATCGACGTTTCGTAAAATATCGAGAAGAAAATCGGGATTAAACGCGATATCCACGCTTTCTCCGTCGTATTCTATATTCAGTTCTTCTTCATATTCGCCGACTTCCGGGGTAACAACCTTCAACTGTAACATGCCGGAACTCAAAATAAAACGAACATTGTTGAACTTGTCGTTCGTCATCGTACGTGTGCGCCGAACGGCTTCGATAAAAGCAGCCGTATTGATAACTGCTTCTTTATCATGCTTCTTTGGAATGACAACTTCGTAATTTGGAAAGTTGCCTTCAATGAGCGCCGTAACCAAACGCGTATTGCCAAACGAGAAAGCAGTTTGTGCTTCATCGAGATAAACGGACACCTCGCCATCGTTGCCAAGAAGACGTTCAAGCTCGCCAATCATCTTTCCTGGAATGATTACCTTAATATTGGCGCCTTGTGGAACGTTTTCGCGTTCCATGCATACACTCATCCGGCGGCCATCGGTAGCAACAACGGTCAATCGACCGTCCTGAATTTCGACAAGCAAACCAGTAAGATTGTATCGGGCCTGATCCGTGCAAATGGCGAAAGAAGTCTTTGTAAACATCTTGCGCAGTATTTCTTGAGGAAACACGAGCGGTTCGATATTGTCGAAAGTGCGAATCGGAGGAAACTCTTCGGGCGCCATACTGAACAAGCGCGTTTGAATGCGACCACATGTTAAATGAATGACGTTGTTCTCGCCAAGAGACAAGGTCACGTCGGCGTCCGGCAATTCCGAGAGTATCATTGCCAAGCGTTGCGAAGATACAGTAAGCGCTCCAGGTTCCTCGACAGTACAGTCGACGGTACACTCGATACTGACTTTCAGATCCGTTGCCGACAATCGAACGGCATTCTCTCGTGTTTCCAAAAGGATATGAGACAAAATAGGCAAAGCCGTTTTCGAAGATACGACAGTCTTCGCGCGATTGACGCTGTCAAGGAGATCATGACGTGGGATTCGAATCTTCATATAGAGTCCTCCATACAAGTGCTTGGAATTGTTGGATGTATTATTACCTGTAAGACTATATAGAAATCAAGTCGTAATAGTAGTAAGACTTGTAGAATCGGTTTGAAACGTTCTAAGTTGATTTGTGGTACGATCTTAGCATGTAGAAAGATTGGGTATATTCTTACACAAAGTATCCACATGATTCACAATAGTCTTGTCGATTGGTGACTCTGACGAGTATTTAATTGCAGACATGCTTAATCGTGTGGACTCTTTTCATAAGTTATCCAACGTGTTTCATGATATCGAGCGGCATATGGTTGAGGGGAAGTTTCACGCTAAGTTTCTCTAATTTATTCACCGGGGTTGAAGTAAGTGGTAAAAGCAGTTGGACGTTTTCTTAAACATATTATCCACCGATTGTGGAACAAAAATAAAGAGTAAAAGGAACGTATAGAACA
>CAIYET010000819.1 GCA_903925285.1 Candidatus Hydrogenedentota bacterium | reverse complement strand
ATCCTCGACAGTTACAAGTTCACCATTGCGGAGAATACTCCATTGGAGGAGGAAATCGCACTCGACCCCGAACTCCTGGGCTTGGTTTTCGAGAACCTCCTCGCCGAGGTGGACACGAACGATGCAGACGCCTCGAAGTCAGCCCGTAAGGAGTCAGGGACCTACTATACCCCACGCCGCGTTATCGACTACATGGTAAACGAGGCGCTCCGCCTTCACCTCGACAACTTCATCCGCGCCCGTGGCGCCTCACAAGAGGAAAGCCAGGCACTTCTGGCCCTGATTTATCGCGACACCTTCAATTCTGCCCAATCGCGACTGGCGGGATGGATTGTCGAAGCCTTTGACCAGATCCGTATTCTCGACCCCGCCTGCGGTTCCGGCGCATTCCCCATGGGCGCACTCCACCGTATGGTATCCATTCTGCAGCAGGTAGACCCCAAGAACAAAAGCTGGCTCCGCCGCCAGGTCAGTCACATCCCGGACCGGCATCTACGTGAACTCGCCGAGACCGACCTTGCCCGCCATGCCGACGACTACTCCCGCAAACTGGGCCTGATCAAGAATTGCGTGTACGGCGTGGACATCCAACCGCTGGCTGTTCTGATCACGAAACTCCGGTTCTTTATCTCCCTGCTGGTCGACCAACACATCGACTTCGCCGCAACCAAGAATAACTACGGTCTGACACCACTCCCAAACTTGGAAACAAAAGTTCTTTGCGCCAACACTCTGCGCGAGTTGCAAGGCTCTATGTTCGATCGCGAAGCAATCCGCAAGTATCAGACTGCTCGGGACGAGTACTACCAACCGGAAACCCCCGCCGCGCGGCGGGAAGAACTCACGGACGAAATCGCCACCGCACTTGCGGAACTATTGCCCAGTTTTGCCGAAGAGGTGACTGGCCAGAAACAAAGAAAAGATACTCAAAACCTTCGCAACCGCGAACTTCTCAAGGAGTGGTTCCGCCACTCCACGCTCCCCGCGCCCTTCTTTAACTTCGCCGTCTTCTTTCCGGAGATCTGTGCTGATACGCCGGCCGCCACCGTGACCGGTGAACTGCCACTAGTCAACGAAGCCCAGGCACAACAGGAATTCGTTGTGCCTGGCCGCAAGACCCCAGCCCATCCACACTCCGGGTTCGATATCGTTATCGGAAACCCACCGTACGGCGGCACAAAGATACCAGACGATGTGCGCGAGGCGCTGAATCTGGACTCCAAGGACCCATACGGCGCCTTCATCGCACGCTTCATGCGCGACGGCAAACTGCCTACGCCCCTGCGCATCGGCGGCGTACTTGCGTATATCGTCTCCGATACCTTCATGACCATCAAGACCCACCGCTCCCTGCGCGAGCAGTTGATGGGTTCCCAGATTCACAAGATGATTCGCATACATGGCGACACCTTCAAGGCCGTCGTCAACACCGCTATCATCCTGCTTCAGAAGGGCAACGGCCCAGGAACCAAACCGCCGACCGATGTCGCCCTCGCCAAGGCATGGAAGAATGGCCCTTGGTGCCAGATGGTGGACCTCACACAGGTCAGCATCCACGACCAACACGACCGCTTCCTCGCACTCCTTCTCGACACCGCCGGCGCCGATTGCCGTCGGGACGTGGCAACCGAAGCTTGCGCCGTCTACCATTATCCACAGACACTGATAACTACCAATTCGAACCTGCCGTTCTTCGTAGCTTCGCCCAATATCTTCAAGTTCATGACGGACACGACCGCCAAAGT
>CAIYET010000818.1 GCA_903925285.1 Candidatus Hydrogenedentota bacterium | reverse complement strand
TGGCCTGTCGCTAAGGTCCGCATGGTCAAAAAGAAAGTACAACCATGATGTACGATTGCGGGAAGTCTGACAAGCCCATAGTACCTGCGAAGGGTGCGAACAAAGAGCGGGGGAGACCTTGCTCGGCGGAGCGTCTGGAGGGAAGGGGCTTGGCCAAGGGAAATATGGGAGAGCAAACCAGGTTCTGGACTCAAGGCCAGATAGACCTGCAACACGCGCTCGACCGTATACGTGAAGTGGCAAGGAGGGATAAGGACGAACGATTCACGGCACTGTGGCACCATGTTTACAACGTTAACCGTCTGCGGCAGGCGTACTTTGCGCTCAAGCGCAACGCGGCGCCGGGCGTGGACGAGGTAACGTGGCACAGCTACGGAGAAATGCTGGAAGAAAACCTCAAAGATCTGAGTGCGCGCCTGCAACGCGGGGCCTACAAGGCCCGCCCGGTGAAACGGGTGTACATCCCGAAACCGGACGGACGCGAACGTCCCATCGGTATCACCGCGCTTGAGGACAAGATTGTCCAACGTGCGACGGTGGAGGTGCTCAACGCGGTCTACGAGGAAGAATTCCTGGGTTTTTCCTATGGCTTCCGTCCCGGCCGCAGCCAACACGACGCGCTGGATGCCGCGACGGTCGCGATAGAACAGCGCAAGATAAGCTGGGTGCTTGACGCGGACATCAAAGGTTTTTTCGATACGATAGACCACGACTGGATGATGCGCTTCGTCGAACACCGTATCGCCGACCGCCGGGTGCACCGGCACATCAAGAAATGGCTGAACGCCGGAGTGTTGGAAGACGAAACAGTACGTACCGTAGAGGAAGGCACGCCGCAAGGCGGGGTCATTTCCCCGCTGTTGGCCAACATCTATCTCCACTACACGCTCGACCTATGGGCGCACTCATGGAGAAAGCACAAGGCGCGCGGCGAGGTCATTCTCGTACGCTACGCGGACGATTTCATCGTCGGATTCCAATACAAAGACGACGCGGAACGATTCCACACCGAGCTTGGCGAACGGCTGAAGAAATTCAATCTTTCGCTGAACGAGGAGAAGACGCGACTCATCGAGTTTGGCCGCTTTGCGGACGCGAACCGGCGAGGACGCGGCGAGAAGAAGCCCGAGACGTTCAACTTCCTCGGCTTCACACACGCCTGCGCCAAGACGCGCAACGGAAAGTTCTGCGTGCTGCGCACGACCATGGCCAAGAAGAAACGCGCCAAACTGGCCGACTTGGCCGAGGAAATGCGCAGACGGATGCACCATCCCATACGGGAAACCGGGGAGTGGCTGCGAGCGGTTCTCGACGGGCATTACCTGTACTACGGCGTGCCACGCAATGGCCGCGCCCTGTCCGCTTTTCGCTACCACATATACATGCTATGGCGAAAGACGCTACGTAGACGCAGCCAGAAACATAACCGGATAACCCAGAGCTACATGGAAAAGCTGGCGCAACAATGGCTGCCACCGCCACGAATTACACACCCCTATCCCCACGTGCGACTGAAAACGTCATAACCCAAGGCAGGAGCCCGGTACGGTAATCCCGCTCGCCGGGATCTGTGCGGGGGGTGGCCCGTAAGGGCCATCCCTACCGCGAATGGAGAATCGCCTCTTTACCGTTGAAAACCTTGCTGCATTGTATCATAATCTCATTGATAAATTCGGCGGGGTGAATCATTGGTACAGGATAGAACAGTATTGTTGCGAATAGTGCTGGCCGTGGCGGCTGTAAGCATTGTTTTGATTTTGGTGTTTGTAGCCAATAGCCCGTCGCCGGGGGCCGGTTCCCGTTCCGCGGCCCCGGCGGGACGAACGAGAATTGTGCCTGCGTTGGTCGCGCCGGAAGATTTTCAATACGACATGGACAAGAAGTTGCTTGCGACGCTTGATTTGGCCCTGCAAGTGCCGACCGCGGAGCTTGCGGGTTTTCTCAAGCCGATTGTGGATGACGTGACGACGCGGCGGCTGAGGCTCGATGGCGTCGAGGTGACGGCGGAGCAGTTTCCCGATCATCCTGAGCTGCATGCGATGGTCGGCGATTGCGCCGGGATTCTGCACGTCAAGAAAGCATTTCATGTTTTTGTGAAGAACGATTCTTCGATCGATGCGTATACGACGAACGTCAGCGAACCGGCGATTGTTTTGTGCTCAGGCCTTGTTAGCGCGTGTTCGCCGGAGGAGATTCGTTTTGTGATTGGGCATGAAATGGGGCATATCGTGTGCAATCATGTCCTGTGGCTATCGGTGGTCCGCGAGTTGGTCGAGAGCCTGAAGACGGATGGCTTTGTCAAAGAGGCCATTGTGTCTGGGGCGCTGTTGGCGGTAGCGGAATGGTCCAAACAGGCGGAGATATCGGCGGATCGCGCGGGTTTGCTTTGCGTTCAGGATTTGGACGTTTGCGAACAGGCCTTGGTTCGCCTGGCTTCGGGATTGACGGAGCGGGTTCTGGGCCGGATTAACGTCGATGCATTTTTAGAGCAAAGCGAGATGAAAACAGGTTCCGTCGCGAGTGCGATGGTGTACCTTGATGAGCTCAGGCAATCGCACCCATTTGTCAGCGATCGGATCAAGAACCTGCGGGACTTTTATAAATCGGAGCAGTATTCAAAGATCCTCCAATAGCGGAAGGCAAGAACCTGCATGGGATTGAACGACGTGGATGGCGCGCGACGGGGTTGGCTTTTTGTTATCAGCAATAACGCGGCGCTGTTCTTCACGCTGATCGTTATTGGCATCATTGGCACTGTGTGTGTGGTTGGCTATCCCTTGAAGAAGGCGCTGATACTCCGGCACGGGCGGGTGGAATTTCAACAGGCATCCGTAATGCTGACCATGGCTAAGCCGAACGCCGAGGTCAAGTACACCCTGCGATACGTCCTGCTGAACGAGGGGATGATTCATTGGGAAAGCCCGCCCGGCATAGCCTTGAGCGCGAAGGACGGGAAGCTCTCGATTCACGCCGATCAAGCGACGGTCTCGTCCCAGGATGCTTCCACGCGGCAAATACGGGCCGTGGCCAGTGGCAAGCCCTTGGGGGTTCTCAATATGCAATGTCTTCCCCATTCGCCGTTGGAACGGATGGAATTCACGCCGGCCGCGCCGGAGATTTCGCCGGACGAGGCGATGGTCACTATTTCGGTTCGCGCGTTTCCGGAGGACGCTCTGTTGGACGGCGTCAAGCTGGTTTACCAGGCGCCCATCACCGATGAGATTAAGGACGGCACCATTATCATCAAGGCGGCGGGCGCCGACCTCCCGGGCGACGGCCAGTTCGCGATCCGGGCGGTTATGGGCGACAAGGAGGTAGGCTCGTTTACCTTGCGGACACGCCCGCCGAGAATCAAGCACGTCAAATTTTCGCCGGAAAAACTCTCGTTGAGCGGCGAAAAGCCGGCCGGAGACGTCGCGTGGGAAGCCGATCCCAAAACCGTGCCGGCCGAAGAAGCGCTTAAGCGGGTCCAATTCAAAGCGGCGGACGATGAGAAGAGGCTGGTTGTCGATGGCAGCACGGCCGCGAAGCTGCATGTGACGGTCGACACGGGGTCTGCGCGGCCGGGGGAGAGTTTTTCGGGCGCGATTTGCGCCTATGACGAGGATCGGGAAGTGGGCCGGCTTCCTGTCGCGGCGTCCGTCCTCGCGCGAATCGAGCGGGTCTGGTTCGAGCCGGCAAAAGTGGAATTGACCGAGAAAAATCCTTCGGCCAGCGTGCAGGTCCATGTCGAACCGGCCAATGTGCCCGCCGAGCTGGTGAAGAAGATCGAATTCACGCACAAACCGGAGGATG
>CAIYET010000817.1 GCA_903925285.1 Candidatus Hydrogenedentota bacterium | reverse complement strand
GGCTTTACTGGCGACTGGTGCGGTCATCCGCATGGCGCGCACGTTTACGCGAAGCGCAAATTCCGGCACGTACACCGCGCCTGACATTGTGATCCCTGTCGGCGCAGCCGTGACGAAGATTCAGCTTGAATCCGTAGTCGCGTGGGCTGGCGGTACCAACACTGTGAATGTTGGCGTATCTGGCACGGCTAACCTGTATGTGAACGCATGGGATGCGACCGCAGCGGCCGGAACCATTACGGCGGTGAAGGACTTGACTTCCGACGGAAAAGCTCTTCTCGACGTAGTGCAGTCGTCCGCGCTGACGATCAAGGCCGTGCTCGCCTCTGGCGCAACCTCTTCTGTTGGTACCACGCGCCTTGTTGTCGAATACCAGTTTGTATCTGCGGCTGAGGCGGCGAAAGTCGCGGCGGTCAGGACGTAATTGAATGGATGGCCCGATAGGGGCTGAGTTTGGCGACACACCCCTACCGAGCCTTGAACGCAAAGGAAAACCCTTGCGCAAAGGCCATGATAGCCCTCGCGCAAGGTTCATTCAAGGAGAAAAAGAATGAGCCTCACCGAAGACCTGAAACGCGGAATCCTGGGTATCGAGGACCGCAGTGCTGATTTTCACCCGGAAGAGTGGCGTGCAACCATCAAGAAGATCCGGCGCCGCATGGCAAAGAAGTCCGCGATGGTTGCCCTGATGAGCAAGATGCCGAGCGAACCGGCAACCTCGCATCACTACAACTGGGCCGTGCAGCCGACCGTGTCGAGCAGCGGCACCATCACTGACGTGTATACGGACGCCCTGTTGTCCGCCGCATACGCCAGCGGTGGTGTTGCCGGTACGCGGCTGTACCTCAAGCTCGCCGCCGCCGATGCCAAGAAGGTTATCGCGGGCGACACGCTGCTCGTGACCGGCACCGTCGCGCAGGCCCGCCGCCACTTCATCGTTGAATCCGTCACCATCGCTGGCGCGGCCTCGTACCTGACCGTGGTGTTGATTGAAACCGACACGTCGAATGCTTTGGCCGCTGCCGCGCTGACGTTCCTCGTCACGGGTCAGGCTATTGGCCAGTCCGCCGGGTTGCCCGAGGCGATCTACGGCGAGCCGACGTGGTTCGAGAACTACACGCAGCCGTTCGCGGAGGCGTCCAAAGTCACCGAGCGCGAGATGAAGGAAGCGGAGCGCGTCAACCCCCGCATCCGCGAGCGCGCGATGGAGCAGGCGTTCGACCGGTTCAACGCGCACATGGGCTTTTCGTTCCTGATGAACGGCCCGATGTACAAGTTCACGCCGACCGGCGACAAAGAAACCACGTTGACGCGCGGGTTGCTCAACTTCATCGAAGTGGAAGAGCCGACCAACGTGTTCAACTTCGTTTCCGACGCCAGTTTCTCCGGCCAGACTTCGCGCCAGGGGGTGCTTCGCTTCCTGCGTGAGAAGGGCGAAATCCTTTCCCGCAAGGGTGAAGCGGACTTTAAGACGGTCCTCACGTCCAGTCTCGCCATGAACGACATCAACGAGGCGATCATGTACGAAGGGTTGTACCAGCTTACGCCGATGGCGTCCTCGTTCGGTCTGAACGTGAAGCGCCTGGTTATGCCCGGCGGCCAGGACTGGGTGTTCGTGGAAGATCCGCTCTTCACCGAGTACAGCGAACTGCAACGCTGCGCGCTGGTGTACGAACCCCAGCTCGTGAAGAAGAAAGTCCTGCTTCCGTTCCAGACCATTGACGACGATTTCAACATGGCAGGCGGCAAGCAGTACCGCAAGTATGTCCACGAGGGCTACGTCGAGGATTGCGGCCTGCTCGCGGAGAACTTCGAGGCGATGGGCTGGATTTCCGGTATCGGTTCCACCAATACCGCGTGAACTGATTCAAGTGAGTGAGCGCCGGGGGTCAGCAATGGCCCCCGGCTTACCAAAGGAATCGGGAATGGCGACACTGGAACAAATGAGACGGCGCGTATGCGACGAATCCGGCCATTGGGAATTGGTTGAAGACTTTTTCGACGCGGACTATGACGATAACGGGTGCAACGCGCTGCTCCTTGAAGCGCAACGCTGGCTTGATAGGTTGATCCCTCGTCCGCGTGATGAGAAATACGTTGACCTGACTTTTTCCGTAGGCGAGTACGAAGACACCATTGAAGACTTTCGGTATCTGACGGGCGTCTATGTTGTCGAGGCCGACAATACCACTACCAAACTTGCCCGCAAATCGTATTCGTGGATATTGGAAAATTACGGCGACGGATTTTCTACTATCGAACCAGGAACCCCTGAGTTTTGGAGCGTAAACCCTCCCAATTCCGGTGCGTCCTCCGAAGAATTTTCCGGTGTTGACATTGCCATATTCCCTCCTACCGACGCTGCCATTACGCTGCGCGTATACGGCGCGCACTACGGGACAGGTTTCGATACCGAAGATGACGATTCAGAGACGTGGTGGAGTGTAAACGAGCCGGGAATCCTGTGTGATGCCGTTCGGATGCTTATCGAGAAGAAACTGCACCGCAACGCACAAGGCGCGCGCGATTTCGAGGCCGACATCAAAGCGCGCTTACAGGAGATTTATTACGATGAATGTGCTCAAGAGGTTCAGGGACCGCCCAACGATTTTCGGATGGGCGCGGGAGGTGCTGAGTAATGGGAATGCGCGGATCTATACAACGGCGGCGTCCGCTACTTGACAGAAGCGAGCTACAGGCACGCAAGGACGAAAAGGAACAGCGGCGCG
>CAIYET010000816.1 GCA_903925285.1 Candidatus Hydrogenedentota bacterium | reverse complement strand
TCGACGTCCCAATACGCCGTGTCGACGAACCGTTGCCAGCTCATCAACTGGCTGGTCGGGACGCGCGTGCCCAATTGCGGCAGCCACGTCGGCTTGGTCGGTTTTCGGATGAGCGGCATCTGGGCCTCATCCGGCGTTCGGTTCGCCTTGTGTACGTTGCAGGTCATGCATGCCAGGACCAGGTTCTCCCAGCAATCATATCCGCCGCGCGAACGGGGGACGACGTGATCGATGGTCAGTTCCGATTTGGGGATGTGGCGTCCGCAGTACTGGCACGTATTCTTGTCGCGCTCGAAGATGTTGCGGCGCGAGAACCGAATGTCGTGCTGCACAAAACCGTTGTAAACCCTCAGCAGAATCACTTCCGGCACACGAATGCGGAAACTGACCGTATGGATGAAATGGCCGCTTTGCGTTATCTGCGACAGATCGCACCAGTTGTCGAAATCATACAGGGAATAATCGGTCGGATGCACCGCGCGTGCGGCCCCTTGGTAGAGCAGAGAAAGCGCGCGTCGTGCCGAGGCGATTTGCACCGCCACCCACGAGCGATTCAGGATGAGTACTTGAGCCTCCATCATGATGGTTTCACTCATTCGCTTTCCAATTCGAGTATAAGCCTCCGACATTGCGGATGCAAACGGCCTCGGAAGGCACAGTAATTATGCGCACTCCGGCGTCATGAAATACGGAAGATACGACGGGATTTGGGCAAAGAAAAATAGGGCGTCAAGAATCGGCGATGTGCCCAATGCGCTGCAATGGCGCCAAGAACATTCGAGCCGCGAAAGTCTCCACGGTGGTCAGGGGCGTTCGGGGATGCGCAGGGCGTAGAAGAAGTCGCGGGTATCGTTTCGTTGGAGGAACTTGAGATCGCCGACTTGGCCGTTGTTGGCGGCCATCTCCTTGTGGAGGTATTCGACGCCGTTTACCTTGCCGTCCGGATCGTGCGTGTAGAGCGCGGTAAAGCAATAGTTCGGCGTATTCATATCCAGGAGCATCGCGTAGCTGCAACGGTACGCCTGGAACGTGCGCGCCATGGCATTGGGGGTCGCACCGGTGAAGTACGCAAACAGCAGGAACCGGTCATTGCTTGATTCCTGCATGGCCGCGCTGCCGCGCAGGGTGACAAAATCGCCGGCCTGATCGCCAGACCATGACCCGGCGCCCCAATCGTTGACGAGCGTGCCGGGCATGCTGATACCGTTGGCGTCGCGGCCTTCGATGAGGGGGACGCAATTCTGCCGCACATGCGCGAGCTTGGTGAACCAAGGCGGCGTTTCGTTGGGCCACGTGACCATGTTGAAGGACCCGTCGAGTCCGATCACGATGCTCGCGAGGCCCGGTTTGAGCGTGCTGAACACCGTGCCCTGCTCCATGAATCCGAAATGGCTGCCCGAATTGACCCGCGAGAACGCCCCGTCCTTGAACGCGCCGTGCTCGCGCTTGAAGCCGCCCGTAAACGTCGCGGCAATATAGGGAGAATAGTACGGTGGCAATGCCCCTATAGTGCTCAAGGGTTTGCGCGAATCGAAGCCGTCCGGGCCTTTCGCGGCGCCGGAATGCGTTGCGCGCGGCGACCAATCGAGTTTTGGATGGTCCGCACCGAGGGCGTAGCCGAAGCGGAAATAACGCAAATCGTACGCGACGAGATAGACCAGCGCCTCGGCCTCGCGCCGTCTCCGGTCACGGCTGCCGATGACGCCAACTCTATCTTTATAGGATTCTAGAATCGCCTTGCTGGCAAGCGTCGGTTTCATCATGCTCACGAAGACGTGCGGATGCTTGACCGCCTTGTACCAGCGCCCGTAGTAAATCTTCTTGTCGGGCGCGTCCGTTTCGATGCCGAGATTCTGTGGCGAGCCGAAAAGGGTGAGCTGACTTTCGTCTACTTGGGCGTCGAGCGGATACGATTCGGAATGCGCTTGCGCGGTTGCCGTGCCGTGTCCATCATCTCCCATCTCCGGTTCGGGGATAAGGTACGGTTTGGCCTTTTCGACGAACCAACCGCCGATACGCGTCTCTCGCAACAGGTCCGTGGCCGATTCGAGACGCGTGGCTACGCCCGCCTTCTGCGAGCGGATAATCACCATTCCGTCGCAGATCACGTTGTAGGCGGAAGTGAACGCATGGTCCGATTTGAAAACATCCGGCATGATCGGCTGCGAATTCAGTTCGACGGTATCGAGCGGCTCCGGCGCGTTTGACGCCGCCGCTGCCCACAACGGATACGTCAGCGGGTCCTTGCCTTCGACCGAGAACAACAGTCCGTCGCGGCAAAGCGAGAGTTTCGGGCGTTTCATCGGGTCGCCGCGTAGCGCCGGGACTTCGAGATGCAGCGTGTTCGATTGGCCGCCGATGTTCACCTCGATGAGATACCACGCGTTCACGTTCGGATTGAGATTGATCAGCGCGACGCTGTCGCCGCGCGCGTTGGACAGGCGCTGTTCGGTCTTGAACGACTGCAAATCCAGGACACTGTTCACCAAACGCGGCGCAACATCCACGGGCGCCACGGGCGGCGGCTCGACTTGAGCGACCTGCGTGAGTTGCACGATTTCGTTCGGTCCGTCGAATACGGGTCGTGCCGCAAGCGTGCGCGCCCTGTTCGGCGAAGCATACGAGGCCAGTTGGAGATCCTGCGGCTCCGGTTCGATGATCTCGCTCCGATCCGCGTCCGCGTTCTCGCGTTCGAAGAGATGATCGATTCCGTCAAGACGCAGCAGATCCTTCGACCGTGGCGGCGTGGACGGATTCTCGATTGGGACAGGTTGAGGCGCGACAATTTCCTTCGCAGGCGTTTCAGGAGTCAGTTCGGCTACGACAGGGGCCGTCGCGCGATGGCCGATGTAGGCATAGGCTGCCACGCAGGCCAGCGCGCCCAGCACAACAAGCGATGCCGCGAACGCCCACAATCGCCGATGCTTGACGGGATGTTTGGGGGCAGGTTCCACTTGCGCGGGCGTCGTCGTTGCCGCCATGGACGCCTGAATCTTCTCCGCGAGCCGCTGACCGCGCGGATCGTCGAACTCGTGCGTCAAGCGCGTACACGACGCCAGCGCCTCCTGTTCGCGCCCCAGCTTCAGCAGACAACGCGCACGCGCATGCACAAACCGGCCCTCGTCCTGCGCGTCCACTTTTTCCAATAGGGTCAGCGCATCCGAGTACCGATGTTCACGATAGGCCCATTTAGCCGATTCGTACGCGCGATCTTTCTCCGATGCCGCTGCCTGCACTGCCGAAACCTCGATCCACCGGTGTGCGTTTGCGCGCACCGGACAGTTAGTCGATAAAGACACCCCGCGCCACGTCACGGGCAGGGATTTACTCCTTGGGCTAAAAATTCTACCGTATTTGCACGAAAAATTCCAGTCGAACCTCGCGCACACGATCGGCTACAATGCCCGGCATGCATGAAACACCGCCAGATATCATCAGCGTCAGCCAACTTACACGGCGCGTCAAAGGCCTGCTCGAAGCCGAGATCAGCTACGTGTGGGTCGCCGGCGAGATCTCGAATTACCGCGTCTCGCCCACAGGACACGCCTATTTCGTGTTGAAAGACGCCGAGTCGCAGATCGACGCCGTCATGTTCCGAGGCAAACTCATGTACCTGCGCTTCGACCCCGAAAACGGCCTCGAAGTCATCCTACACGGCCTCGTGACCGTCTACGAAAAACGCGGCTCGTACCAGATCGTCTGCGACGAAATGCAGCCCAAAGGACTCGGCGCGCTCCAACTCGCCTTCGAGAAACTGAAGAAACGCCTGCACGCCGAAGGGCTATTCGACGACGACCGCAAGAAACCGTTGCCCGTATTGCCGCGCCGCATCGGCATCGTGACCTCGCCGACCGGCGCCGCCATCCGCGATATCCTCAACGTGATTCAGCGGCGATTCGCCAACGTCCACATCCTGCTATTCCCCGCGCGCGTCCAAGGCACGGAGGCCGCCGCCGAAATCGCCGAAGGGATCAAAGTCCTCGATGCGCTCGGCGTCGACGCCATGATTGTCGGACGCGGCGGCGGTTCGATGGAAGACCTCTGGCCCTTCAACGAAGAGATCGTCGTGCGCGCCGTGGCCGAGGCCAAGACGCCGATCATCTCCGCCGTCGGACACGAGATCGATTTCACCTTGACCGACTTCGCCGCAGACGTGCGCGCACCAACGCCCAGCGCCGCAGCCGAATTAGTCGTCCGCGAACAGCAGGCGTTGTCCGAAAAAATCGCACAGTTGCGGCAACGCCTGCTCAAGTCGTTGCACCGCGAAATGGAAGGGTTCCGCTACCGGCTGACGCTCGTGCAATCGAGTTACGTGTTCCAACGCCCGCAAGAATTGGTCAGGCAACATCGGCAACAATCCGACGAATTGCGCATGCGCCTCGAAACCGCGATGACGGATCATGCCGCCCAACTGCGACGGCGATTCGATCACGCAACCCGCGCGATGACGCTACTGTCGCCCGCCAACCAATTGCGCGGAACCGCCCAGCGATTGGCGGCGACGAAAGCGCGGCTCCTACAATCCGCGGACACCGCGCTAGCACGCCTGCGCGCGCAACTGCGTCCGCTACACGCCCAATTGGAGGCATTAAGCCCCTTGGCGATTCTCGGACGCGGCTACGCGCTCGTGTGGAAACAACCTGAAAACGCGCTCGTGCGCGAAGCCGGACAACTCGCGACCGGCGACAACGTGAAAATACGCTTAGGCAAAGGCGGCGCATCCGCCCGCATAGAAACCATCGAGGAAGAATCCCATGGCTGAACCAAAATTCGAAAAAGATCTCGAACGGCTCGAACAGATCGTCAAAGCCCTCGAAACCGGCGGCCTACCCCTCGACGACGCGCTCAAACGATTCGAAGAAGGCATCAAGATCGCCTGCCGCTGTGAAAAGGCTCTAACCGAAGCCGAACGCAAAGTCGAGATCCTAGTCAAAAACGCCAAAGGCGAAATCGAGAGCCAACCCTTCGGCGAAGAAGACAAGGAAAAAGACAACGAATCCGCCTCCGAACCGCCAACGAAAAAGGAACCCGACAAAGATTCCGAAGGCACATTGCTATTTTGAGGGAACTAGCCGAACGCGCCTGTTCTTGGCACGATATTTCTCAACGGTTGAGCGCTTTTCAAGGGAAGTAACGTTCCGCATGACGCGCTTCTCGAATTCGAGACGTGGCTTGCCGCGCGTTAGCACTCCCAATTCTCTTAGGACAAGCGTGGCTAATGATTTCTCT
>CAIYET010000815.1 GCA_903925285.1 Candidatus Hydrogenedentota bacterium | reverse complement strand
GGTCACGTCGCAGGGGGTGCCAGCCAGATTGGTCAAGCCCGCACCGACCGATATGCCGACCGTGCCGTCCGTATTCGGATTGCTTAACACGACGAACACCGTATAGATTGGAGCCGCGCCGGCAACGCCGATAATACCGGTCAATGTACCGGTCAAGCCCACCTTGGTGGCATCGAACGCCGGTAAGACGTCTTCGCTGAACACCACACTGAAGGCAATGGTGTCGGCGCCGGTTGGGTTGGCTGACGTGAGGGTGATGACCGCGTGTGGCGTCGTCTTGTCGATGGTGTACGTCTGACCCATCGAGTAGTCGCCGTCGCCCAAGTCTGGGCCACCCAAGGGATGCGTGTTGCCGTCGATGATGGTGTTTCGATCAATTACATCGAGCCGGATCGTTCCGCCGCCGGACCCCGTGTTCACCGTAACCGTCCGGGTTTTACCAGTCCCAGCGATGCTGGCGATCGACACGCCATTTATCCCGCCCGTCGTATGAAGCGCGAAATCATCCACAACAACGGGGGCAACCGCCGCACTGAAGATCACCCGGAAGTCGACTGTGGAAGCATTCGTGGGCGTGGTACCGAGAAGGATCACAGCCTCGACCTGCGTGGGGGCGTTCGGATCCATCGTGAACGGCATCGTCGTCGCAGGGCTGGTGGTATTTCCAACGGTATCCGTGGCCGTGACGCTGGCCACATAATCGCCGGGCGCCAGCGCATGGGTAATTTGCACATCCCACCAGGTTCCGGTTACCCGCGCGGTGTATGTATTGCCATCAACCGTCACGTCAACACTGGCAA
Organism: Candidatus Hydrogenedentota bacterium; assembly: GCA_903925285.1. Taxonomy (GTDB): domain Bacteria; phylum Hydrogenedentota; class Hydrogenedentia; order Hydrogenedentales; family SLHB01; genus DSVR01. The sequence continues at coordinate 23,911 of CAIYET010000815.1, read as the reverse complement.
TGGCCACATTGTCAGTCACCGTACCGCTTAGCGTTGGTTCCGTGTCGTTTGTAGGACTGAGCTGGTTTACCGTTACAACCGGAGCCGTGTTATCCGCGACAAACATCGTACTCGGTCCCCCGGCCGCCGCTTTGTTTCCGAGCGTGTCCGACGCCGTTTCCGGCTTGATGGAGATTCCGAGCGTACCCGTGCCCGTAATGCCACTGATGGTGACGAGCCGCTCCAGGTTGCCCGATCCCGTAACCTCGACGCTCCCGGCGGTAGCGTTGCCCGGCGCGTTAAGAATTACATCGCTGGCTTGGAGCGTGATGGTTTCCGCACCGATATAGGTGACCGTATAGGATACGGGACCATTGCGCGTTACCAAGACCGATGGCGCGCCAATCTCAACGGTGAGAGCACTCCGGTTCGACACAATACTGAGATTGTTGGACGCGATACTCGTATTTCCCGCGTCATCATGGGCAGCGTTCGCGTTCACCTGGCAGGTCACCGGCCCCTCCGAATCGGGATACACCAAGAGGGTGTAGGACCCAGCGCCAATGTCCGAGAATGCGTCCTTTGTCCCGTTGCCGACCGTAATTTCACTCGCTTCCAAGCCCGTCACCGATTCATTAAAGGTGATCGTAAAGATGATTGGAAAAGCGTTTGTCGGCGAGGCCGGGCCCGTTACTGTGGGACGTGGACGGCTTCTGTCCAACCTGGTAGTCGCGACGTTCGATACAAGATTGGCATTAAGCGCGGTATCTCGAGCCACCCCTGCGAGAACCTGGCAAGTGACGGATCCGTCCGCAGGCGGCATTATCATCACCGTATACGGTCCGGCGCCGCTGCCCGAGAACCCGATTTTTGTTCCGCCGATAACGCTGACCCCAGCCACCGTCAAGTTCGGCGTCACCGGTTCGTCGAAATTGATCGTGAAGAAGATCGGGATGGCGTTAGTCGCCACACCAGGCCCCGTCACTGTAGCAACGGGCGCGGTCCGGTCGGATTCAAAAGTCAGGGGGGCCGCAGCCGTGTTGCCATTGCCCGCTTGATCCTTGGCTACATTGGCGAGGATGTCGACCGTGACCGTACCATCGGCGGACGGGTTTATGTTGAAATGGTATACCCTCGGAGAAATCCGCTCGAAGTCGCTCAGCGTAGCGTTGCTACTCAACGTAATGTCGCCCGCAACGAAATTGGCTTCAGTCTCGCCCGGATACCACTCCGGCATGTCTTCGCTAAACGTCGCCACTACGGGGATTGACACGAGGCCGGTCGGATCCGAAGCGATCGAGGTCAAGGCCACCGTCGGCCGAGTCCTGTCGATGGTGTATACACCGCCCGTCGAGTAGTTGCCATCACCCAGGAGGGGACCTCCCAGCGGATGGTTGTAGATATCGACGATTGTGTTCAGATCGACGACATCGAGCCGGATTGTGCCTTCGCCGACCCCTGTGCTTACCGTGACATGCCACGTGTCGCTGCCGGCGATTCCATCCGGAATGCCGACGATCATCGCACCGGATAGCAGCCCCTCGGTATGCAGCGAGAAGTTCTCTACAGGAACCCAACTGACGCCCTGACTGAACACCACGTCGAAGGCCACCGTCTCAGCGCTCGTGAAGGACGCGTCGGCTGTGGCCACGTAGTTGACCGTAGTTGCTACTGTACTATCTACCCTGAAATACGTTCTCTCGGTGGTCGTTCTCCCTGCTGTATCCGTGGCGGTCACATCGGCGATGTAGGAGGTGGGCGGGGCGCCGTCGAGATGTTGGGCATCCGGCACTTGGAAACTCCACGCGCCGCCGCCAAACGACGCAACATAGGTGTTTCCTCCCACTATCGCCACCTGGACGCCGGCAACCGCCCGGTTGTCGCTTACCGCGCCGCTAAAGAGCGGCGTTTCGTCGTTGGTTGTCCCCAGGGCGTTCACCGTCAGCACCGGGTTTGTCAGGTCGACGAATATGTCGAAGAAACCGCCTGGCGACCAGTTGCCCGCATCGTCGCGCTCTTGCACCACCAGGTGATGATTGCCTTCCAGCAAGTCGGTGACCGGCGCAAACGAAGTATCGATCGTTTCGGTCCACGTACCCGAGTAATCAAGGCCCCACCGGTACACGCCGTTGCCGCCACCGCCCGGAGTCCAACTCCACATGGGCCTCTGGTTAATCGTCGACGGCACGCCGATCACGACCGGCTTGATCGGCGGCGTCATGTCCAGCGTGATGTCGTCGCTGACCGCGTTGGACCAGTTTCCTGCATTGTCCTTGTACTGCACATAGACCGTCTTCGGTCCGTCACCGACCGAGAGCGTCCACATCGCGCTTTCACCGTATGCTTGTTCGTCGCTCCAATTCGCGATGTCGTTGCCGAAGCGCATACTCGCAATGCCGTTGGTATCGAGGGCGCTCAAGGCCAAGGTCACGTTGCGCGACGTGGCGTACTCGTTACCCCCGTTAATCTCTATATGAAGATTCGCCGTCTGGGGAGGATCCGTATCCAGTGAGACTTCGGCTTTGATTTCGTCGGTGGACCAGAGTCCCGCATTGTCCTGGTATTGCACGTAGACCGTCCTCGGCCCGTCGGCGCCGGGCAAGAGCGACCATGCCTTGCTCGTGGCGTACACTTCGTCGTCGCTCCAGATCGCGTTGTCGTTGCTAAACCGCATCCGCACAACACCGTTGGTATCGCTGGCGTTCAGAACCAAATTCACGTTGACGGAATTGACATATCCGGCTGCACCAACGGCAATCGTACCCGTCGGAGGCGTCGTGTCGCGGATAACCTCGTTCGAGATAGCTGGCCCGCTCCAGTTGCCTACGGTGTCCTTGTACTCCACATAGACCGTCTTCGGCCCATCGTAGGAAGAGAGCACCCATGTCTTGCTCGTGTCGTACGCTTCTTCAAAGGTCCACTGCAAGTTGTCGTTGCTGAAGCGCATACCCGCAACACCGTTAGCATCGCTGGCGTCGAGCGTCAGGGTTACAGTGTCCGAGGAAGGGTACAAGCCCCCACCAATGACAATCGTGCCTGTCGGAGGCGTCCTCTCAATCTCGTAGAATTCGCCTGCGGCAAAAGGCGTCACGAGGGGGGTCAACAGGGTATCGACTATGGAACCGTTGGCAGTCACATCCAGCCGGATCGTGCCGCTTCCGCTGCCGGTATTAATCGTCACGAGCCGCCACGCGCTGGCGCCGGCGGGCCAGACGCTTACAACGGATGCCCCGGTGACGCCGCTGGTCGTGAGGACGAAAGCGTCATCCCCAATCTGCGTGACGAACTCGCTGAAATTCACGAAGAAGCTAACAGTCTCCCAATTCGTGGGACTGGCTGCGGCACGAAGGATCGAAGTAACCGTCGGGGGCGTCTTGTCGACGGTGTAGAGTTCGCCTGAAGTATAACTGCCATTGCCAGTGACGTTGATGCCCGGCGCCCCAAGGGGATTCTGCTCGATATTGATGATGGAGTCGTTATCTAACACGTCCAGTCGGACCGTGCCGCTGCCGCTGCCGGTATTGACCGTCACGGTTCGCGTCGCGCCGGTGTCTGCGCTCACACCGGAAATGGATGCACCAGCGATGGTACCGGTGGTCGTCAGGCGAAAGTCACTCGCGTCAACACCCGTAACCGGCTCTCTGAAGGTCACGGTGAAAGACACGGACGACGCACCCGTGGGATCGCTATCCACGCGAACGATCGAAGCGACCGTCGGAGGTATTGGCAACATCGACAGTCCAACCAAGACGACGCGACTGCGTCCGTCGCTTGTTCCCAGGATCTCTGAATCATTGGCATTACTGACGGTGCCGTACCATGACTCCGCCCTCATGGGATTACCCCCATTGGTGTCGCTGAGCGCCCACCCATCGGCGGGCCCGACACCCAAGGCGGGAACCATTGACGGCGTTGCATTGGTTGCGTCGTCGCTTGTATAGGCCCATAGGACAATTGAACCGTTGATGGCTGTGCTCATGGAAGGCATCACCACCGAGCGCGGATTAGCGTTTACGGGGTCGCTGCGAAACTTGACGCTCTGGAACGGCCAGTCCGCACTGCTGATTCCCTTTAGGGCATACGCCCCTACGACGTAATCTGCTGCGACGACAATACTGACATTGTCGATCGAGCCTCTTGTCGCAGTATTTTGGGGCGTGAAGCTAATGGTGGTGTTCCCGGCGCACGTGATGCTCTCCGTCCACGTACCGGCGCCAGCCCGCGTAGTTCCGTTCGCAGTGCCGAGACTGACTCGAAATCCGGTTCCTGCCGTCGTTCCACCGACTGTATAGGTAACAGCGTACGTTTCCCCAACGACAAGGGGGACTGCCTGATTGGCCGCCGTTTGTGTCATGGTGTTCGTATTGGCAACGGTCTTGGTCGCCACGCCCCCGGCGATCGCCCAACCTGTCCCAAGAGTCCAGTTAGCGGCGCTCGAGAAGGTCCCATTATTGACCCTTTCAGCGCCCCACGTCGTGCCGACCCACGACCAGTTCACCGGTATTGCCGTGGGGGCTGTCGTGCTTCCCCAACTCCCTGGGCGATAGAAAGTTTGAAGCTGCACATCATTAGCCGTGCCATTGTGCAAAATGGCCCCACCAAGAATGGCGGGCGCCGCATCACCGCCCACGGTCACATTGACGTTCTCCGTCGCCAAGTTCAAGGCGGAAGCACTGTGGACAATGACAACGACGCCGTTTGCAGTCTGGCCCGTCGGTACCGTGAGATTAAACGCAGGACCTGAGGCGCCGCTGTTACCTTGGGTAACAATTGAAACCGCAGCTTGCGCGGAAAGCCCGCACCAGCCAACGGCGACCATAACGACGATGGCAAATACAAGAGCCTTGCGCGAAGCCGCTGTTCTTCCGTCTTTTTCACTCATGATACAATACCTCCCCAATCTTGTCCAAAACACATTCTTGTTAAAACTATGCCCTATGCCTGCGGATACACCGCATATACACGACAAAAAACGCAACACCTTGCGCAAGAGCGCATGATTGTAAACTACTCCCAACAGCACTGAAACAAACTCACAGCCGAGAATTTACTTCATTGGCGTCGCTCAGACGGATACCGCTCTTTACTCTCGTTCCCGCTTGCCGTCTTATACCCTGCATATTTCTCACCAGAAGCATTTACCACACTTCGGTATTTATTAAGGACTCCACTGACATCAAGTGTACTCCAAACTAATAAAATTTGCAAGTCCTTTTTGTCGGAAACTATTGACTACATTTTATACAGTCACATATATAGCAGATTGGATGAGATTTTTCACGGTAATTTATGCTCAAACCATTAAAAATAACACCGGTGTTGCTTATGAACAGGCCTACTCGTTTTTGGCTCATCCGAACCTTCCGCACTTGGATTTTGTCTCCATCAAGCAGGAGCGCGGCAGCTTTGTGGCATACCGCGCAATTGCGGACATCCTGGCGAACGGAGGATCGACATAGCCTTGGCTGCACGGACATGGGCCTTTCTGCGGCGGTGGAAGTTCTTTTGCGAAATAGGATATCATCGCCTATATGTTTAATTGCGTGACAATCGAAAAGGAAACCTTTCATGTTAGAGAACATCAACATCCACAGTAGTGTTGCGGCGTATGTTCAGATCGAGAATACAGTAGAGTTCGCTGTTGCTTCGGGTCGTTTGAAGGCAGGCGACCAACTTCCCTCCGTGCGTGAACTCTCGGAGAGGCTGAAACTGAACCCGAACACGGTGGGAAAATCCTATCGCGACCTTGAAGTCATGGGGGTCGTCTTTACCCGTAGAGGGATGGGGGTCTACATCAACAAGGGTGTCGAGGCAAAATGCAGGGAAAATTCTCGGCGCCGGATCGTTGGCCGCCTGCACGAAGTCGTCTCGGAAGCGAAAGCTGCCGGCATGACGCCGCAAGAAATCAAAACTGTCTGCACGGCAAGTTGTGCAATCGATGCAGAGCCTTACGGCGAGACGCCCCCATCGCTGCTGGCCATGGCGAAGACGAAGAAATAAGAAACGCGAGGTGTCCGGTCGCTTTTTCTTCAGCCTTCTATCTGCAATCCTCCAGGCTCCAACCTGAAGCGTCAAGCCTTGCCCGGCGATAGTCGTCGAGGGCGCTTTTTCGATAGGGTCGGACCGCCGCAGAGTCAGTTCGTGGTCTTGACGGCCAAGCTTCAAAGAGATAAGATGTCACGGCGACATGTACCGTGCGTAATGTTCCAAGAATGACCTTGGGGCCACGGAAACATAGGTGAACACTGGAGGTAAGCATCATGAAACAGGCGTCAAACAGGGTCTTTGTGTTCTCTGTTGTGCTGGCCTTATTTGTTCTGTGGGGACAGATTCAAACCGCGGCTGGCGTTTCGCCGACGCCGACCGCAACGGATCGAAAAGGGCGCGAACAACCTCCAAGTGTGCCGTCCGACAGTTCCAAAATCCCCCCGAAAGTCTACGAATCTGGTCCTCAAGATGCCGATCCCGGCACGCCGGAGTATGTCGTGTCGCCGACGCCGCAGTTTGTGATTTATCCCGGGAAGGTCATTCACGACATGGTGACTGGCTTGGATTGGCTGGCCGGTCCAGATACGGATATGACTTTTGAACAGGCCGAACAGTGGGTGAACTCCCGCACGGTCGGCGGTGATGGTTGGCGGATGCCTTCGCAAGACGAACTTTTCGCGCTTTACAAGAAGGACAACACGGGTCGTAATATCATTTTCCCCGCATTCTGGACCGGCTTCGGTTGGTTTGTTTGGAGCGACGGCAAGGAAGGAGACAAGAACTGTGGTTTCAACTTCTTTGACGGCAACAGGGTATCCCGAAAGCCAGGCAACATGCATCGGAACCGAGCGCTTGCGGTTCGCGAAGAGCATAAACGCCAGTCGAAAGACGAAGCACCCGTCGTGCCAGTCGAGAAGTGATCGAGAAGGACAGGATGATTGGGGGCGCGAGGGACGGGTCCGACGCGTGACCTGGTTTTTCGCGAATCGTTGGAATGTCCCTGGCGTATGTGCTACGATCCGCATTGTAAAACGGTAGGGGAGGATGGAGTAAGAATGCCCAAAATTACGCGGGACGACGTGGAGCACGTGGCCGCGCTGGCGCAACTGTCGCCGGACGAGGCGACGAAGGATCGCTTGCTCGAGCAGATGAACGACATCCTGGCGTACATGGATAAGCTCAACGAATTGGACACATCCAGTGTCGAGCCGACGATGCACGCGATGCCAATGACGAACGTTTTTCGCGACGATGTGCTGGGCGCATCGCTCGAACGCGAGCAGGCGCTAAAAAACGCGCCAAAAACGGATGGCGAATATTTCCTCGTGCCGCGCATTTTGGATGTCGAATGATGGTTGCAGGGATGAATGCAAATCTCAGATCTCAGATCTCAAATCTCAAATCTCAAATCTCAAATCCTCAATCCTGCCTACAACCTCGAAATCAGGGTTTTGAATGATGCCATATGAAGTCGTAATCGGTCTCGAAGTCCATGTCGAGTTGAACACGAAATCGAAGGTGTTCTGCGGGTGTAGCACGCATTTCGACGCACCGTCCAACACCAATGTGTGCCCGATTTGCCTGGGCATGCCGGGCGTGTTGCCGGTGATGAACCGGGCCGTGGTCGAGTCGGCCGTCGCGGTGGGACTGGCGCTCGACAGCACCGTCTCGAAGTGGTCCAAGATGGACCGCAAGAATTACTTCTACCCCGACCTCGCAAAGAACTATCAGGTCAGCCAATACGATCTGCCGCTGTGTCACGGCGGTTCGATCCAAATCGAGGTGGACGGCGTCAACAAAACGGTCGGCATCACGCGCGTACATATCGAGGAAGACACGGCGCGCAACGTACACACGATCGCCGGCGAGGGCAACGGTCCGGCGCAGAGCGGCGTCGATTTCAACCGGAGCGGCGTGCCGCTGCTCGAAATCGTTTCCGAACCCGATATCCGTAGCGCCCAGGAAGCGTACGCGTATCTCGCCGCGCTCAAGCAAATCCTGCAATACCTTGAAGTCAGCGACTGTAACATGGAAGAAGGTTCGTTGCGGGCCGAGGCCAATATCAGCATCCGACCCGTCGGCGAACTCAAGTTCGGCGTTAAGACCGAGGTCAAGAACGTGGCGTCGTTCAGCGGCACGCAAAAGGCCATCGAATTCGAGGTGGCGCGGCAACGCGAGATCCTCGAAAGCGGCGGAACGGTCCTTCAAGAAACGCGTGGCTGGGACGCGGCTCGCGCAATCACCGTGTCGCAGCGCTCCAAGGAATCGGCGCACGACTACCGCTATTTCCCCGAACCGGATTTGGTGCCGATTGCGTTGGACGCGGCGTTCGTCGAGCGGATTCGGGCGTCGATGCCGGAACTGCCGCAGGCACGCCATGCGCGCTTCAAGGCGCAGTACGGCTTGAACGCGTACGACGCGACCGTGTTGACGTCGACCAAGGCGATGGCGGATTACTTCGAGACAACGGTTGGCGCGGGTGCGCCCGCGAAGCAGGCTGCGAATTGGATCATGGGCGACTTGCAGGCGCTGTTGGCGGACAGCAAGAGCGACCTTGCGGCGTGCAAGGTTTCGGCGTCCGATCTGGCCGCGATGATCGCCCTGATCGAGCACGGAACAATCAGCGGGAAGATCGCCAAGGAACTCCTGCCCGCGATGTTCGAGACGGGCAAAGCGCCGAAGAAGCTGGTCGAAGAAAAGGGGCTTGTGCAGATAAGCGACTCGGGCGCCATCGAGACCGCCGTACGCGATGCGATCGAGGCCAATGCGGGTCCCGTGGCGGATTTCCGGGCCGGCAAGAAACAGGCGATGGGATTCCTGGTGGGCCAAGTTATGAAAGCAACCCAGGGCAAGGCAAATCCAAAGCTGGTCAACGAAATTTTGACCCGCGAGCTAAGTAAAGGTTAGGAGCGGCATTTTGGCACGACTCGTACGAAAAAAACAGGCGGAAACGCCACCGGAATTTCTAATCAAAACGCTTAGGATTGGCGAATTGGCCGCCGAGCGCAAGGCGATCGATATCCGGGCATACGACGTCCGCGGGTTGACCGTGATCGCGGATGCGTTTGTCTTGTGCAGCGCGACGAGCGAACCGCAGTTGCGCGCCATCTTCAATGGCGTCCGCGAGGGCATGAAAGAGACGGGGGTAGCGCCGCTACGCTCGGAAGGCGGGTTCAAGGGCGGTTGGCTCGTGATCGACTATGGAGATGCGATCGTCCATATCTTCCGCAAGGAAGCGCGCGAGTTTTACGATTTGGATGGATTGTGGGCGGACGCTCCGCAAGTGGAATTGAATCTGGCGCCGTAGCGGACAGCGGCGCGAGGCGGTATTCGATGACGCAGGAATACAGACCTCCCGACAGATCGACATTGTATCATTACCAACTCGACCGGCTCTTGGGAAAGGGCGGGACCGGGCAGGTGTATCGCGGCATTGATGTCGAGACCAAGACCGTAGCCGCCTTGAAACTGTTTTACCCGGCGTTTTTCCGCAACCGTCTTCATCTGCGCGATTTCACAAGAAGCGTGTCGAAGTTTCGTGCGTTCGTACATCCCAATGTCGCTCAGATTTACGAGTTCCTACAAGGCGATGAAGGCGAGTGTCTCGTGCTCGAATACATCGACGGGCCCGATCTCAAATGGTATCTCGACAATCGCGCTTGGAACCTCCAGGAACGTCTCGTGATTGCCGCCCAGATCTGCAATGGCTTGCAGTACGTGCATGAGCACGGTTTCACGCATCACGACCTGAAACCATCGAACATCCTGTTCACCCGCAAAGGCATCGCCAAGCTCGTGGATTACTCCCTCTCCGGCAACAGCTACTTGCTGAACTTGTTCGATTCGGGCTTGCACGAGCAGGTTACGCCGATGTACGTCGCCCCGGAGTTGATACCGCTGCCATCGAGACCCGGCGCCAAGGCCACCGCACAAAGCGACATCTACTCGCTGGGTATCACGTTCTATCTGATGTTCGCCGAACGTGTGCCATTCCCCGTGGACAGCCTCCAACAGTTGTACCAGTGCCACTTGCGGGTGACTCCGGACCATCCGTCGCGCGTCAACAAAAAATGCCCCCCGCAACTGGGAGACATCATTATGCGCATGGTGGACAAGAAGCCCGAACTACGTTACGCCGACTGCGACAATCTCCGTATCGCGCTCGCAGCAGTCGGGCAGAGCCGGATATAAAAAGCTCGCCAGCTACACCTGCGCACGAAGCGTTAGACGTTGCCAACGAAAAAATCCATACTCGCGACTATTACGTTGCGGCTTGGCCTCCTTAAGCGATCAGAAGGTCGGTATGGTCGGCGTCGTCGTCGTCGTCGTATCGCCGAAGTGCACCTTCCAGGGAGTCTGGCGCTGAGCCAGCAATAAATCGTCGACGATGGCAACCACACCATTCAACTTGATCAACAACGGCAAACCGCCTGTTGTCGTCACTGCCGTCGCGGGAATTTGGGTTACCGTACGTATATGTTTCATCTGTATGCCTCCAGCATTGTGTCCGAACGATTAGAAGACGGAGCTTTTCTGGAATACGTAGGTGATCCCACGGTCAACCATCGTAACAATGAAGTCGATCTTCACCTCCAGCGACGTGGAACCCGTCAGCACGCCAGTATCGATACCTCCTGTTACGGCCACACGCGGCGTACGCGTCACCAACCGATGATGCTTCATGGCGATCTCCTTACGGCAAGCCTCGCGGCAGTCATTTCCAAGAACCGCGTAGCGGCACACACACCGCTTCTCTTAGTACTATACTCCACACACCCTACCTCGTTTCAAGTATTTTCTTTCGGGCCTTCGCGTTCACCCGTGCCTACCGATTCTTTGATTCCCCGCAACGGTGGCGGAGCGCCTCGAGTTCGTTCCGCAGTTCCCATGGCAGACGCGGCCCGAGGGTGTCGAAGAACGTCTCGACATCGTCCGCTTCGCGCAACCATGCATCCGGGTCCACGTTCAGCAGTTCCTTCATCGTCCCCTTCGGGAGGTGCAGTCCGGTCATGTCAAGCGCGGTGTTCGCGGGAACATATCCAATGGGCGTCTTGTCGGCCCTGCCTTCCCCGCGCGACCGCTGGAGAATCCACTCGAGCACGCGCAAATTTTCGCCGTAACCCGGCCACAGAAAGTTGTTGTCTTTGTCCCGCCGAAACCAATTGACATGAAAAACACGCGGCGGATTCTTGACAACCCGTCCCATGTTGATCCAGTGCTTGAAATAGTCGGCCATGTTGTAACCACAGAAGGGCAGCATCGCGAAGGGATCCCGGCGGACCTCGCCTTGTTTGCCGTATTGAGCCGATGTGCGCTCGGACGCCATACTCGCGCCGACGAACACGCCATGGTTCCACGACATCGCCTCATACACCAGCGGCGCCAGCGAATTGCGACGACCGCCGAATATGAACGCCGAGATCGGCACGCCGTGATGATGTTCGCGCCGGAACGATATGGACGGGCATTGGCTTACGGGCGCCGTAAACCGCGAATTGGGTTGTGCGCCGAGAATCACGTTGCCCTTATCGTCCATCTTGCCGGGATGCCATTCGCGTCCCAGCCAGTCGGTAGCCTCGAGGGGCGGATCGCCATCGCCGTCTTCCCACCAGACCGTTCCATCCTTGGCCAGCACCACGTTCGTGAAAATGGTCTCCTTCGTGGCCGTAAGCATGGCATTGCGATTCGATGCCGAATTCGTGCCCGGCGCCACGCCGAAGAAACCAGTCTCCGGGTTCACCGCCCAAAGCCGCCCATCCGTGTCGGGGCGGATCCAGGCAATGTCGTCGCCAACGGTCCAAATCCGATACCCCTTGCTCTTCAGTCCTTCCGCAGGGATAAGCATGGCCAGATTCGTCTTGCCGCACGCGCTAGGAAACGCCGCCGCGACATATTCCACGTGGCCATCCGGTTCCTCGACGCCCAAAATGAGCATATGCTCGGCCAGCCAGCCTTCCTGATGCGCCATCCAACTCGCAAGACGCAACGCAAGGCACTTTTTCCCCAGAAGCACGTTGCCGCCATAACCGGAGTTTACGCTCCAGATCGCATTGTCTTCCGGGAAATGCATGATCAGCCGCTTCTCCGGATCCAGCGTCGCCCGGCTGTGCAGGCAACGCGTGAAATCGTTGCTGTTGCCCAACGTGTCGAGCACCTCCTGGCCTACATGACACATGATCAGCATGTTCAACACAACGTAGATGCTGTCGGTCAACTCGACGCCCGTCTTGCTGAACGGCGACCCGACCGGACCCATCGAAAACGGTACCACGTACATCGTCCGGCCCCGCATCGACGCGCGAAAATAATTCGCAGCCTCCGCATACGCCTCCTCCGGCGCTTTCCAATTGTTCGTCGCCCCGGCGTCCGACTGTTTGCGGCAGCAGATAAACGTCTTGTCCTCCGCGCGGGCAACGTCCAGCGGATGCGTCCGATGATAATAGCAACCCGGCAACTTTTCCTGGTTCAGTTCGACAATCTCACCCGTTCGGCAGGCCTCCTTACGCAGTTCGTCCCGCTGCTCGATGCTGCCGTCGATCCAGACGATATCGTCCGGCAGACACAACGCCGCCATCTCTTCTACCCAATTCATCAGAAGACTGCTGGTTGTCGCCCTGCCATTACTTTTGATCATGCTATACACTCCCATGGTTGGCGGAGAATACTGCCAGATCCCCCCCGCCAGATCAATTTTTCCGCCGACTGAATCCGCCCACCAGCCGACAGTTTGACTTTGGTGCGTACGTTTGGTATTCTCCTTCTTCGTGCCTGTGAAACGAACGCGCATAAAGTATCGCGCGACAGAAAATCCGGAGGAGCATACGGTGAAGACGCTTGTCCCCAAAGAAGGGGAATTGGTAAAGAAGTGGCATTTGATCGACGCCGAAGGTCAAGTGTTGGGCCGGGTCGCCGTGGAAGCCGCGCGGTTGATTCGCGGCAAACATAAGCCCAATTTCACGCCCCATATGGACTGTGGCGATCACGTGATTATCATCAACGCCGAGAAGGCGGTGGTGACGGGCAAGAAGATGGACCAAAAAAAATACTACACCCATTCGGGGTATTTTGGCGGTCTTTCGGAAGCGACGTATAGAGAGATGCTGGCCAAGCACCCGACACGGGCGATGCTGGTCGCGGTACAGGGCATGCTGCCCCACAACCGGCTGGGCCGGAAACTGGCAAAGCATGTACGCGTGTACGCAGGACCGGATCATCATCAGGAAGCGCAAACGCCTCAACCCTATGTGTTGAGTAAGAAACCGCAGGAGTAAACGAATCGTGATAGACACAACGGGTGAAACGATCGCCATCGGACGCCGAAAAGCGGCAAGCGCGCGCGTGCGACTCAAGCCAGGTACGGGCAAAATCATGGTCAACGGGCAGACCGTCGAAGCCTATATGGCGCGCGAGGTTCTCGTGATGATGGCCAAGCAGCCACTCGAAGTCACCGGAAACGACGGCAAGTACGATGTACGCGCCATCTGCGAAGGCGGCGGATTGGCGGGCCAGGCAGGCGCGTTGCGCCTCGGTATCGCGCGGGCGCTGACGAAGCTGAACGAGGAACACCGGGTGCCGTTGCGTCGCGCAGGACTGTTGACGCGCGATGCACGCGAAGTCGAACGCAAGAAGTACGGACGCCCCGGCGCCCGCAAGCGGTTCCAGTTCTCCAAGCGTTAGGCCGTACCCAAATGGGTCTTTCAGGGAGGCGTTCTCGAAGCGAGGACGCCTCTCTTTTTTGTGAACGCCGCAGCGTTGCGTGGCGGCGCGAATCGTGGCATACTTGATTCCCGTGAAACGCAGTGCGAACGTGACAGTATAAGATTTAGGGAGTTATCTATGGAATCATATATCGGGCTGCATCCAATCGATATGGTGATCGTCGTCGTGTACATGATCGGCTCGCTGATGCTGGGCCTCTATTGCACCCGGTTCGTGGGCAGCGCCGAGGATTTCTTCATCGCGGGCAAGGCGTTGCCATTCTGGGCGATCGGGTTCTCGATCGTGACCAGCGACATCGGTGCGACGGATTTCGTCGCGGTCGCGGGCGCGGCATACACCCACGGCGTTTCGGCGGCCAATTTCGACTGGTTGGGTTCGATGCCCGCAATGGTGATTGCCGCATTCGTGTTTGTGCCGTATTTCTGGCGTTCAGGCGTGTTCACGATCCCCGAGTTTCTGGGCCGCCGCTACAACGCGGGCGTGCAGTTCGTCAACGGCCTCATCTGGGCCGTGGTGCTGTTCTTCATGCTGGCCATCATGCAGTGGCTGTCCGCCGACAAACTGATGCATACCATCCTGGGATGGAACACCTATATGACGCTATGGATTACGGCAATTATCACGGGCATTTACACCTTCGGCGGCGGTCTTACAGCGGTGGTGTTCACCGATGTGGTCCAGTTGATCGTCATGTATGTCGGCGGGTTCGGACTGCTCGCGTTGAGCCTGTACAAGGTAGGCGGCTGGACCTCCCTGCATGAAAAAATCCTGGCCATGGGGCCGGCCTACCAGAATCATTTCAAGATGTTGCTGCCCCACGACACGACCGGACCGTTCCCGTGGACCGGCATCGTATTCGGACTCGGACTCGTCATGGCGGTCGCCTACATGAGCGGAAACCAAGTCATCGTCCAGCGCACACTCGGCGCCCGTTCCGAATGGGACGCCAAAGCAGGCATGCTCTTCGGCGGACTTCTCAAATTCTCGATTCCCCTGATGGTCGCGCTGCCAGGTCTGTGCGCAATTGTGCTGATACCGACATTGGGCAGCGCCAACGCCGACCGCGCGGTGCCCGAAATGATCCGCCTGTTCATGCCGGCAGGCCTGCGCGGCCTGATGTTCGCGGCGTTGTTCGCGGCAATGATGTCGCATATCTCCGCTTCGCTAAACTCGACCACGACCATTTTCATCACGGACATTATCGGCCAAATCCGCAAGTGGTCCGGCAAAGGTCCGCTCCACGAGCAATCTGCCCTTCGTTGGGGCCGGTACATCACGGCTATCCTGATCATTTCGACGGCCCTGCTGGCCGAACCCATCGGCAATCGCGAACAAATTTACGTCTTCATGCAGACAATTCTGTCGATGTTCCAAGGCCCGCTGCTGGCGATCCTGGCCCTCGGCATCATGTGGCCCCGCGCGACGGGTCATGGCGGTTTTTGGGGCTTGGTGTCGGGTCTGGTGTGCGCGTTCGTCCTGTACCACACGCCGGGACTGTTCTTCGCCCAAGAGCCGTTCCTCTTCGTGGCGTGGTGGTCGTTCGTGTTCGCACTGATCGTAACCGTCGTGGTCAGCTTGCTGACCAAGCCTGAATCCGAAGAGAAACTCCGCGGCTTGGTATGGAGTTCCGTCGTGACCGACGAGGATGCGCAAGACGCCTTGAAGGAAAGGATCGCACAGTAATGGAAGCCATGATCGAAAGTTTCTGTAAGACGGTGTTCTATCCCATTCTTGCCCCATTCTTCCTTCCGATCAACAGTTTCCTGGGAAAATTCTACCAGCCCTATGCGAGCATCTGTGCGGTGGGACTGTTTGTCTGCACGATGATTTGGGTCGGTTTGTTTCTCAACAAAAACTACGTGAATCGCGGACGGCCCTACAAGTCGGTCTGGAGCGATCTGCGGCTGTGGACCGTGATCTCGATGACACCTCACGTGCTAGTTTACTTCTACTTTAGATAGGATCTGTTGTCATGAACGAAATAAAGACATCCGATTCGGATAAAAACGTAAACATCCGAATGGAGAAGCGCGACGGCGAGACCTACGTTGCGCTGGGCCTTTTTATCGTGGCAGTGGGATTGCCGGTGGCGGCCGGCACGTATTGGGCCGCGAAGACCGATGTCAGTGCCGCCGTTATTAACATCGTCTGCGCCGGCGTCTTGCTGTTGATCGGTTTCGCCGCGATCGGCTACGGACGCCTCCTCTTGGCGCGCAACAAGAGGCGCGATTGACCGCGTACCATTTGCCGGCGCGCATCGAGGGGGAAGGGGCGGCCAAGCATTTCGCGCGCCCCCGCATCCGAAACGTTTTTGGATTGCTGGCCCCGTCCATACGCGTGGCCGCGGCAGGGACACCGTCCACGCGGATTCCGCCATTCGTCGAACGAATCTGGATGCCCGCCTATGCCATCTGCCTGCATACGGCCTCCGGCAAAGGCGACCAACACGTCTGGACCTCGATCGAAGGCATCTCCGGGACATTCTCGCTATTCGATTGTGTCGATGAACTGGCGTCTCGCGAACTCGGCGAGGACTCGTTTCCTCCCATAATCGATGAAACGGACGCGGGCAAACTGGCGCGCAATGGCCTGTTGCGCTATATCATGAGCCAACGAGGCCAAATCGACAAACCGGTCGTGCAGGCGGTAACGGAAATCCGTCCATACCATTTTCCGGTCTGGGTCTACTATTTTCACCGGTACGGGAAAGAACGCGTCGACCTCAAAGTGTTCGACGCCTACTCGGGCAAATCCGCCGGCGCCAAGATGCGCGTGTCCGTCCTCAACGCCTTGATCGCGGCAAAGAAGAACAGGCCGCCGATCCCCAAAATTGGGCAGTTGACATAAGCAAGCATCGCTATAGCGGCAGATGCTGGACGATGTACAGGACGGCGGAGACGGTGAAGAAACTGAAGAGGAAAGTCCACGAGACGACGCTGGCGAGAAACCGGGGCGCTACGTCGAATTGGACACCGTAGGCCGCCATGCCGATAGCGACGGGACCGCTCATTTGCACGATGAAGGCTCTGGCGGCGATGCCTTCCATGCCAACGAGGACGGCGAACAGTGCGGCGGTGATCGGTCCGGCGACGAGGCGCACGGCGGTGGCCGCGAACACGTTGACGCCGGTATCGAGACGTGTAGCGGCGAGTTGCGCGCCGAGGATGATGAGTTGGATCGGGATCGCGGCGTCGGCGGTGAGCGAGACGGCGCGGTCGACGGCTTCGGGGAATCGCCAGCCGGTTTTCTGAAACACGAGGGCGAGGACAAAGGCGTACATCATTGGAAACCGGAACACGCGGCGCAGGGCTTCGCCGACGCCGTGGTGGGCGCGTTGCGCGAAGTAGATGCCGATGCTGTTTTGCAGGAAGCTGCCGATGACCATCGTCACGATTGCGAAAGCAAGCCCTTCCTCGCCGAACGCGAACAAGCAAACGGGCAATCCAAAGTTGCCGAGGTTGGGGAACATGGTCATCAGGAACGCGCCGCGCTCGCACTCTTCGATGCGCATGACCCGCGCGAGCGCCGTGAGCAGCACGGTCATGGCGATCAGGACCAAAATCGAAGCGCCGGCGATGCGGCCAAACAGCGCCCATTCGATGGGTTTTCGCGAGATGCCCGAAAACACCAGCGCTGGGATGAGCATGTAGATATTGAGCGACGAGAGGGTCTTGACATCGAGGTGCAGGCGTTTGCGTATGAAGTAGGCCGCCGCGGCCACGAAAAAGACGGGGGTTACGGCTGCGAAGATATCTCGCATGGCGATTCCGGTTTGTCGCACCGCTCCGCCACAAACAGATTGTTCTTGCCGAGAGCCTTGGCGCGATACATGGCGTCGTCCGCGCTACGCACGAATTCCTTGCCGCTCATCCCGTGACAAAACTCGGCGATGCCGACGCTGAGCGAGGTGCCGTAAGTCACGTTTTCCTGGTATTCGGTACGCAATCGTTCGGCGATCTGGATGGCAACTTCCGTCTTCGCGCCCTCCAAGATGATGGCGAATTCGTCGCCCCCGCACCGGAACCCACTATCGATACTCGCGCGGATGTTCTTGCGGATGAGACTGCCGAGCGTCTTGAGCACGCGGTCGCCCGCCTGATGGCCCTCGCTATCGTTGCATTTTTTGAAATTGTCGATATCGATGGAAATCATCGTGAGAGCGCTAATCCCGCTTCGGGCGTGCGCAATGGCCATGTCCAGTTCGGTGTTGAACGCGCGCCGGTTGAACAGGCCGGTCAGCGCATCCACCTGCGCCACCTCGACGAGACGCTGCTCGAGGTTGCGGCGCTCGGTCGTGTCTTTGAACGTCAGGCAGACGATGTGCTCGCGCATGACGTCGATGAACGTCAGGCTCATGTCCATGTAGACCTTGTCGCCGTCCTTGCCCAGCAACACGATGTCGCTCAAGGTGCCTTGCCCATTCCTCGAACAAAGAATTAATCCCATATCGAACCGTTCCTGTTCCGACGGGTCCACGAACTCGAGAATGGATCTCCCGATGAATACGGACGAAGGCACTCCCATGATACGGCAGAAGGCCGCATTGACCGAGGTAACGACGCGGCTCGATTCGTTAAGGATGGCCATGCCGTCCGTGTTTTTCTCGAAGAGGCTGCGATATTTGCTTTCCGCGACGATTTCGGCGTCGCGCAGATCGCGTTCTCGGAAGATGCGCAGCAGTTTCGCTTCCAGTTCGCTATGTCGATACGGTTTCGCGAGAAAATCCTTCGCGCCGGCCTGGATGACCTTGACGTAGGGGAAATCATCAATGTATGCGGTAACAACGACGATGTCGACGTACGGCCAGCGCTCATGAACGGTCGATACAAGATCCAGCCCGCTCAGACCGGGCATGACCATATCCAAGATTAGGAGGTCCGGTGCTTCACGCGCGCACGCGTCCAACACGGCGTCACCATCGTGTACGGCGATCACCTCGGACTTGAACAACATTTTGATAAGGGTTTCGAGTGCACGCGCGACCATCAGTTCATCGTCCGCGATGAGCACTCTTCGCGAGGAATAGTCCTGATTGTCCGTGCGATTGCACATGGACACCCACCACCTGGAAACAGCGGTGCAGTGCTCGCGCATGACGCAAGCGAAAGAAGCGCCATCGCCGTCCGATTTATTGCAGCAAGATTTCATCCGCCTCGTCCAAACATCTTCCCATGTGAAGTATAATCGAACATCGTGAGAATTGTCAATGCGTCGGCGGTTGGCCCATCGGCATTGCGTGCGCCTCGTACCTTGTGGCTCAGATTCATGCTTTGCATTCCGGGCGCTGGCCGTCTTGAAACACGATATTGAGCTGTCCCTCTATAATATAGCCCACGGCATTGCACTCCAGAATGAGCGCTGTACGGATGGAAGTTGGCGCGGCGCGATGGGTTATAGAGCGGATGGACGACTGCACGAGACCAGAATCGGTGTGGTTTAAGCAGACAGCGCTCGCGGTTGGCAATCACTCCCGATTCAGAAGCCGAGAATTGGCGTGATCACGGAGGCAAGACGCGGATTTCGAGTTTCTGGAGGCCGTTTGGGGAGGGTGAAAGGTGTCCCGTTTACGAAACGAGGGTGACTCAATTGACATAATCGCGATATGATGTCATTAAAGATATTATTAGCAGAACCCTCTTCCCGATTGATGCATTGCCCGCGACACCCCCTATCACGTGCGATTATTGAACGCCAACGACGCCAGAGTTGGTCAAAGCGGTTTTCGCCAATTCATCTGGTCCTGCCGTCCGAGAAGAAGAGCGAGAGTTGATAGATAATCAGGAAGGCGATTGTGCTTGTCTTGAGTGAGAAGTCGTCGGGACGCGCTTCGCCGTGTGCGACGGAGTGCCGACTGACATCGGGCGCGGAGCCAGGATCAAAGTTTGCGAAGTAAATCGTGTCAACGTAGTCCTTGAATTTCGCCGGGAGGAGCAGGGATGCTGTGAGCCTTGTGCTTTGGTGGTACTCCACCGCAACTTTGATGAGTGTCTCGGGCTTCAGGTTCGATGTGTTTCCAGTCGTTCTGGAGAAGGACCGGAGCAGGCCCTCAATTCGAGGGTAGAGATTTGAGGCGCAGCTAATGTAATCACCGGCTTGGTATCGCTCGACTGCAGCGGCAAGAAACTCCGCATGGCCTTCAAGGATCGGATTGTTTGCGACGTTCAGGGGGCCATCTTTGAGTAGGCGTTGCACGTCTGCCGATATTTCGGGGAGGAGGTCATCTATGTTCCAGCCCTCCTTGGCATAGGAAATCATCTTGCGCAACAATTTGTCGTCGAGATAAGCGAAGGGAAACCACTTCTGATCGAGAAGAACTCGCCATGTGTTTTCGTCTATCTTGAACCGCTCCTGGAACGTCAGGTAGGCGTACAGACTCCCAATCTGCTCCTCAAGGTCGTATTGTCGGAGTTTGCCCTCTTCGTCGTGAAGTGGTGATAGATCGTAGAAAAGTCCCTTTCGCCAGCCAACCGAGAAAACGAACACAACGCCCGCGTCAGGCGGAACATGCACACCCGAGAACTCGACTCTGCCCATGTCTACGATGCAACTCTCGCGGATCAGGTCTCCCTTTCGAAAGGGGCGTTTGAAACGCATCTCTTGAACGATGGGGACTTCGTTGAGGTACACCGTTGCTGTCATATCCTTGCGAATGATGGCCAGCAGCGTGTCCACTGCGGATCGTGAAACGGGGGACGGAAGAGGAAGCTTGGACAGGATGTGGTCGGGCAGCCCCTCAAGCTTCGTGATGAGTTCATCACCGTCTTCCGAGGAGACGAAGCCAGCAACACTCACGGTCCCCGTGTCACCGGCTCGCACCGAGTTCACCACATAGCCGCCCAGCAAGTCTACGGACATGATCTCAAACTGCATATTCCGTCTCCTCGCGGACCTCCGGCTCAGGCTTGATCCAAGGGGAGATCTGCCGTCTCGCTCGTCGGTCCGGTCGCTTTCGGGGCTTTCTTGAAGGTTGCGCCGACCTGTCTAATTGGTGGCATGTCTATCTGCTTTCCGGCGAGAAGGTCTGCCACGGTTAGGAGTTGAATCTTCGGGTATCTGCGGCCCCACATCTGCGACTCGTAGAATCCCGCAGTGGCGGCTTCGGTCTTCATGGGACCTGTTGGGTCTTCCATGGAGAGCAGAACGCCTATCGCGGCCTTTTCGCGCTCGACGACACCTCGCAAATCGCGGACGTGATTGGCCATGAGGTGCCCGGCCTTCACCGACAGGATGACGTTTTCGAACTTCCCGGCCCCGTCGCCCTGAAAGACGATCTTTCCGTCAATGCCCTTGTCGGCGCCCTTCTTCCCCTCGACCGGACGCGCGCCCACGAGGCCCAATGCCCACCACTGAAATTGATACGGGTCCGACGCAGCCAGCGCCGCCGCATCCGGCACACTCACCGGCTCGCCCAGCACTTTGAACTGAACCGAATCGCCGAAGGCGTCGTTGAGGCGTTCTTTCATCAAGGTTATGGCAAGGTGTGTGATGTCTATCCCGATCCACTGTCGATTCAACGTCTGCGCCGCCGCAACGGTTGTCCCGCAGCCGCAAAACGGATCAAGGATCATGTCACCCTCGTCTGAAGACGTAATCAGTATCCGTTCCAGTAGGCCGACCGGCTTCTGTGTCTCATAGCCAAGCTTCTCTTTCTCGCTCTCCAAATACTTCACATCCTGGTCAATACACTCATCCCTCTCAAAAAGAACTCCCTTGGTGTTCGGTTGGTAAGCCCATATGTCCTGGTACACAACGCCAGATCCAACGTACTGCTTGTACATCGGTTGCCCGGCCTTCTTCTTCGGGAAGACGATCAATTCTTGCGTGAGCAACTCCTCCAGCATTTGAATCGTTTTCATTCCGTCACCAGACTGTTGAAGGTAACGGCGCAGGGATGCTGGAATTGCCCAATGTCGCCCGGCGCCGGTCGGGTCAAAACCTCTCCATTCAGCACCGCTCTCACCACGTCTAATGCCCGGCCCCGTGAGGTAATTCAACTGATATCGGCCGCGCGAGTCGCGGAACTTGAAGCGGTCTTCTATGTATGCCTTCGTGTAAGGCCTCGTACCGGGATGAAACTTGAAATCCTCCGTCTTCGTGTAGAACAGGATCACGTCATGAATCGGACCGTACTGCTTTGAGATACTGTTGTGAGAGTTTGTCCGTCGCCAGATGATTTCGCTTCTGAAGTTTTGCGGCGCAAAGACGGCGTCCATGAGCATCTTCAAGTAGTGACTCGCCACGGGGTCGCAGTGCAGATAAATGCTCGCCGTCGGTTTCAATACGCGCCGCATTTCCTGAAGGCGCGGGGCCATCATCACAAGATAGGCGAGCATGTCACAGGGACCGAGGAACGTGCGGAATGCCTGCATGACGTCCGCGACCTTCCCGCCGGCGGTCACGAGGTCGGCGTAGACGCCCTCGTCCTCCTGTCCCCATGTCCAGGTGTCTTTGAAGGCTCGAATCTGCGACGCGGCGCGCGCCCCGTCCTGTTCCTTGAAGAGGACGTTATAGTTCTGGTTGCTGTTGAAGGGCGGGTCGAGGTAGATGAGGTCAACCGACTCGTCTTTCACGTATCGCCCGAGAACGTCCAGATTGTCGCCGTAGTAGAGTACGTTTTCCATAGTTACCAGTCCCCTGCCGTCATGCCGTCATTATACCCTGTTTATGGCATCACTTGACAGCCCTGTTAGTGATGGTGGGTTTGGCTTGTTCTTGAACCTAAATTTGGCAGTTGGATCTCTGAAAATTCGTCGAAAGAGTGGACGAAATGGACGATGTGGACGGAAATGGAATTCCGCCCACGCGTGAAAAGCGCTTACTCCGTCCTGCTCTCGTTCCGACTCGTGGCTTCAACTGCCGTTTCTGGGTTGAAGCGGCTCCAAGCTCGTGATAGAGTAGCGATTCGGTTCCGGGATGTTGGACGGGGTCGGCGAATCGCTTCTTCAACGGGCTTTTGAGGAGGGCTACGATGGATTTTCATCTGACCGACGAGCAGTTGGATATTCAACAGATGGTCCGCAAGTTCGCGCGGAACGAGATCGCGCCTATTGCCGCCGAAATCGACGAGAACTCCCGTTTCCCCGTCGAGACCTTCGAGAAAATGGGCGAACTGGGCCTCTTGGGACTCCTCATACCGGAGCAGTACGGCGGCGTGGGGCAAAGCGTGCTCACGTTTTGCATTGCCATGGAAGAGGTGGCTTATGCGTGCGCTTCGACATCGTTGTCGTATTTGGCCCACTCGGTTTTGTGCGCGCACAATTTGTTGTGCAACGGGTCGGACGAGCAGAAGAAACGATACCTGCCTGATTTGGCTTCCGGGAAAAAGCTGGGGGCTATCGCGATGACTGAGCCGGACGTGGGTTCGGATGTTCTCGCGATCGAGACGTTCGCGGAACGGCGCGGCGATGAGTACATCGTGAACGGCAGCAAGACGTTCATCACGAATGCGCCGGTCGCCGACACGTTTCTGGTCTATGTTCGCACGGACCGGGCGTTGGGGCCAAAGGGTCTTAGCCAACTCATCGTCGAGCGTGGTTTTCCGGGGTTCTCGATTGGCGAGGCGTTTCACAAGATGGGGATGCGCGGTTCGCCCACGGCGCCGATCTTTTTCCAGGATTGCCGCGTGCCGGTCGAGAATCTCGTGCGCGGCGAGAATAAAGCCTTGAGTATCATATTGGGCGGACTCGATGTCGAGCGGACGGTCGGCGGCTCGATGGCAGTGGGCGCCGCCCGGGCCGCGTTCGACCGCGCCGTTGCCTACTCGAAGGAACGGCGTCAGTTTGGCCAGCCGATCGCCCTGTTCGAAATGATCTTGGAGAAACTGGCCAATATGAGCATGGACATCGAGGCGGCGCAGTTGCTCACGTACAAGGCATGCGCGTTGTGCGATGAAGGCGTCCGCTGCTCGGCCGAGGCGTCGCATGCCAAGCTGTTCGCATCCGAGGCGTCCGTGCGTGCGTGCTCGGAGGCCATACAGATCCTGGGCGGATATGGCTATATGCGCGAGTACGAGGTCGAGCGAATGCTTCGGGATGCGCGAATGGGCACCATCGGCGGCGGCACGTCGGAGATCCAACGGCTGATTATCGCACGCGAGGTTTTGAAACGTTAGGAGTTAGGAGTCAGGAGTCAGGAGTCAGGAGTCAGGAGTCAGGAGTCAGGAGTCAGGAGTCAGAATGTGACATTCTGAATTCTGACTCCAGAATTCTGAATTCCCCATTTAGAT
>CAIYET010000814.1 GCA_903925285.1 Candidatus Hydrogenedentota bacterium | reverse complement strand
GTCCGAAATCTGGAAAACCCCAACTACCTCAAAGTCCTGCTCGATGGTCAATCTACTTTGGAAGAACGCTTCGCCCAAATCCCAGTCGATACCGTTCGAAAAGAATTACAAGAGGCCTCAAACTCTCCGGAAAAAGTCCCCACCAAAATCCGTCAACTCATCCACGTGCAGACTTTCCCAGAAACCATTTGCCGTCTATTCAACAAAGCCGCGTAAAACGGAAATCCAACGGAGTTTTGTGATCATAGCGCCGACGGGAGTCGGGCGGCGGGCGTGGCGGCGATTTCGGTGGCAACCATTCGCTTGGTTATTTCGCGGTTGGTGCTGACTGCTGCCTAACATGATGGAGAAACATCTCATGCCAGACATAGGTTTTTCTTGGTGTAAAACCCTGTCGCGGCAAGTGCCTGAGTAACTCCGCGTCACTTGAGTCGCACAGCGTAGAAATGTACTCAAGCCCCCTCTGGCGAAGGGCTTCAGAGAGAAAAGAAAGCATCTGTTTGGCGATACCGCGGCCACGCCAAGCCGGGGCGACATAGAAAGTATCTAGCATTGCCCAATGGTGCGACATGACCTTCGCATAGAGAAACCCAACAGTTTCGCCCGATTCCTCCGCGACCAAAAGGACGTTTTCGCCTGGAGAACCCACCCATTCCTCCAATTCGCTCTTCTCATAGAAGTGTATTGCGGGGCTCACCTCAAAGACCCGGTCAGCAGTTCCCAGTGCATAAATACGTTCCACATCATCCCCTGTGGCACGGCGGACAATGGCGCTCATTTCAATGGTGCCGCGTTAAGGTCATCTTGCTCGCCGGCGTGCTGGCTCCGTAAGTCAATCGTGTCTTGATCTGGAATCCATACTTTGCCCAAAATGGCTCTGAGTCCTGCACGGCCACAAGCGTATAATCACGATACCCAAGGGAATCTGCCAGACTGAACAGGTTCTCAAGCAGTCGGTCGGCAATTCCGCGCCCACGGAACCTCTGAAGAACCGCAAGGTCGTGGATGTATAGACAGGTTGCTTCACCGGGCACCTGCTTGAGGTCGAAATCCAACGGAAGGATTTCATCAGCGCGCCATGGGTGCGAGAAAACGTAGGCTGCCAACTCTCCCTCATGCCAACAGCCAAGGCAACCAAAAGGAAATAGCCGAATCTTCTTCTCGAAAGTTTCCGCTATTTCCAATAGTTCTGGCCGATAAGCATCCTGCTGAACCTCTAGTACCGATGGGATGTCAGCCAGTGTCAATCGTATAATGTTCATGCAAAAGTCACGAGGGTGCAGGGGCTTTGCAAGTCTCGCCTGTCATACTTCGATCACGATGCGGAATCCGTAAAGGGAGTGTCGGCGGCCGGGGTCAAGCGCATCTCGCTGTGCAGATCTCGCGTCAGCGGGGCCATGAAACCAGGAACCCCCTCGCAGAATACGAATTTCCCCAGATGCCGGTCCCCGAGGATCCTTTGCCTTGCATGCAGTGTATTCTCCATACCAATCTGAACACCATTCCCAAACATTCCCGTGCATGTCAAAGAGACCCCACTCGTTTGGAGCAAAGGTTCCAACAGCCGTAGTGGACCATCTGGTTTGCCCCAGAGGGGCGCCACCGTAGGCGAATTTACCATCGAAGTTTGCCTTTTCCGTCGTGATCGTCGAGCCACAGCTAAAGGCAGTACTCGTTCCTGCGCGGCATACGTATTCCCACTCCGCTTCAGTCGGAAGCCTCGCAATCACTCGGAACTGTGTGCCCAGCGCTTCACAAAATGAAACACAGTCGAACCAGGACACCATCTCAACCGGCAGTGGTGGACCTTTGAAGTAGCTGGGGTTTGAATTGATTATTTTGTGGTATTGCTCCTGGGTTACAGGATGGCGCAATACATACAAAGGACGGGCAATGTGAACCTCGTGCTCAACTTCGTCGTCGTTGTGCCCCTCTTCATCGGGCGGGCTCCCCATCGAGAATGTCCCCGCCGAAATGAGCGCAAGGTCCAGCCTGATGCCATCACCGAGATCAAATGTCTTTGTGGATGCGCTGACCTGATCTGGCTGCGACCGTTCTGCAATCTCAAGATGCTCTTGCAAAACCTTCGCTTGAGCAGCGGTGAGAAGCGCGGAAGGCGTGCGAAACTCGACTTTGAGGACATCGCGGGCCAGACGAATTATATGCGCCGGCGTCAGACCCCTTGCTTTAGCAAATCCTGCAACGGAAATATTACATGGACCTGTAAGATCTCTGCTCTCTGAGGTACATGCACAAGATGCTCGATTGCCGTCTGCGTTGGCTTGTGCGCGCAATTCCTGCGGCACGGCTGAGGCTCGGTCCTTGCTGGCTGTCTCCTGGATTGCCTCCGAAGAGGGCGGAAAAGAGACTCCTTTGGCGGCTTCAGTAAAGTACCAGTCAACTACTACCGCAAGGGCTTGCAGGCAGGGCTGAATGTAATCAGGAGTCATAACGGTTTGGCCATCTTCGTCCTGCTCATGCGCCGCGAAATTCCCGTAGCCTTGGATGGTACGCAAAGGGAGCACGATGCGTTTGGGGAGCACCCCAGCCACGTTTAGCTTTTCAATAAATCCCTCCAGGGTGAGATTGCCTGGATTCTTGCTGACTCCCTTCGTAAAGAGTTGGCGACAGACTGCCTCCGCAGCCTTGCGTGCGTGCATAAGCGAAGTCTCGGGGTCTTCCAACTTGTACCTGATGGTCTGGTCGTAGAGCTTCCTAATGCGTTGAAGCTCCTTCTCAACTTGCTCAAGGCGCCCACGGAGGTCTTCCTTTGGGTCACTCATACTACTCATGCCCTCCTTTTCCGCGGTTCGGCAAGGCTGACTCGTTGGATCGAGGCGAACTGCCGAGTTCACTTTTCTTGGTCGGGCACCCAGGCATTTGAGGAACGATCTGTGCGGAGTATCGCAACAGTGATCGGGCGTTCACGCTGCCACGCGGTCGCATGTTCTTGCGAACAGCACAAGATCCCCAGCAGTGATCAAACGGTGTTCTACCTTTCATGTGCTGTTTCCCGCATCGGGATCCGGAGTCGCGTGCCCGAGAAGAATTCCATCAGATGGGCTGTCTCCTCGGGGGCAAGGGCATCCTCTCCCGCAAAGCCTGGACCACGCCAGGCACTGGCTTTCAAGACCTCCAGCGCCGGTTCAACTATTACCTTGTTTCCGAGTTCCTCTGAATAATCGAGGCTGGCTTTGAGCACCGAAATCATGGTTCCACAGGTGCCTTGTCGTTCGATAAGAAAGTTGACGGCACCTCCGCCGAGAGAATCTTGCTCCGGTAAACAAAACGCAACGAGTCGGCAGAAGTGCGCGGAGATCGCAGTCGTTCTATCGCCGTCTAACGTTGAGATTTGCTGCGAGACATCCTTCCATTGAAGGGCTCGTGAAATCGATCCGCTTCCTGTCGGAATTGCGGAGACGGAGGCAATCAGCTTTGCGCGGAGTTCGTCCCAACGGGTCTTGCCTCCCGAAGTCTTGCCGTTCATGCTTGCCGTGCTGTCGACCACCAGGATATATTCGACAGTGGGCGGGACGGTGTCGATACCGGTCGACACCGGCGCACACGTTTGGATGTCACCAAGAGATCGCAGGCAAGGGCTGAGGAATAAG
>CAIYET010000813.1 GCA_903925285.1 Candidatus Hydrogenedentota bacterium | reverse complement strand
GCACTCGTTTTCGAGGGTGATAAAATCCCCCTCGGGAGCCACCTGTCCATAGGCGGCTTGCGCCAGTAGGCAAACTGCCGCAATCGACAGTATCGATACGCGATCCAAAGTATACATCTCTCGTTGCCGCCATTCTCATTGAGCGTCTGCAATGCGCGCTAAGAAGCCGTGAGAGCCGGAACAAAAACAACACACCCTATGGAGCTATAATGTGGACAGGGACGGTAATTGTCAAGCTCGCGTTCTGAAATCTCGACTTGGACACGGCGGTTCCGAGATGGTTTTCGAAGGTTCAAACGCGCTCTTGCCCGATCCAAAACGTGATGCCGCTATCGCGTTCAAAACAGCCGGGGCTCCGCATGGCGCGGAGCCCCGGATTATATCAGGCTAGGTAAGCCTCACAGCGTTCTTGTTAATCTTCCTTCAGGTGTGGCGGGATCCGCATCGTGTAGAAGGAGCGCCACACGAATACGAGCGAGGCCGCGAAGAACAGGACGGCCGCGCCCAAGCTTACGGCTTGGGGAAGCTCGATGGCCAGTTCGACCGCCAAGAGTCCGAACAGGGTCGTGAACTTGATGACCGGGTTCATGGCCACGGACGAAGTGTCCTTGAAGGGGTCGCCGACGGTGTCGCCCACGACGCAGGCGTCATGGAGTTCGGTACCCTTCATTTTGAGATCCGTTTCGACGATTTTCTTGGCGTTGTCCCAGGCGCCGCCGGCGTTTGCCATGAAGATGGCCTGGTACAGACCGAATATCGCGATCGAGATCAGGTAGCCGATGAAGAAGTAGTGGTTCACACAGGCGAAGGCCAGTGTCGAGAAGAAGATTCCCAGGAAGATATTGAGCATACCTTTCTGTGCGTATTGCGTGCAAATCTCGACGACTTTCTTCGAGTCTGCCACGGAAGCGCGCTCGCCGCCGCCTTCGAGTTTGATGTTGCGTTTGATGAACTCGACAGCTTTGTAGGCGCCCGTGGCCACGGCCTGAATTGCCGCGCCGGAGAACCAGAAGATTACCGCGCCGCCCGTGATAAGCCCGAGCAGAAACACCGGGTTCAAGATCGACAGGCCTGCGGTTACGTCGGCCGCGCCGAACCGCTTGGTGAGCACCTGGATGATCGAGAAGATCAGCGTGGTCGCGCCCACAACCGCCGTGCCGATGAGCACGGGCTTGGCCGTGGCTTTGAACGTATTGCCTGCGCCGTCGTTCTCTTCGAGATAGTCCTTGGCTTTATCGAAATTCGGTTTGAACTTGAACTCCTTCTCGATTTCCTTGGAGATGTTCGGCAGGGTTTCGATAGCGGACAGTTCATATACGGACTGGGCGTTGTCGGTGACGGGGCCGTACGAGTCGACTGCGATGGTCACGGGGCCCATGCCGAGGAAGCCGAAGGCAACGAGTCCGAAAGCGAAGATGGCCGGGGCCACCATGATGAGGCCGACGCCGGTGGTGCTGACGGCCCACGCAATGGCCATGAGCAGGATGATGGCCATGCCCATCCAGTAGGCGCTGAAGTTACCGGCGACGAGGCCGCCGATGATGTTGAGGCTTGCGCCGCCTTCACGGGAGGCGGACACGATCTCTTTGACGTGCGCCGAGTTCGTCGAGGTAAACACCTTGACGAGTTCGGGGATCAGGGCGCCGGCAATCGTGCCGCAACTGATAATCGTGGACAGTTTCCACCACAGGGTGCCGTCACCCAACGCGCCGATGAGCACGTAGGAGAGCACGAAGGTCATCGCGATGGACATGAAGGAAGTGAGCCACACCAGGGTAGTCAGCGGTGTCTCGAAGTTGAACTTCGCGGAATTGCCGAATTTGGCTTTGGCATAGGCGGCGTTCACCCAATAGGAGAGGGCGCTGGTTACAATCATGCCGACGCGCATGACGAAGATCCACACGAGCAATTGGACTTGATGCATCGCTACCGGTACCGCGAGAAGGATGAAGGTGATGAGGGCCACGCCCGTCACACCGTAGGTCTCGAATCCGTCCGCCGTCGGGCCAACCGAGTCGCCCGCGTTGTCGCCGGTGCAGTCCGCGATCACGCCCGGATTGCGGATATCGTCTTCCTTGATTTTGAAGACGATCTTCATGAGATCCGAACCGATGTCGGCGATCTTGGTGAAGATGCCGCCGGCGATACGCAGTACTGCGGCGCCCAATGATTCGCCGAGGGCAAAACCAATGAAGCACGGGCCTGCCCAATCACCCGGCACGAAAAGCAGGATGCCGAGCATAATGACGAGTTCGACGGAAATGAGCAGCATGCCGATGCTCATGCCGGATTGCATGGGAATCGCCAGGGTGGGGAACGGCTTGCCGCCCAGGCTTGCAAAGGCGGTCCTCGAATTGGCCAGGGTGTTGATCCGTATGCCGAACCATGCCACGCCGTAGCTGCCGAGAATGCCGATGACGCTGAATCCGACGATGGTCGCTACCTTGACTATGCTGAAGTGCAGCAGCACACCGAAGTAGATGACAATGATGACCGCCAGGAACGCCCAGAGTAGAGCAATGAATTTGCCCTGGGTGATCAGGTAGGTCTTGCAGGTTTCGTAGATGAGTTCCGAGACTTCGAGCATGGATTTGTGCACCGGCAGTCTACGGATCCGCGTAAATTGAAACGCGCCGAACAAGGACCCGCCCACGCAGATGATCAATCCGAACAGGAGCAGGTTGTGGCCATTGATCCCCACGAAATTTACCGTGGACAGGTCCGGAACCTTAAGGTCCGCTTCGCTCGCGCTCGCCGTACTTGCAATCATGCACGCCGCGAGCGCGAGGACGCACAGTAGAGCGATTCTACACGTCCGGTTGCTACCCGTATTCCTGATACCTACAACAAGTGCCGTCATAACGTCTTTCTCCTTCTATTGCTATCGGGTTGAGCCGCGCACCACACGCGGAACCACACGCCCGAACCGCTGTCCATATCCAACGCACACGCGCCTGCGTGCAAAAGGAACCCCACTGATGCGCGCCTCGAGCGTTGCAGGAATTATAGCTCCGGCAAATCCCCGGATTCAAGGAACCCATCGACCGGTTTGTCGGGAAAAAGAACTTGCATCTTGCAAACCGTATGACAAGCCGATGAAACTGGAGGCTGTAAGCTGAACGTGCAAAGTGTATTTCCTACAGCCTACAGTCGAAACCTGTCAATTCGGGCCACCTGCTGGTATACTTGCCTTTTCGTAAAACAACGAGGAGACGTAGCATGGCCGAAGACATCAAGAGTACGCATATCACTTGGCATCATGGAGACGTTACGCGGGCGGACCGCGAACGGTTGAACGGCCACAAGGCCGTGGTCGTGTGGTTCACGGGGCTTTCCGGTTCGGGCAAATCGACGCTCGCGCTTGCGGTCGAAAGCAAGTTGTTCGAGCGCGGCTGCCGGTCGTATGTGCTGGACGGCGACAATGTCCGGCATGGCCTGAACAAGAACCTCGGGTTTTCGCCGACGGATCGCACGGAGAATATCCGCCGCATCGGCGAGGTGGCGAACTTGTTCATCCAAGCGGGCGTGATGGCGTTGACTGCGTTCATCTCGCCGTACCGGGCCGACCGCGATGCGGCGCGCAAAATCGCCGGCGCGGACTTCGTCGAGGTCTACGTGAAATGCGCACTCGATGTATGCGAAGCGCGCGACACGAAAGGGCTCTATAAGAAAGCGCGCGCGGGCGAGGTGAAAGAGTTCACGGGCATCTCGGCTCCGTACGAGGAACCGCTCGAACCGGAGTTGGTCGTCGATACGGCGGTCGAGACGCTCGAGGAGAGCACGGAAAAGGTCTTGGCGTACCTCGCGCAACGCGGCGTGATCTGACTTTTGATTTTGGATTGTTTCGTACCCTGTATCCTGAAGCCTGATCTCTGAGGCCTTCGCCTTGTTTATAACGTGAGAGGCACGCAACGGGCCATGAATGCCGAGAAGCTGATACAGATTGACGAGACGACGTGGGAGGTTCCACGGACGGGCGCGATGCGTGTCCCTGGCCGGATCATCGCGAGCGAGCCGCTTCTTGTGCCGATCGTGCGCGACAAGGCCGCAGATCAAGTCGCGAACGTGGCATGCCTGCCGGGAATCGTCGGGTACGCGATGGCGATGCCGGATGCGCATTGGGGTTACGGCTTCCCGATCGGCGGCGTCGCCGCGACCGACCCGAACGAGGGCGGCGTCATATCGCCCGGCGGCGTCGGCTACGATATCAATTGCGGCGTGCGGCTCATGACGACGAATCTCGGCTACGCGGACCTCAAACCGCGTCTGCGCGAGGCAGTCAACTGTCTCTACCGCGACATCCCGTGCGGCATCGGGTCCGAGGGCGCCATTCCGGCGTTGAGCGTTGCGAACATGAGACGCGTGCTCGAGACGGGCGCGCGCTGGGCCGTCAGTCAAGGTTTCGGCACGGCAACGGATCTCGAAACGACCGAGGATGGCGGTTGCATGTCCGGCGCGGATGCGGACGCGGTATCGGAACGCGCCATCACGCGCGGCGCAAAGCAACTCGGCACGCTCGGTTCGGGCAACCATTTCGTCGAACTGGGCGTCGTCGAGCGTGTCTTCGACGAAACCGCCGCGCAGGCGTACGGACTCGCCGAGGGCGGCGTTACGCTCATGATCCACAGCGGTAGCCGCGGACTTGGCTACCAGGTCTGCGACGATTTCATTCAGGTCATGCTCCGCGCTTCGGAACGCTACGGCATCGTGCTGCCGGACAAGCAACTCTGTTGCGCGCCGGTCGAGTCCGAACAGGGCCGCCGCTACTTCTCGGCAATGGCGGCGGCGGCCAACTATGCCTGGGCGAACCGTCAGATCATGATGGAACTGGCGCGGCGCTCGCTCCAGCACGCGCTCGACATCTCGCCGCGCGACCTTGGCGGACGCCTGCTCTACGACGTCTGCCACAACATCGCGAAAATCGAAGAACACGAGGTCGCCGGGAAACGCAAGCGCCTCTGCGTCCATCGGAAAGGTGCGACGCGCGCGTTTCCGGGTTGGCGGACCGAAGTTCCCGCGGCATACCGCACGGTGGGACAGCCCGTTCTGATCCCCGGCGACATGGGTACAGGCTCGTACGTCTGCGCCGGCACGGACGCCGCCATGGACAAGACGTTCGGTAGTTGCTGCCATGGGGCCGGGCGCATGCTCAGCCGTAGCGCCGCACTCAAACAGGGCAACGCGAACGTCCTGCTCGATGCGTTGGCATCGCGCGGGATCGTCGTCATGGCCCGCAGCAAAAAGACCCTCGCCGAAGAGGCGCCAGAAGCCTACAAAAACATCGACGCCGTCGTCGAAGTCGTCGCCAAAGCCGGCCTCGGACATCCCGTGGCACGCATCCGCCCCATCGGCGTGATTAAAGGATAGCGGGAGCAACAAGGGGTGTAGCGCAGCCGACTACCTGAACGAATGCGGCTGGCCAGTGGCCTCAATGACGCCAAGCCACAGTTCGCTTTCCAGAGAGACCTGCTTTTTCTCTGCGATGGCAGTAGCGATGGGGATATGGACAAACTGGTCGTTCCAAAGCCCGATCAGGACACCCGTCTTCCCGGCCATGGCGGCGTGAACGGCGTGCCGCGCGAGGGCGTTGCAGAAAAGGCTGTCGTCCGCATTGGCGGGGACGCTACGGATGATATAACTCGGATCGAAGTACTTGAGATTGAGGGGCACTTCGAGCGCTGCGGCATATGTGGCGATGGCGTCCTTCAGGAAAAGACCGATATCCCGATTGCGCTTGTTGCCAGAGGCATCGCACACGAACTCATCATCCGCGAAGAGGTCTTGCCCGGCGCCTTCAGCGACGGCGATGACGGCGTGGCCACGCTCCCCGATGCGCTTCATCAGCATGGGCAGGAACCCCTGTGTGCCTTCGAGCTTAAAGGGGCATTCTGGAACCAGGGTGAAGTTGACCTCCTGGCTGGCGAGCGTCGCGCCGGCGGCAATGAACCCGGCGTTACGCCCCATGAGCTTGACGAGTCCAATGCCGTTGGGTGCCCCGGTGGCCTCGACATGCGCGCAGTCGATGATCTCCTTGGCCTTCTCGAGCGCGGTGTTGAAACCGAAGGTGCGCGACACGTACAAGATGTCGTTGTCGATAGTCTTGGGGACGCCGACCACCGCGATATCGGCCCTGCGGCGCAAGGCTTCGTCGGCGATGGCCCGCGCGCCATGCTGGGTGCCGTCGCCGCCGATGCAAAACAGCAGGTTGATACGCCGCGCAACAAGAAAATCGACCATGACGCCGAGATCCTCCGATCCACGCGACGAACCTAGCACCGAGCCACCGCGTTCATGGATAGTCTCGACGTATTCGCGCGTCAACCGGACGGGGGCCAACCCCGAAGCCGGGTTCATGCCCATATAGCCGTAGGGAATCCCAAATACTTCCTTGACGCCATAGTTGTGGTGCAGTTCGAAAAACGCGCTTCGGATCACATTGTTCAGGCCAGGACACAACCCCCCGCAAGTGACGATAGCCGCCCGCGTCCGGGCCGGATCGAAATGGATGTACTCGCGCGGTCCGGCCTTCTCGAGTAGTACATCCTCGAAAGGCTCCAAGTCGGGCGAGAGCACCGCTTGGTAGCGCACGCGCGCTTCGTCAGGCACGAAGTTGCCGATGCCGTCCCCCCAGATCGTGGACAGCTTCAGCGGGGAACGCCGTTTGCGCGGCGTCAGGCCATGCACTCGAAACCGATCGCTATCCATCAAAAAGCACTCGGCATACTCATCTCAAAACGAACCAAGTGTTATCGCGCATCCTGGTATTGTAGTACTAGAAAGAGAAGCCGGTCATGAGATGGAGGCGTCCCGAACGTTTTTGATCGGAATCCGGATTGATGGGAATGCCCCAATCCACGCGCATTGGACCGATGCGCGGAATATCGACGCCCAGTCCCACACCGCTGCTGAACTTGATACTGTCAAAGCCGAAATCGCCCGCCTGTCCCCATACGCCGCCCGCGTCGGCAAACGCATACAAGCGCAGCATCTTCGTAACCTTGTACTTCATCTCCAAGTTGTCGACCAGACGCAACGAACCGCCGATGGCTTCGCGGTCATCGGAGTTTACATAACGCTTGATCTTCGGGCCGATATCGCGATTCTCGTAGCCGCGCACCGTGTCCGTGCCCCCAGCGAAGAACCGTTCCGAAATCGGCAACCGGTCGCTCGAACCGTATACATCGGCCCATCCCTCACGCATGCGAAACGAAAGGATCCACTTCTTGGAATCGCTCATCGGGAAAAACCAAGAGGAGTCGTGCTCGAGACGGAAGAAGTTGTTGTCGGCGCCGAACCCGGCAACGGTTCCGATGAGTTCATGTTTGCTGCCGGTGCTCGGATCGCGGTCGTGGTCGAGGGTCTTACGCATGATCGACCAACTGTTGCTCATCGTGGTGCTCGAGACGAGTTCGCGCCGCCATTCCGGCGTGTACTCGGCGGCGATGTCATGGTAGCTCACGTCGCTGTAGCGCAACGCCGTGCGCAACGTCACGGTGGGCGACAGCCGCTTGACGAGACGAAGCTGGCCCCCGAGACTTTCTTCGGTAAAGTGCGACTTCGTCGAGTACTGGTAGGATTCGTCGAATAAATCGGCGCCCAGCCCCAGCGGATAGCCGAAAACCTCCGAATCCGTAAAGCTCAGATTATACTGCTCGCGGATCGTGCCAATGTAAACGCGCGCCGACAAAACCTGCCCGCCGCCGCTGAAGCTCGGCCAGTTCGCAATATCGAAGTTGCTCAGGCGGAATTCGGCGAAACCGCCCACGCTTTCCTCCGAACTGTAGCCCATGCCAAAATTGAAACTACCCGTCTTCGCCTCATCCACGTTGGCCAACAGGTTCGCGTAAAGGTCGTCGTCTTCGATGTCGTGCAACGTCAGGCGCACATTATCGAAGTAATGCGTATTCTCGAGTTGCTGACGGCTCAGCGTCAGTTTGTTCCCATCCACGCGGTCGCCCGGCGAGACCAACATTTCCCTGCGAACGACCTCATCCTTCGTGACCGTGTTGCCGGAGATCTCGATTTGCTTGACGTACTTGAGATCCCCTTCCTTGACGTTATGAATGACGTGCGTGACGTTCTTCTCACGGTCGAGCGTGACCTGCGCGGTGACCTCCGCGTTGATATAACCGCTGTCCAGATAGCCCTTGGCAATTTTCTCGGCATCCTTGGCGACTTGGTCCTTGTTATGCACATCGCCCGCATGAACTTTCACTGCGGTCATCATTTCGTCGTCATCGAACACAACGTTATTGGCCGGTTCGACACTGTCGACTTTGTACTGAGGGCCTTCAGCAACCGAGATATGGATGTCCATTTTCTTGCCACTGGGCAAGTACGTGATATTAGTGCCCGTGACGGCCGCTTCGAGACGCCCCACATTGCCATATTTATCGACGAGCCCCTTAAGGTCCATCTCGAATTTTTCTTCGTTGTACTTGCCGCCAAAGAACCAAAACGAATGCTTGGTCTTCATACCCTTCTTAAGTTGATGCGCGCCCAGCGCCTTATTTCCTTCGAACGTCACCGAGTGGATGCGGGCTTTCCGGCCCTCGGTGACCGTAAACACGATGCGGACACGCGCCTGCCCCACATCTTCCGCGCCAATGTCCACCGTGGTATTCGCCAAACCTTTCGTCTCGTATAACTTCAAAATCGCCTTGCGCTGTTCATCATAGGCATCGACCGTGAACGCATCGCCTTCCTTCCACGTGATGACGCCGCGGATCTTACTGCCGCGGATCTTATTGTTCCCGATGATCTTGATGGACTCGATGTTGCGTTTCTCCTCGACGGCATAGACAACCGCCAAACCGTCCGCACCGGGAGTCACATCCACGCGAATGGTATCGAAATGCCCGAGGCTGTAGAGGCGCCGGATGTCTCGAGCAACGATGCTGGGGCTGTAATCCTGGCCCACCTGCATTTCGATATGCGACCGGACCAACTGTTCGCTGACGGTCTTCAATCCCGATACGTCGATGCTCTTAACATTACGATTCGTCATTTCCTGTGCCGAAACGACCGTCGCGGCCAATACCAGCGCCAACAAGATGAGGCAGGTCGAACGTGTTTTCACGTGGCTACACCTTCCGCTAAGGGTTCGCTTGCACCCAAGAAGCTTTCAACTCCCAAAACCCGCTCGAACACAAGCTTTTTTTCCTCCGAGGATCGCCGCGCCTCGAACACATCGCCGGGCCGATAAACTCCCTTCAACAGAAGCTCGGCCAATGGATCTTCAAGATACAACTGCACAGCTCGCCGCAACGGCCGTGCACCATACTCGTCATCGCACCCAACTTCGACGATGAATTCCTTGGCTTCGGGCGTCAGCCTAAGCTGAAGGCCCTTTCCGGCAACTCGTTGTATCACTTCGGCGGATTGGATGTCAACCACCGCCAACAATTCCACATCGCTCAGCCGATGGAACACCAACACCTCGTCGATCCGATTGATAAACTCCGGATTGAAAACCTTCTTGGCCTCCTCCATCACCCGGTCCCTCATCCGCTGATACTGTTCGCTCTCGGAATCGCGCTGAAAGCCCACCGTCGTATTGCGCCCGATCCGGCGCGCGCCGGCATTGCTGGTCATGACCACAACCGTGTTGCGAAAATCCACCTTGCGCCCCGTCGCATCGTTCATGAATCCATCTTCCATCAACTGCAAAAGGGCATTGAACACGTCAGGATGGGCCTTCTCAATCTCGTCGAACAAAACCACCGAATACGGCCGCCGCCGCACCTGCTCGGTCAACTGCCCGCCTTCGTTGTAACCCACATACCCAGGCGGTGCGCCCGCCAGCCGCGACACGGCGAACTTCTCCATATACTCAGCCATATCGACCGTAATCAACGCATCCTCGCTGCCGAAAAGGAATATGGCCAGAGCCTTCGCAAGTAACGTCTTGCCAACACCCGTCGGCCCCAGAAACATGAACGACCCCACAGGCCGACGCGCGTTCTTGAGACCCGCACGCGAGCGCTGAATGGCGCGCGTGATCGCGTCGATGGCCTCCTCTTGCCCGACAACCGTCTTGTGCAATTCATCGCGCATCCGCAGGAGATGTTCCGACTCCTTCTCCTCCAGCTTCATCAGAGGGATACCCGTCCACTTCGATACGATATACGCAATGTCTTCCGCCGAAACAACCGTCTCGGACGAATCCCGCTCCTGTTCCCATTGACGCTTACGTTCATCCAGCTTCGCGATGAGATTGCGCTCCCGGTCACGCAACCGGGCCGCACGTTCATATTCCTGCTGCCGGATCGCCGTCTCCTTTTCAAGGCTGACGCTCTCGATCTCCGACTCGGTCGCCTTAAGTTCCGCAGGCCGCGTCGTGATTTTCAGCCGCGCGCGGCTCCCAGCCTCATCGATCACATCCACAGCCTTGTCAGGCAAAAACCGATCCGTGATGTACTGATTCGATAACCGCGCCGCCGCGACGACCGCCTCCTCGGTATACTTCACCTTATGATGAGCCTCATAGCGGTCGCGCAACCCCCGGATAATCTCGATCGTCTGGTCCACCGTAGGCGGATCGACAAGGATCGTCTGAAACCGCCGCGCAAGAGCCGCATCCTTCTCGATATACTTGCGGTACTCATCCATGGTAGTCGCGCCCACGCACTGCAACTCGCCACGCGCAAGCGACGGCTTGAGCATATTCGCAGCGTCCACCGCGCCTTCCGCAGCACCCGCCCCGACGATCGTGTGCAGTTCATCGATGAACAAGATGATGTTATCCGCGCGCCGGATCTCCTTCATAATCGCCTTGAGCCGCTCCTCGAATTGGCCCCGGTACTTCGTCCCCGCCACAATGCTCGCCAAGTCCAGCGAAAGCACGCGACGCCGCAGAAGCAAGTCCGGCACATCGCCATTGACCACCGCCTGGGCCAGACCCTCCACGATCGCCGTCTTGCCCACACCCGCCTCACCGATCAGCACCGGATTATTCTTCGTACGGCGGCTGAGGATCTGGATCACACGCTCGATCTCCGATTCACGTCCAACCACCGGATCCAGCTTGCTTTCCCGCGCCAGTTCCGTCAAATCGCGTCCAAACGCATCCAACGCCGGCGTTTGCGACTTGCGCGCCGCGCCAGTCTGCGCGCCCGCACGACCCTGCTCGCCCAACAGACGCACGATTTCCGTCTGCACCCGGTTCTGATCAATCTTGAGATCATGCAAAACCTTCGCGGCAGTACCCTCCCCCTCCTTGAGCAGGCCCAGCAAAATATGCTCCGTCCCTATATAGCTATGATTGAACCGACGGGCCTCCTCGACAGCCAATTCGAGCACCTTCTTCGCGCGCGGCGTAAAACTGATCTCCTCGCTCGAAACAGCGCTGGCCCCCGGCGGCATCTGCTGCTCGATCTCCAAAGCGATCGCCTCGAGGTCCGCACCCAGATTCTCGAGCGCACGCGCAGCGATCCCTTCCGGCTCCCGGCACAGTCCCAACAAGACATGTTCCGTCCGCACATATTCGCTTCCCAACCGCGCAGCTTCCTCGCGCGCAGCGCTTACCACATGCTTCGCACGTTCCGTAAATCGCTCCCACATAGATCTAACTCCTAGCAAAGTGCGCGCGAAACAAGCCCGCCCGCTCCATACTCAACGTCCATTCGTCGCAATCGCGCCCGATTCGCGCTTTGATATGCGCGCTCTGCAACGTCAACAACAATTCATTCAAACCATCCAATTCATAGCCCGACGCCAGTCCCACATCGAGCCCAAGCCGAATGGACGATAACACACTCACGCTTTCCGTGAAGCCCAGCAGGCGCGCACTATTCGCAACGCCCAACGCCCGCGCCACACGATCCTCGATCTGAATCCGCTCCTTATTCAAAAGCACCTGACGCGCACGCCGCTCGCGTTCCACGATATCGCACGCCGTATGCCGGATGCGGAACAGAATTTCCTCCTCGGACATCCCCAAAGCCGACAGGTTCGTCAGCAAAAAGAGATCCCCTTGAGCCTCATTGATATCCCCATAGATCGCCCCGCTCAGATCGCTGAAGAACGACTCGCTCACATACGACGCCTGGCCGGGCAACAACGCCGACACCATCGTCGGTTTCAGGCCATGGATGGCATGACGGCGCTGACGCGCAACCTGGACAAGCCCCGCCATCGCATTCGACGCGACCAGCCCCGGCAAATGCAGCAACACACTCACCTTCAAACCCGTCCCCACGTGACTCAACGACGACGTCAGATAGCCCAACCGCTTGTGAAACGCATAGTCAAGGCAACTCGCCAACCCGTCGTCCAAAACATTCAAACGATCCCACGGACCCGCCAGATCCAACCCCGAAGCCAACGACGTCATGCACAAATGATCCGAGCCATTAAGCGCAATGCCATACGACAGATCGTGCGCGAGATAGACACCCCCACGCTCCACCCCATGCGCCAACTCGAAAGGGATAAGCCGTCGCTCCGCCAGAAACAACGTCTCGATCCGATCCAGCCGCGCCAACGGATAATACAGACCCGCGTCCGGAGTACCCAACGAATCCAAAGCAGTTACAACCCGCTCCTCCACGGCATGGATTTCATCTTCCGAACAGGCCCCCGGAAAAAAGAACCCGCCGAGATTCCGCAGTAGATTGCACTGACTCCAGACGACGATGGAGCCATCCGGACCCCCGCCCGCCAACCAAGGCACACGATTCTGCACCCACGCCTCAACCATCGCCTTCATCCCGAAGCACAGCAATCGAGGCTGGCGTACTGCCGCCAGTCTCCTTCTCCATCCGTTGAATCGCGTCGCGTAGCACCGCCGCCTCCTCGTAATGCTCCATTTCGACCGCCGTGCGCAACAACACCCGTTTCGCCTGCAAATCCGCGCCCATTCGCACACGAAGATCATCCATGTGCGGCGATTTGCCACAATGCCCAATGCTGCCATGCAGACCCGACAGCATCGGTTCGATTTCTCCCGCAAACGCTTCGTAACACGCCGGACACTGTACCCGACCCGTATCGAGCACTTTGGCAACATGCATCTCGCACGACGGACATATCCGTACAACCCGACCACGCCCCGCCGCCACTTTCGGAGACGAAGACGCGCGAGACGCCAGTACCGGACCCGATAACTCGAACCCCGTGCCCGATCCATCCTGCTGCTTCGCAAGACACTCAGGACACAGAGGAAGCTCCTTCACCTGTCCGCTCACGACCTCCGCATAACGAACCGTCGCCAGATTCTTATGACACCGTTGACAAAGCATGAAAGTCACCTCCCGCCAAGTATACCATCCAAACAACCCACAGTCCATTCGACAAAGACGATTTGTGCGACAGCGAGAATCGAAGCCTACGGAAATTGCAGTACATGAACCTAGAAACTCTCGTCGAAAGGGTGGACAATAAGATTCTCCCAACAGGCAATGTGTCCACGACATCCACCCTTTCGACGAATCCCAAAAGTTTCAACTACCGTTTCTAAGGTCATACGGGCACGCACAGACGAAAAAAGAACATAGCGCAAATAATACGTTTAATATAACTACCGCTTCATCAAGTAAACCAAATACCCCTCGTCTCGCAATTCCCACCCTTCCCACCCTTCCCCCTCTTCCCACCCTTCCCCCTCTTCCCACCCCTCGTGCAGCCACCCACACCCCACACAACCCATTGCCCCACAATACCTTCCCCGCCAAAACACATCCAACGCGAGTGCAATGCCGTGGGCTATATATATAGAGGGACTTCTATGAACACCCAGACTCCGCGCGTCGAACCACACAAACACAAGACGCCCCAAGACTCGTCCACCCCGCCATACCACCCTTTACCTTCATCCTTCATCTTCAACCAGTAACAGGAGGCCCTCATGTCAAACGTACCGTTCACCCCGGCGTTGCGCCGGGAATATGAAAACCTTTTCAACACATGCGCCATCATTCCAAAATGGGCTCAAGCGATCGAGACGACCATTTCCGCCTTGCAGTCCAACAAGCGGCGCTACGAGAGCGTCGCCATCGGCGTCCCATGGTTCTTTGTTGCCGCGATCCACAACATGGAATCGAGTCTCAATTTCACGAAGCACTTGCACAACGGCGATCCGCTATCGAGCCGTACAATCCAAGTCCCTGCGGGACGTCCGAAAAACGGCGGCCCGCCGTTTACATGGGAGCAAAGCGCCAACGACGCCTTATCCATGCACGCATTGAATGCGAACACGGATTGGAGTCTCGCAGGCACGCTATATCAACTCGAACGATACAACGGATGGGGCTATAGGCTCTATCATACGCACGTACTTTCCCCGTACCTCTGGAGCTTCTCGACCCATTACCCGAGCGGCAAATACCTTGCGGACGGCAAGTGGTCCGATACGGCGATATCGCGACAATGCGGATCCGCCGTGCTGCTCCGCCGCATGGCGGAACACGGCCAGATCGCGTTTGTCGACCAGCCCGGTTCGCAGCCGCTCGCCGTCGCCTACTCGATGAAAAAATCCGCAGACCCCACAGTCGTAGCCCGCGTCGAAGATCTCCAGAAATGGCTGAACACCCTTCCCAGCGTCTTCGTCAAAGTAGACGGCATCCCCGGCGACCGCACATCCGACGCCTACAAAAAAGCCACGGGTTCCTATCTCCCAGGCGATCCCAGGGCATAAAATGGACAGATGAAAATTGAATCCGCAGTGTGCTATTTTCATCCTTCATCATTAACCTTCTTTTCCTTTATCGACTTTCGTGAAAGGGAATTCGAGGCTGAAATAGGCGAAGATGCCGACATCCCCGGCGCTAGGCCCGATTCCGATGGGCACGGCGATTCCCGGCACGATTTGCAACCCTGACTTGAAGTTGATGGCAAACCGCGCGCCCGGACTGAGGTAAAACGCATCGGACCACTGGGTCGAGCCGTCCGGCTGGACGATTTCATTCGAGTTCCAGACGGTTTCCAGGAACACTTGCGCATTCCGGGTAATGCCGAATATGACGCTCCCTCCCAGATTGTACCCCCAACTGTCGGCCTTGGCTCCTTGCGATTCCTTGGCGTTCGGGATATAGGTGAATCCGGCATTCCAATGGGTCACCCAGCGGTCGGAAAGCTCGATACTCGCGGGAATGTCCGCTTGCAGCCCCACGGCGTCGCTGCCGGTTCCTCTCTTGTAGTCGCCCGTGGGAAAAATCAAAGACAGTCGCGGCGCCATCGCGAAAGACCTCTTATCGATAAGCTGGTAACGATAGTTGAGCAGGATATCGCCCAAGCCCGCGCGGTTGTCCGAATCGCCTCCTCGAAGAAATGGAATCGTGTAGGACAATTGATGCGTGTGGCTCAAGAGCGGCCATTCCTGCGTGAACGTGTACATCCAGGTCGTGCCACGAAAATGCACAAAGTTCTGGATGTTCTGGACAACGCCTTCATCTTGATTGTACGCCTCCTCGATCAAGAACGAATTGTCCTGAATGCCCCGGATCGTCAGATCATGTTCCGGTTCCTCGCCATCCGCCGACAACAGACCAAGCAAGAAGGCCAGCAAGAAAATGACGCCACACATCGCAGTACGTTTCTTCGTCATCGCACATCCCTCGCGCCATGGCAACCCGAACGCCCTGGCTTCGTCGAATCTTGAAAACCGCGCCGAACATCCGTATCTCTCTTATCATGCCTACCCGTTGTTTCACAACTCGTCGTCCGATGCCAAGGGACAGCGAAAGACACAACTTAAAGGTGTAGCTCTCTTGTTACCGATAGAAATGTGCAAGAAAAGGAGGCCATCCGGATTCAGCATACTTTATAAGAGAGCTTCCACTCTTTGGGAAAGTTGTCGCCTCAACTGAATTTCCCCGAAGAACATGAATAGCCGTGGGTACAACCCACGGACACAAATGCCTAACTATCGACCCTGTAAGGGTCGCACAAGAAGCACGATGTCGACCTTTATTAACGATGATACGGACATAGTGCGACCCTTCCAGGGTCGATGGATGTCGGTTTTGTATCCGTGGGTTGCACCCACGGCTATTCATGTTCCTCCCCTTCGGGG
>CAIYET010000812.1 GCA_903925285.1 Candidatus Hydrogenedentota bacterium | reverse complement strand
CGCCGTGGAAGCGTTGCGCTCCGTGATTGAATTGGACACGGGAGACGTTTCGGCGCGGTTCG
The DNA here is from genome assembly GCA_903925285.1 of Candidatus Hydrogenedentota bacterium. Taxonomy (GTDB): domain Bacteria; phylum Hydrogenedentota; class Hydrogenedentia; order Hydrogenedentales; family SLHB01; genus DSVR01. The sequence continues at coordinate 4,379 of CAIYET010000812.1, read as the reverse complement.
CCCTGATCACTCTTCTGACTTCCATTAAGGATTTCGACGGTGCTTGGGGTGAAGTCAAACAAAGTCGCGAAATGAATCAGCAAGTGCCCAGCGACATCATGGACGCTTTGGAACGCGCTTCGCAGAGGAAGGAATAGACGCACATGGCAATCGGTTGGATCAAGCGGCATTCGACCAGCGTTGCGCTCGCCGGTATTGTGGCGTTAGGCGTTGTTCTTCGGTTGCCGGGCCTGGACTATTGTATGGCGCCGGACGAAGCGTACACGTTTACGAATAATATCGTCAAGGGATTACGTTCCATTCTGTTCGGCCCGTATTTGGCCGGTAACCACATTGTCACGTCGGTACTGGCTTGGGCGATGTATTCCCTCTTTGGGGATCACGACTGGGCGTTCCAACTTCCCGTACTGATCCTCGGCATAGCGAGCATTCTCGTAGCCTATCCCGTCGGTAGATTGCTCTTTCAAAGCCACGCCGCGGGTTTGTCCGCTGCGTTCTTCTTGGCTTGGGCGCCTTATCACGTATCGTACTCGGTGAACGCGCGCGGCTACTGCCCAATGTTCCTCTTTATCATGCTGTCCTCGGCATTGATTTACCTGAACCTACAGAAAGCCACCGCACTGAGGCTCCTAGGACTTACCCTCGTCACGTTCCTCATGGGGATGAGCCAGATGTCGTCCCTAATTCTGTTCGGGGCCTGGGCCGCCGTTCTGGGTGGTTACGCGGCAGCGGTGCTTATTCACAAGCCTTGGCGCACGCGGCGCAAGCTGGTATACTGCGTGCTGACGTCCGCCGCGCTGGCCGTGGGACTCGCCCTGATTCATATTGGATATTCGCCCACTTTCTTGCTGTTCCACGGTGTGCTGGGACGGGCGTTCCATGGCCAATGGCCCCAAGACATCGCCGGCTTCCTCGCTGGCGCGGAACAGACGCAGTGGCACCACACGTTTTGGCGCTACACGGAAATGCTTACCGGACTCCGGGAACAGTACTTCTGGGTAGCCTGCGCCGTGGCACTGGTGGGAATACTGGTCTCTGTCCGGCGCGGCAATTATGGCGCCTTACTATGCCTTGCAGGAATCGCCACGCCCTTAGCGGCCATGTTTGTATTCCACTTGATGATCGAGCCGCGGTACATCATCTTTCTCCTGCCCTTCTGTGTGCTGGCGTTGGGTGCGGGTACCGCGCTGTGTGCTGAGGCCGTCGGCCATGCTTGCGCAGCGGGCATTGGAAAAATCGCACATTGGATGAAAAGACGGCCAGAACCGTCCGAAGCCCCGGTCGAGGGCGCCCAGCTCCCCAACATGGGAAACCTCCATGTGATAGCAGCCGGCGTCGCATTTGTGGTTCTTGCGGCATTCTTCGGCTACGGAACCATTCCGCTCTACGAGCGGAATTTTCCGCATTACGGGCCGGTGATGGCCTGCGTCTTTAACGACTACAAATCTGCCGAACGATTCATTGGCGCTCACGCGAGCGGCGATGACATTTTTGTCTATCCCCAGATTATTTCGTTTCCGGTGGAACACTATGCGGAACGGTATATCTACCCCGCCCTTCAACCGGGCGTCGAGCCATCCCGCCAATTTACGACTTGGATAATTACGACAGAAAACTACGGCGGCAGTCCCGTTCCGCCTTCCGATCCGCGCCCGTTTGTCTTGAAGGCATCCTACAACTTCTGTTATGTCTGGTCGTTCGACTCTGTCGCGAATGAACTACAGAAGAGGCCGCTCCCGCCGTTCCAGTTTACTCGAGGTGTCCAGAAGCCCGAATCGTTGAAGCCGTGGATGGTCGAACTGAACAGTTCCCAGGACAAGGCTGATCTGGAACTCACGGAGGATATCGAGGATCCCGCTGAACGGGGGTTGCTGGTGACGGGGCTGGAGTGGAACATGCATTGGAGGCTTTTCTCGCCTCTGGAATCCTGCGTTCCGGAAAAGCTGGTCCTAGTCCGCGGCCAAGTGCGTGCGGAAGACACCACCCATCGTAGCGTGGCCTTGGTTTTGCGCTTCTACGATGCAGAGAAGGCCCTTATCGAGGAACGGACCATCAACGTGCCCAGCAAACAAGAGCCGGCTCTCCCTCTCGCGTGGAAGATGTTCCAACTGAGCGCGCTGGCCCCCAAGAATGCATGCAACGTCTCTGCCGGCTTGCAGGTGGCCACGCCAGTGCATGTTGGAGTGCCGGTGGGCTTCCGCCACATTGAACTGTGGGTGGATGGCCCCCCCGCTCAGACCGCACCAACCCCCTAACTCAACGCGGGCTGAAATAGCGGCAACAGTGAAGGCGCCACAGTCCAAGATCCTACGTTTCAGGCATATGTCCAAGAGGTAGAAATTGGCGGGTTTCCCCATTGGAGACCCGCCGTGGCATTGTATTCCGTTGTAGCCAACAGACGGGAGACAATACCATGGATAAGCGTAGCACGAGTGGCCGAGATGCACAAGCCCAGCGGATGGCGATGAAACGCCAGAGCGCGCGGATGCTCACCGAGGCGATGGTAGGGGCGGGACTCTCCAAGTGGGAGGCGGAGGCGCTGGTCAGCAGCGTGGAGGAAGTGTATTTCTCCGACCCAGAGCTCGCGCCCGTGCGCGACGGACAGATGCGGTACAGTTGTGTGCGCGGGGATGAGGGCCCAGGCAAGCCGCTTTCGGCCTGCCGCAAGGTTTCGGTAACGCTGACCCTGCTCCGCCCAGAGGACAAGCAGGACCTCAGGGGATTTGCGGACAAGGGCGGCATGAGTGCGGAGGTGCGTCAGCGCCGGCTCGTGCGGATCGTGGAGGAAGCGCGGGAACAGGGCGGGCTGTTGACGCAGGAGGATTTGTCGGAAATTCTGATGTGCAATCCGCGCACGATCGGCCGTGACATCGAGGACCTCAAACAGCGTGGCTTCGTGCTCCCCACGCGCGGCCAGCAGCAGGACATCGGCCCCGGCGTGAGCCATCGTGCCCTGGCCGTGGAAAAGTGGCTTGAGGGTAAGGAGCCGGTCGAAATCGCGCGGCTCATCCGCCACAGCGTCGCGTCCGTCGAGAGCTACCTGGAGAAGTTCAAACGCGTGGCGTGGTTGTCGCGGGAAAAGAATTTCAACGCCTTCGAGATCGCGCTTACGGTGGGGATGTCGGTCGTATCCGTCCATCTATACTTGGACTTGTGTGCCGAGTATCAACACCGTCCCCAACTCGCGCAACGCATGCAGGACATCCAGGCCGTGGGGCAGGCCTTTTACCTCGCGCAGGACGAAAAAAAACACTCGAATTGCGCGACCGGCTCAAGCGCCACCTGGAGGTGCACATGAACAAACACCTCGATGCCAACCAACGGCTCTTCGGGCCACAGCAGTACAAAAGCTTCGAAGGCGCGCTCTGTGCCTTCTTCGAAAAGGAATGCCCCCAACTCGGCGGCGAACGCACACGTCGAGTACTCGTCCAAACCGTCGCCGAAATGGTCCGGGCCTTCTATCCCCAGACCAGCCATCTTCATCCCGGACAAACCACCTGGGTCGCCGTGCACAAGGACGCCGGTCCCGCGTACGGAAAGGCCATCGCCGACACCAAGCTCATACCCGTGGTCGTGGACTTGGTCCTGGCCGATGAGGCCGCGCGGCGCGCCAACGGAGAAAAGCTCCGCGACCTCAAGCGCGATGCGGCGGCCCGGTTGTTTAACCAGGCCTATCAGCAAGACGGCGTGCTCACCAACACCGAGGTCGCCCTTCTGCTCAAACTCTCTCCCAGCACCGTCGGCAAGTACGTCGCCCAATGGGAAATCGAACGAAACCAGCTCCTCCCCCGCAGGGGAACCATCCACGATATGGGGCCTTCGCTGACTCACAAACACATCATCATTCACAAGCTCTTCATCGAGCAGCACACCGTCGAGCGAGTGGCCAGAGACACCAACCATTCTTTCGAAGCCATTCAGAACTACATCGGAACATTCCGGCAGGTCCTGCTATGCCGGAGAAAGAACATGACCACTGACGAAGTAGCCTTCGCCATCAAACGTACTCCGCGATTGGTCAAGGAGTATGAAGCCATCATAGAACACTATGGACAACAAAGCGAGGTCCTCAATAAACTATTGGACTTCCACCCAAAGGTAAAGTAACATGACAATCCAAGATGAACGGACACATGCCAATCACCGGACATATGCCTTAATCTGGCTTCCATCTTCCACAGCCCCCTCATCCCGTCTCTCGCGGTGGTTCAGCCGCCTGAGGCGGGGTCGTGAATGTGCGAACGTGGATATCATGCTGGGGGAAGGGCATTTCGATGCCGGCATCGCGAAACGACTTGAGAATGGCCATGCTGAGATTGTTATGAAGCGGGCCGGCCAAATCCACCTCGGAACAATAGACGCGCAATTCGAAGTTCAGG
>CAIYET010000811.1 GCA_903925285.1 Candidatus Hydrogenedentota bacterium | reverse complement strand
GGCGAGCCTGGAGCAGAACCAAGGCGCCTATGGCAAAGCGTTGGTGCAATACGAACGTGCTTTACTCATCATGGAGAAAGCCTTGGGGGCTAAAGACCCACGGGTAGCAACCCTCTTGAGCAATTTGGCCGATTGTCTCCGGTCGTGTGGTGAATATGCGCGGGCTTTGCCCCTTTACCAGCGGAGCTTGCGTATTCGGGAAAAGGTCTTGGGTCCCGACCACGCGGATGTGGCTACCGTTCTGAACAATTTGTCCTGTCTTTACAGCGACGAGGGCCATTTTGCAGAAGCCCGCGCGTTGTTGCGGCGTAGCCTTGCGATACGCGAGAGTGCGCTGGGAAAAGAACATCCTTATGTCGGTACGACCTTGGTGAATCTGGCGCAGACCTTCTACCATGAGATGCACGTCACTCAGGAAGCCATCGCGTTTGCCCAGCGAGGTCTTGAGATTCTTGAGAAGACAAAAGGCCCCGATCATCCAGAGGTGGCAAACGCTTTGGGCACTCTTGCCTTACTACGGCTTGAGCTGGGAGATTACGATTCTGCGCTCCGTTTGAGCCGACGCCGCTTGGGAATCATTGAATCGCAGTTCGGAGGAAAGCACCCCGCTGTAGCCTATAGCCTCGGAACAATCGCTCAGGTGCTGACGAAGCAGGCGAAATATGATGAGGCATTCGACCTTTCGGAGCGAAGTTTGGCGATTTTGGAAGGGACGTTTGGGAAGGAACACATGCAGGTAGGGTCAGCGTTGAGCGATTTAGCCCTCACCTGCGGCTTGCGCGGAGATCACAAAGCAGAACTGGCGTATTACGAGAGAGCAGAGCGAGTGTTCGAAAAGACCTGCGGGTTAGAGCATCCGCACACGATGACAAGCCTGGCCAATTTGGCCTTGCACCACCAATTTGAAGGGGAATTTTGGCAATCCAAGAAGGAGCTGGAACGTAGTCTTTCGCTTTATGCAAAATTGTTTTCTGCGCGGCGACGGTATTTCGCCGTTGAATTCGTTTGGTGGTCCTCCGAAGAGGCTCTAGCCTTCCAAGAGCGCCAGTTCACCGATTCCTGGTTTCTTCACTCGTTGTGCTGGAGTTGTTCGGCGAGAAACGTGATCGAGGCAAGAGTTGTGGGGGCCGAACATCTGAGTATGAACAAAGGTTTGGCGGAAGAGGCACAGGTCGTGCAAGCCGCCTTGGAGGCCGATCCACAAACCGCGGCAAAGGAAGTCCGAACACGAGCGGAGTCTTTGAGGGTCCAACTTGCGAGGTTGCCGGAGAGTAAACTCGAACCAGACGCACGGGAGCGGCGGCGCAACGAACTGCAAGAGGAATTGAGCCAGCTTGAGATCAAAATCGCCGAGCGGATCACGCTGGTGGGGCAGAGGCTTCGAGAGCGGAACTTGACGTTGGTTGATGTTGCCAGGAATCTGCCTGGGAACAGCGCTTTGCTGGATTTCGTTCATTATTATCGAGCCGATTTCACGGCAAAGAGTTCGGAAACTTGGCAGAAGCACTCCTATGCCGCCTACGTCACTTTTCCGCTTGCCAAGGATTCGACGAACCTGGTGGTGGAACGCGTGGAGCTGGGCGAAGCCGCGCCGATCAATGAGGCCGTCCGCCAATGGCATCAATTGCTGGCCGAGAAGCGCATCGCGCCTCAGCGCTTGGATCCAGTTCTGCAAAGGTTGAGTGCGCTGGTCTATGCGCCGCTGGCCCGGCATCTCACGAACGTCCCGCATCTCATCGTCTGCCCGGATGGCCAGTTGAGCCGGGTGCCATTCGAGGTGCTCTTGGTGCCCGACGGCGCGACGAATCGGTATTTGATCGAAGAGAAATCCATCAGTTACGTGGGCAGTGGACGGGAAATTGCACGCATCGCGGCGCGCACCACAGGTACACGGCCCAATGTCCAACCTGCAAAGTCGGTCGTGTTCGGAAATCCGGATTTTGATTTTGATCTCGGACTCGGTAGCCAGCGTGAGGAGGCTCATTCCAATGCGGAACGCGGAATTCAGAACGCGGAATCAGGCCAGAGCCTCCTTACGTCGGCTGCTACGGGCCGGGCGTTGAGCCGGTCGTTCACGGGGTTCAAGTTTGAGCGGCTGCCGGGATCGGGGAATGAGGCGCAGGCGGTGGCGGGGCTGTTGGGGGAGGAGTGCGAGTTGCGGCTGGGCGCGGCGGCGCGAGAGACGGAATTGAAGAAGGTGGTTTCGCCGCGGGTGCTGCACATCGCTACGCATGGGTTCTTTCTGAGCGACCAGGAGTTCAAGTTCACGAACTCCGGTAAGGCGGTGGTAATTAATAAAGGTAGCAACATCGAAAGATTCGTCGTATGGTAGGTGCCCATGAGTTCTATCGCGGTGCTAGAGCAGAAGTTCAGGCCCATTTGGCCGCTCCTGGATGAGCGGACCCGGCGGATTATGG
>CAIYET010000810.1 GCA_903925285.1 Candidatus Hydrogenedentota bacterium | reverse complement strand
TCTCTTTGAGCGGATCGTCTTACCTTCCATCTACTCAACTCTACGATCTGAGGAGCGAGAAGGTCTGGTCCCACACCAACTGTCACGCTTGCGGGCGGCTGAGGCTATTAACGTGGCACTCACAAGACAACGAATTCGAGTCATTCAAGACGGTCAAGCGGTAAACGAGAGAGAAATCCGATTTGTCAGCGAATATGCCGACAATGGCGAAGCAGTCACTTATAGGCTTGCCGATGTCTTACCCATACTGGAGCAGACTGGTGAGATCCAAGCAGATACTATCAAATCATTGAAAGAGATGATGATTCATCCTCCAAGTTTGGAACCCGAGAAGGCATCATTAGAAAAAGGCAATGCCATCATTGTAGACGAGGAAACGCTCTATACGGTGATTAGCGCAGGAATATTCGAGCCGCTACTTCATACTTTTGATGTGTTTGTGAAGAAGGAGGTCCGCGATCGCGTAGAGGGTACGCTTAGGGCATTTGCTGCGCAAGGTAGGGTCCGTGATTGGCACGATGAATTGTGGAATATCATTCAAGGGAATCCGAAGTTCTCATTTGAAGTGCACGATCGAGCCACAGGAAGTTCCTCGGGAGAAAGGATACACCACAATTATCCGTTGGCATCTCTAGAGTTGGCCTGCGAGAGGAGCATGCCGCTGATTGTCGATGACCGCTGCCTTCAGATGGTATTCATAAATGAGACAGAGCGCTCCGGACATCAGAATATTGCCTTCGATTGTAGCCATCTTCTCGTGGCCTTGAAAAAGGATGATGCGCTGTCACTTAGAGAACTCAGCAATGCTTACATCACTCTTGTCGGTTGGCGATATCGCTTCCTTGTTCCTCCCCCGGAGGTTCTTAAGGATTGGGCCGATGCTTACGCCCCGAACATGCCAGGCGGTGCTCTAAAGTTAGTCGCTGTATACGTACATGACTGCATGCGCGATCCCGGGCTATTCACTGGCTTTGAAAAGACGAATCCTCCAACCACGCTCGCAAACCAGCTCTTCCAAGCTTGGTGCCGCACGGTTGGTACGTTCCTAATGTTTATTTGGGAGGATGTTGAATACACAGACGAAGTAGCATCCATACTAACCGAATGGGTTATCGAGAACCTGCTGCCGAGTGTGACGAAGGCAATGGATCGCCCTGGAGTCATTATCGCGGAATTCAGCGCTCGCATGGTGATTTCAACTGCCTTGCTTGAGGTGGCGACGTCCCAGAATCTCGAACGAGTAAACCGGGGTCTGCAGACTCTCAGGAAAGCGTTTGGATTGACGGAGGATGGCTACCTTAAGTTAGTTGAGGAGGTTGTCAGAATTGTCTAGGCAAAACAGGACCGAAGAGCACCGGGCGTTTAAGCGTAGTATCGTCAAACGTGCTCTATTTCACGTACACGAGATAGATGCCCGAACGATGGCATTCTTGAAGACTATCGGGATAGCTTCAGATGCGACGGGGCCTGAAATCGGCAGGGTCGCACAAGATGCCATTGTCAACGTTTCTAATCCGGCGAGAATATCCAGTTCGCCAGGCCCCTTGCTTTTTGTGAAAGAAGGGGATACGAGCCGCCTTGTGATTGACATGATAGACATGTTGCTGAGCGAAAACTCCGAGATGAGAAAAGCGGCTGCTAAACACTTCCAAGAGTCCTCTGCGCTCGATAGAGTACTTACGCCGAAGTCTAAGAAAGTGCTAAATCAAAGCGCCGGCAAATTGCTGTCGGTGGAACCTGACGAGTGGCGCCGCGCTGCAATGGGCGCTTTTGACGCTTTGCAGGATGACATCCTTTGCCGCCTGGCCGCTTTTCGTCAGTGCTTGGAGTTGGATTTTCAAGAAGGTCTGGACCCGCTTGCGGACTCTATTCTCAGGCCTTCGCTGACTTCAACAGACTCCATCGACGAACCAATGTGTACAGTAACAAGTCTGCTCGACAAGGTCAGGACGATTGTTGACGGTTGCCTCCATGATGCGCAAACACTTGAGGATGTTCTCCAACGCTACTTCAGGGCCTGCGGGCACCTGACCCTAGCGGGTGATTTATCACTTGCAGCGCTAGTTGCGCGGTGGATGGCAGAGCATCCCGACGAGCACGATGCTTGGGCGAGAATATGGCGATGGGCGGATGAAACTGAAAGTCCTTATGCCCGGTATCACGCATGCCAAGTGTTTACCCGGCATACGAGTCTCATTCCAAAGGGGGCGTGGGCGGAGTTTTGGCAAGAGGTCGCTTGGATTCTGTTGATCAACAGGTACGAGGAGTTTCACATTCCGCATGTAGAGGCATGGCGAATTCGCTGTGCTCTTGCAAAACACTACTGCCAACACTTTGAATGCCTGCGGCCCCCTGGTGGAGCGGCAGAGACCGTGTCTGCCTTCGCATGGTGGCTTGCGGATCGTACCGCCTCTGTCTTCGGCAACGATGAGGCCTACCTTGCTTCCATCCGAAAAGATGTCGTTGTGCACTTTCAGAATCGGTCCGAGCTTCTATGGCAACTTGTGCACCCGTGGGCGCAGCCGTGCGACCTAAGATACGTCACATTGAACCTAAGATCACTGTGGAGCACAGCGCTAGCGACTCAATTGGGACCTGCGATTGAGTCTTCAATGCTCGACGTACCAGACGAAGTCGCTCAGTTTATTACGAAGGCCTTATTGGGCTGTGTAGTTGCGTATCTTCCCACACCTGAACCGAACACAGAAGTGTTTGCGTTTCAATATCCCTTACGAGAGATTGTGGAACAATGGCTTTCTAAAGACTGTGTGCTGAAGGTTGCGGAACATTGTCGAGAGGAAATCACAAGTGCGCCTGAAGCTTTGGACGAGAACTCGAAGGATCCAGAGAAGAGTGACGAGGCACAGATGAGGCGAAGGCCAAGCGCCGCCGAGGAGCTGCGGTTTTTTGCTGATCTTTTTCAGGAAACAGGAAAGAATGCGAATCTGCCGCATATTGTATCCCGTTTAGCCGGGGCTAATGAGGCCGATGCTGTGCTAATAACAGGGATGCTTCGAGCAGCCGCATACATGGGCACAATTGACCCGGAAGTGATGTGGAAAGCTCTTGCCTCGGAAGAATGGCGCACAAAGGTTTTGGTTGAACTCAACGAGACCGCGCTAGACCACATTGTCGATACGTTTGCTGAGCTTCAGTATCGGGCCGATGGCGAGAGGCGCAGCGAACTCCCCCATTATTTTGCAGAACTGGTTGAAGAAGGGATAGACAATAGAGACAGAAGAGAACTTGTGTTCGCGTTCACCGTTCTTACGTCGATTTACACCGACACGTGCAGTGCGTTGCAGCGGCTATTCGTAAATACCCAGAGGAGAGACATACAAGAATGTACCGAGAATTGGCGCGAGCGGCTGAAGTGCTTTGGAAAAGACTCGCCGCCCTGGATTGCTGGGAAGATACGTGCTGTTCTTTCCATCTTTCCGTAGCGGGCATATCCAATGACAGACGTGCTGCGACAAATCGAGTTTGTATGTAATGTGCATGTGTCAGCACAGGGAACTCCAACGCCAGTTTCGTCACTTGGGATCCCGATTAACATCGCTGTCGTAAGCCTGAAGGTGTGCGTAATACCGTGTCGTCATGTTGGGGCCTCACGCATGGAGTGTCCGGCGTTGCTCGCACTCCGCGATGGTACGCAAAATATAGAGAGGTGGCCGCGAACGGAATTCGTGGCCGCACTTCGCCGGATTCACAGAAGTGACCGCGCACGGAATATGCACCAGCGTGACAAGGCATTGAAGGCTGAGGGAAAGAGTGACAAAGAGGTCGCCAAGATTCTCGGTATTGCCAATCCGACCCTCTACAAGCTGCGGAAGGACGTAAAGCTCGCTCCTAAGAAATCACGAGGTCATGCCATCGCAAAGGGTCACATCCAACTATCGCCCGACAACCCCATGTATCAACTCGCTTTGGCTCATGAGCGGCTGAT
>CAIYET010000809.1 GCA_903925285.1 Candidatus Hydrogenedentota bacterium | reverse complement strand
CCCGTCTCTCGTCTTGGCCCCTGAGTCGGCGCTCGGGTCGCTCTCCAGCGTTGCCCTATCCTCCGCCCAAGCCACATTCATTGTACCCTACATCCCCGGAAAGCCTCAGCACGTTCGAGTAGATTTTTGCGTGAGGCAACGAATCTCATTTGGAGTAGATTTTTACTTGAGGCAACGGGATGCCCGATACTGCGCGGATACTGTGCGGCCTAATTCACGTTCCGATCTGCGGTTTGGGACGGGCAATGCCGGACGCTGGTAATGCGAACAAGCGCCGAACTTGTTCTTCGAGTTCAGCGATACCGAAGGGTTTCTTCAGATATCCGTCGAAACCATAATCGGCCAACTGGCGTACTTCGTCGTCGTCGAGATAACCGGATATCGCCAATATGCGCGAATGTTTGGTCTCGGGACGCTCCTTGACGCGCTTGCAGACCATTCGTCCGTCGATATCCGACAAGTGGATATCGAGAATCAGTGCCTGCGGGTTGTGCTGAACCACCAGCGCGCCCGCGTCGAATCCCGTCGATGCGACCAAAACCAAGTAATCAGGGCTACGCGTTAACGCCGACGAGATGATATCCAAATAAAACGGATCGTCGTCGACTACCAAGATACGCAGTTCCCCTTCTTCAAGCCGATCCAGCGGGATGCCATGCTTGATCATGAACTTCCGAAGATTGTCGTACGGAATGCGACGATCACCGACCGGTCCCAACCGATACCCTTCGACCTGGCCCAAATCGAACCAGCGCGACACCGTATCGGGCGACACGCCACAGATTTCCGCTGCTTCGCCGCTTGTGAAAACTTTCTTATTCATGAAGCCTTTCCCCACAATACCATTATACGCCGAAATCCCCGCAAAACGGCATTTGCGGACTTTCAGTGTTTTTATTGTATCGCAGGGCGTCAAAGTTGTCAACCACACATCCTCACCGCGCTTGCAACCCTCTGTACCGGTCTATCCATGCTGAACGGACGCGAACGAAAAAGTTGCGAGAATTCACGTGGCCCTTGCATATACGCTTGCATTCATGTATATTACTATAAATTTGGTAGTTGACATAGGATAGCATCGCCTAAAGAATGGGATTTATCCTAGAAACGGCAGTTGGAGTCCATGGACGCTCATCGAAAGTGTGGACGTAGTGGACTTTGTGGACATAGTGGACGAGAATAGGATTCACCCAACGCGCCGCGCGCAAGGCTTCCGCGCCGGTGGTGAGTCCCATTTGCGTCCACTCCGTCCACAAAGTCCACTACGTCCACACTTTCGACGAATTCCCAGAGATCCTACTGCCGAATCTAGGTTTATGACCGGTTCGTCGCCGTCAATGGTTAATCGCACGCAACGAGTTTCTTCACATATCCGCACAAAGCTCGAACATCATCGAGGAGCGTCTGACGTTCAAGAGGCTCCTCTCCCAGTGGCAGCATCTCATAGCGGAAGCGCACCGCATATGAATTGAGATCGACGAGACTCCACCATGCTTCTACATCCGCGCCCTGCTCTTCCAAGGCATGAAGCAGCACGCCGAGGTCATGCGTGAAAGGATGCGTACGTCCCGTGCAATTCAGCCACGCCTTCAACAGCTTCTCGACCGCTTGTTGGGCGTGAAAGCCGAAGATCCGGTCGTCGAATACTTCGGAATCAAGCATATTTTCCAGCGCCTTGAGATCGCTGGTTGCCATTTGGAGCAGTTCGACCGCGAGTTCACGACCGGCCATATAGTTGTCTGCCTTCCCGCAGGGCGGTCGAAATTACGTGGCCGGGAATCGCGCGCCACCGTTCCACTTCGGAATGTGTGTAAAGCAATATGTCCTTGTTCATGGGATAGCGCGCGAGGCGGCGATACAGATTTCCCGTTATATGCCTGCGCCCACTTCGGACTTCCTCCAAGTCAGGCGTGACAACCAGCAAGTCCAAGTCGGACCCAGGGTGTGCATCGCCACGAGCGTACGAACCGAAAAGGAAGACCGTGTCGGGATGCACCTCATCGACGATCGCGGCCGTCATGGCTTGAAGCAAGGTCTCATCCATCCTCGATCCTCTTGGGCGAAAAGCCCATTACGCACCAGTCGTCCGTGCGTTACACGCATTATGCGCCAAAAGATACGCCTTGACAAACTACGAAGGCAGGATTCACGTGGCCTTTGCATATGCCCCTGCACGCGCGTATATTACATCCCTAACAGCGTGTTTGAAAAGGGTGTTTGCAGGTAGCGCAGGCGTCCTCGCCTGCTGGACATGCAGGCAAGATGCCCGCGTTACAACCAAGCACCAAGACGCGTGAGCCGGACATCGACCCTTTTCGAGCATGCGCTGAGAGAAGGCAGTCTTGCGGGAGAAGGAACAGAGTAAGGGAGGACTATCATTATGAACAGGATGTTCGGGCTGAGCTTGACTTTGGCGCTTGCGCTGTTTCTGTCGGCATGCGGTGGCGGCAAGCAGTCGGCGGTCGAGGGGAAGTTACTGGACGGAAGCGGGGCACCAGTCGCCGGCGTGAAGATTACTGCCAGTCAAGTGCAGCTCATCAAGGGCTATGAGCAGCTCGAGTCGGTGACGAAGTCAGACGGTACGTTCCGGCTCAGCGGGCTGTTCCCGTCCTCCCAGTACGTGCTGAAACCGTCGTCGGACAAGTGGGTCTGCGAGACGGCGATCATCCTCGATAGCGCACCGCAAGGTGAGACCGCTATTCTGCCTTCTCCCATGGTTATCACCCAGGCATTTTCCAAGAGCGGCGGATCGTTGGTCACGGATCTTGCTACGGGCACCACGCGGTGCACTCTTTCCTCGGAAGGCGTGATCGCGGATTCCAAGACCGGCCTCGAATGGGTGGTGGGGCCGGACCGCGATATGGACTTCGCGGCAGCCGAGCAGTGGGTGGCCGCATGCAAAGTGGCGGGTGGCGGATGGCGGCTGCCCACGCGACCGGAACTGCATACCTTGTATCAGCGGGGCGCCGGAGATCAGAACATGGACCCTTTGTTCAAGACCACGGGCATGTGGGTCTGGGGCGAAGCGCGCGATTCGTCGTCGGCATGGTCCTTCCACTTCGACTACGGTCCCGATAACTGGCTCTTCCGTGACTCATCGGGCAGCCCCCGGGTGTTTGGAGTGCGTTCGCGTTCGAGATGATGATATAGATCCTTTGATTCTTTGATCCTTTTGGGGTTCAGGGGCGAAACCCCCGACGGAATTTCTTGAGATTTCGGCATGGCCCAATACGAACAGGTCGGGCATTCGATGCTGGACTGGGAAAACCTCGCGGTAACCAGTTCATGGCTTGTCGGTCCACCACTCTGTGGGTTTCGGGCTGGGAGCATTTGGCATGTTCCGGACGTGATAGTCAGCAAGGTCAATTAGGTATTCTAGGTGAATCGATACCATTCGTTGCACCCTCTCCTGCTCTCCTCCGGTACTTCTTCCGATGTAGCTGATCCGTGCCGTGTATCGACTGGCTGGTACATGCGTTATGTTCTCGTTTGGCACATACTCATGAGCATATCCACAGCGCAGCCAATCGTAGATTAGCGAAGAATAGCAGCGCTTGCGAAGTTTTCTTTCACTAACAGCATACTTATCTTTGGCCTTTTGCAGACTCAGATCAATATCTTCATCGCGAAAGATTCTGGTTGACTGGCCGGGTTGTCCGTACGGAGTGTCGGCTTCCTGGACCAAGCCAACATTGATCAAAGCAGGAACGCTTACCCAAGAGGTATGGAAATGTTCTGGAGAGCACGAGACTAGGAGCTCAATGAACCTCCTGCGGTCAATTCCACAGTTCCCTGGCCATCGAATCGCAGCACACGCTGAGAGGACTGCAGTCAGCACAAGGGCTACGTCAGCATAATGGGCAAGAGGCACATCTGATATGAGGTATTTTGCCAAATCCACTCGTTGTTGAAGAAAACGCTGCATCTCAAACTCCGGCTTGGCTTTGGAACATCTGCTGCGCGTCATTCTACCTTCAAACGGACTTCCTCTACCAATAGGCACGGGCAAATGCGTGAAGAGACTCCAAAGATAATGCCTTTTTCATCCTTCAGGCTTCAGCACCAATAATCTACAATTCGCAATCTACAATCCGCAAGAGGCTGGTTTCATACCGCACAACGTCTGCGGCGTTACGTAGAGAATCTCGCGTGCGATGTCAGTGGCGGCGTCCGTGTCGAACATGCCCAGGGCTACTTTGTTCGCAAGGCTCTCCGCCAGCAGACGCTTGACCATTACGCTCTTGGCATAGGTCCATTCGATGCAATACGCATCGGACAGGAACCCGACTTGTCTGTTCACGGGCAGCATGTCGAGGCGTTCTTCCATGATCCGGAGCATGATCGACGGGAAGAAGTTGTGCCACCAGTAGCCCGCCAACGAGAGGTTGGGCAGTTCGCGGCACAGGGTACACAACGTCTGGTTGGCGTGGGCGCTCGATACGTGGCATTGAAACCGGATGCGCGGGTGACGCCCGATAATCTCGGCCAGTTGGCCCAGCATGCGTTGCGAAATCCGGCTCGCGGTCTCGAAGGGCAGCGGTTCCGCCGCCGTGCTGAACTGGAAGAGTAGCGTGCCGCCAAATCGCTTATCGAACGCCGTCAGGAACGCTTCATTGATGTACGAGGCGTAGACGTCCCTTTCCGCGGGGCCTGCCTCTTTTCGCCGCGCGAGGGCCTCGGACATCTCCGCGTCGTTCACCCATGTGAAATCGACGTCCGTCGAGAAATGCGTCGCGTTCGACACAATCTCATCGGCGGGGATGTGGTCCACGAACCAGTCCACGGCCGCATGCACGTCGTCCAACGACCGGATGACGCGCTCCGTTGGCGGACGCACGCCGCCGATAGGCGCCGGGCTTTCCGGTTGACGCCCCCAGCAACGTTCGAGTTCATACAGGGCGGTGTCGAATTCGCCCCATTGGCTTCGCGTGAAAAAGGCCCACTCCAACGAATACTGGAGCATGTCGTCATCGGGCCCCTTCCCATCGGGACCGGCTTCGCGACGTGCAAGTTCGGTGCAAAGCCGGTGGATGCCGGCCTTCTTGATGACCTCGCGATGCCAGGCGCGGTCGTCCGCCCGCGCGCGAATACGTGCATCGAGCCGTTCCCAATTATCCGTCGTAATCGGCTCGTGCCAATCGTAGAGGTCGCGCAGGATGATACGAATCCCCCACGCGATACTCGTGTTCCGCACCTGCGGGAGATAAGGAATAGCCTCGATAAGACGCGCGCGGGTTTCGTCGTCGCTCGGCCAGTTCGGATACTGCGTGAGACGGCTTCCGCTCGGGCAACCCGCCCCGTACAGATCGCTGACGGACATGTGGTAGAGCAAGATGTCGTGCAGGCCCCGCGCGCCCAATTTTCCCCCGACCAAATGCGTGTGCGCGTCCAGCATCGGCAATGCGCCAATCCGGTCGACTAGCTCTTCCAATACGTCGGTGTGCATATTGCTCGCTCCTTATTGGCTTCAGGCGACAGGCTACAGACTTCAGGTGGCAGTGGTCAAACTGTGAAGCAAGGATGAAGGATGAAGGATGAAGGATGAAAACACCACACTGCGGGCTTCATCCTTCATCCTTCATCCTTCATCCTTCATCCTTCATCCTTCATCCTTCATCCTTCATCCTTCATCCTTCATCCTTCATCCTTCATCCTTCCCTCACGAGGCGGTCATTGCCTGTCGAGCCGTTTCCTCCGATATGATCTTTTTCTCCCGCAACTGCTCGATGTTTTGTGCCATAGTCTGGCAACCTTCGAGCCACGGGGACTTGCGCGCCATGAAATCGCTCCCCGACGCAATGGCGTTGCGCATCTCCAAGTCCGGAACGAGGACTCCATATGCGGCGACGCGTGCACGTCCGTCGGCGCATGGCAACAATCGCGAGGCGCACACGGCCCGCAGTACCGCGGCCAACGTCTTTTGCGCCGTTGGACGCATCTCGTCGGGAAACACATCCAGGATGCGGTGGATGGCGCCCTCGGGCGAATCCGCATGAATTTGCGTCAACACGAGATGGCCGGTTTCCGCGACGGTCATGCAGGCTTGTAGTTCCTCGACGGTCGTGACCTCGCCCACAAGAAGTACATCCAGATCCTGCGCCATGGCGGCCTGAATTCCCGCCAGACACGTCGGAACGTCCACGCCGATTTCGCGCTGCTGAACCAGGGCCTTCTTGGGCGTGATATGCAAATGCGCGGGATCTTCGACGGTGCAAATGTGCCGGGCCGCGTCCGCATTGATGTGATCGACCAGGCTGTACAGCGCGGTGGTCTTGCCCGACCCGGCGAGACCGGTAAACACGATCAGTCCATGAGACGCAGACCCGGCGTTTACCACCGCTTCGGGTAAGAGGATATCCTTGATCGCGGGTATGATGGGAAGCATGACACGGAAAGCTAACGTATACCCGCCGCACGAACGTGCGACGGCCACACTCAGGTTGAACTCGCCGGGGCGGCCGCAGGATCGTTGAAACTCGCCAATCTCCGGACCGATACGCGCCATGTTTGCTTCGCCAATGAGCGCGGCCGCCAGTTCGCGGGTCTTCTCGACCGAGATTTCTTCCGCATCCATCCGTTCGAGTTTTCCCCGCACGCGCAATGTGGGGGGCTCGCCTGGGATAAGATGCAGATCGCTTGCGTCACGATCCACGGCGGCGCGAATCAAACGCTCCAATTCAGGTGTGAATGAGGGAACCATGTTGTTCTCCTTTCGTATGTTCAGAAGGGTAAGTCCCTTTTCGTTGGTTTCATTTCTCGATCATCGGGTCGGCTGTGGATATATCCGAGTAACATGCTGCGCAGACGCGCCCGCGCATCGAACAACCGCCGTCGCACCGTACCCAGAGGAATGGACAGTGCCTGGGCAATCTCGACGCAACGTTGCTGCTCGATATAGAACCGCACGGCAGCTTCTCGCTCCGCCGTTGGCAGCCTTTCCAACGCATCCCGCACAATCTTGCGAATCTCGTCCCGTTCGACGCCTTCTCCCGAGCAAGGGCTCGCAGCCGGAATGCTTTCGGTATCCCACGATACCGTGTCGCGATGTTTCCGGCCTATCCGGTTCGCCTGACGCCGGAGTATTTGACGCAGCCAACCTGGAAAGGCATCCGCGTCCCGAAGCCCAGCCAGCCCCTGTAACGCGGCGATGAATGTCTCTTGAACGACGTCCTCCGCCAACGTGTTGTCGTGAACCAAAGCACGCGCCAGATCGAGCGCCCAGCGATGAAACCTGTCGACCAACACCGCGACAGCCTTCGCATCGCCGGTCCGGCATCGTTCCAAGATCTCGCTCAGTGTTTCAACCATGGCGCTTTCTCGATGGGATCCGTTCACGTATAAGAGCGCCCAAGAACGCAAAAGGTTCGGCCCCACCGCAAGCCAGTATCATTTCAACCCAACGGCGTTTGCAAGGCCACGAATGCGCGCTCGAGCCTACAGCGACAAATACGCAGCCGGGATGTACGGCTCACGGAGGATTCCATAGAGACACCCCAAGGAAATCGCCATGTTCTTGCCGTTCGCGCACTCCCTATGGTAAGATTCTTACCAGTAAGAGTAATACAACAGTGAAAGGCGCTGCTATGCGAGTTTCGACGAAGGGCCAAGTTACGATACCGCTTGCCCTACGGGAAAGAACCGGCATTGTTCCGGGCAGCGAGGTGGAATTCCATGAAGAGGGCCGCCGCCTCTATCTGCGGAAAGCGCCGGCAACCGGACGGGGGAAATCGCTGGTCAGCCAGATGGCCGGGAAGGGCAAAGTGGCCATGTCTACCGACGAGATTATGACGCTTACCCGTGGAGACGCATGATGTCCGTCCTAGTAGACTCGTGTGTATTTCTGGACATTTTCACGCGAGATCCGCGCTGGTTCGACTGGTCGTCACACGCGTTGGCTGAAGCGGCAAACGAGGGAACTATCGTCATGAACTCGGTCATTTATGCCGAGATTTCCATACGTTTCGAGCGAATCGAGGATCTCGAAATGCTGCTTCCTTCGGACGTTTTCGAGTATCGCCCGATCCCTCGCGAAGCAGCATTTCTTGCTGGAAAATGTTTCCTCGAATACCGTCGCCGAGGCGGGCAGAAGTCATTGCCGTTGCCGGATTTTTTTATTGGAGCGCATGCCGCCGTCGCGAAGCTGGACTTGGTCACCCGCGACGCAAAACGATTCCGCGAATATTTCCCCGGTTTGAAACTGATCGGCCCCTGAACACCGTCCCTGAGAAAGAAGAAACGGGCGCACGAAGAACGAATCGCCCACTTATCTTGGCGCTATTCTACTTGTGTGTCTCAGGAACGTCGTAGACGGCGAGTTTGCGGATGACCGGTGTGTCGGCCGATTTCAGGCAACGGAACGCGACGGCGCTGACCTCCGCAGGCGCGAACCGGTCGATTTTCTTGTGGCCGATTGCCGTGCCCTGCGCGAGTTCTTTCCATTCCTGGCCGATGCGGCCTTCGATGCGGTATTCGCGCACACGTTCGCCTTGCGCGATGTCTTCCATCGTAACGACGCGATCGATGCGCGTGGGTTTGCCAAGTTCGAGTTCGACGCGATCGCCTTGCCCGCTCGTTTCGGCAAGACTCTTGCCGAAGCGCCTCCGAATCTCCGCGCCGAACTCAGCGGCGCGTTTGGCGTCCGCTTCGGGTATGCGCCCCGTCATATCGGGCGTATTGTTCAGCAGCAGCACCGCGCCGTGGCCGACGCTCTTATAATACATGTCCATCAACTGCTCAACGGTTTTCAGCGTCTTCGCGTTCTTCGAACTCCAGAACCAATCCGCGCGCATGCGCGCATCGCACTCGTTGGGCAACCACACATCGCCGTTCGGATCGCCGTTCTTGGCCGTTGCTCCGGACAGCCGCGCCGCTTCGGAAACGGCATTCCACGCGGGATACGGCGCGACGCCGTCCTCGTTGCCGACCCAGCGAATCGAGGCGTATTTTCCTTGGAAGATGACCGCCTTCGGCGCGTACTGCTTGAGGATGTCGCCCACCTCGACGATGTTGCTGCCGTCGAACCATACCTCGAACATCTCGCCGTAACGGCTCAACACTTCCGTCAACTGTTGCCGGTAAATCGCGTCGTACTTCTTCTGCGCTTCCGCGTCCTTGCACTTGCCGCCCGTGTCCACGCCGTGCATGTCGTCGCGAGGACTGATATACAGGCCGAGCTTCATCCCGCGCTTCTTGCACGACGCGGACAAGTCCGCGAGCACGTCGCCCTTACCGTCGCGCCACGCCGTATGCTTGATCCCGTACGGCGTGGTATCGGTCTGCCACATGCAAAAACCGCCGACGTGTTTCACAACGAACACGATAATATGCGCGCCCATCGATTCCGCCACGTCCACCCATTGCTCCGTATCGAGTTGCGCCGGATTGATCGTATCGAGCGGCGTCGAAAGATCGTCGCCCTCCTTGTCCTGCCACGTATTCGGCGCGAAATGGATGAACATCCCGATCTCGCCGTCCTGCCACGCCAACTGCTCCGGCGTGGGTTTCGCAAGCAACGGCGCCTGCGCGAAATGGATCATGGCCAACGGAATTATCAGGGCAGTCATCGATAACATCGTGCAGAAACTCCTCGATTATTGGGAAATTCAGAATGCATGGACTTCTGGCAACTTATTACGTTGTTCGTTCATAGTATCCGCAACCGCCTCATCGATATTCACGAGCCACGAGCAGAACCACCCCAACTCCTTTAGAGTGGCAAGGACAACCTCTTTCGTGTCTCTCAATTCCTTCAATGGCACAAGTTCTTTATAGTGCTTGCCTTGGGGCGGGTGCAGGAAATCGTCAATTCCGAATATCGCTCGTGACATGAACGGGTGGACTCTGCGCCCGAGCGTCGTGTCTTGGGCAACCGTGACAAGCCATTTGGCGTATGGAAATGGTTTCCCCTCCGCAAGACAGCAGAGTTTGCAGAGATGTTCCATTACCATTCCCACCATTAGGAACCCCGTCTCAGGCCTCCCTCGGGCGCCCGCATTCAGAGGTCCCAGAGAACTCCAATAGCGGCCGAAATGCCACTTGAGCTTCTGCTCGACTATCGTCCTCGGATAACGTCGGCACTCGTCCTGCAACGCGGATGCGGTATCCCGATTTCCGAACAGCACCTTGGACGTAAGCACTATCCACATCTTCTCATCGGGATAATCACGCAGGATAGACAACAGGTCGTCCTTGTCAAAGAACGTCCAATGCGCTTCGTAATCTCCCCTGTCTACGAAAAGCGCCTTGCCCCTCTCGTATTGGCCAAGCTCATCGGAGCTGAGTTGCGCCTTGTCCCCAACCACCCACATATCCAAGTCCGACCACGAGTCGTCAAATCCGGCGGCACGGCTCCCAACAAGCAGAAGCACCGCATCCGTTCCGACACGTGAGGTGAAAGATTTCGCCTTGTCAACGAATTCAATGTCTTCGGGTTTGATCTTCATATCTCTCAGCCGTCTTCCGCCTCGTCAGCTTCAACCTGCTTTTCCATCCGTGCAACAGTACCTTCCATTCCATCAACCCGCAGTTCCTCGCCTGATCGGATGATGTTGATTCCCTCGCCGACGGACACTACTGCCGGGATTCCCAGTTCACGGCACAAATTCGACTCGTGGGAGAGCCAGTTACCCGTTTCGTAGACCAGCGCGGAGATCGAGGTTAAGAACGTTGTCCAACCCACTCTCTTCTCGCCCTTCAAGCATAACACATCCCCACGCCGCAATCTCTTGACGTCCTCTATCGTCTCCACAACCAGTGCCGGACCCGCGGCGACACCGGGACTCGCCGGTTCTCCGCGCAACACTTGCGCATCAGACGGAATGGGGCTTCCCGCCACACGTTCGATGGGCGGCAACGTGTAACGTGCCAAGCGTTCCTGTTCACGAACACGATCATTGACGAGCCGGGAGATCGCTTCCGGTACGGCATCGAAATCGCTTAGCCACTGCAGGATTTCTTGAGGCTCCAAGAGGAAGATGTTCTCTTCCTCGTGTACGACGCCCTCAGACTGTAAACGCCGTCCCGTTTCGAGGAGACACCATCGTAGCGCGGCCTGCGCGTGAGAAAGAACCAAGTCGCGATCATCCTTCAAGGAGAAGCAATTCCGGCAGGCTTCAACGCAGGCGGCAAAGACCTGAGCACGCTTCTCCCCGTCGGCGGGATCGCTTGCCCAAAGAGTCTGTAGCGCCGTCTGAAAACAGCTTTCACTCCAGTCTCTAGCGATTTGCAGTCTTGCACCAATATCGGATTCGCTACGGGAGCCTCGCTGGATCGCGATGGCGATCCGTATGGGTGTATCGTCCTCCTGCCAACCGCGCCAGCGGGAGAAATCCATCATGTCCTCAAGCTCCAGATACGAATACCCCCATTCGCAGGCCAACTGTTCCGAGCTTCGGGCGCCACTCGCCGCCGCCTCGATGTCCTGTTCCAGCAAATGGGTCAGTTTCTGCTGCCCTTGCATCATGGTCAATGCTAGCTGCGTAGCCTGACTGGAATCTGCTTGGGGGAGCCAGTCCCTTGCTAGGATTTCCAATCGGCGAAGGGATTCGTACGTGCAGCCGGACGCGGCTAGGTAGAAGTAGGCGGCCCTGCTCTCGACCGACATCGCCTCACAGAGGAGTTCTCGCAATTCACGCTTGCCGAGCTGAGCCAACCGCTCGCGACTGAGACAGAGAAGGCGTTTCGATTCAGAGCGCAACGAAGGAATGATCTTTTGATACGCGTACGTCGTCCACTCTCGCCACGTGCGAAAATCCTCGGACGGATCCTCTAGTTGCCTCATGCGGCGCAAAAACGTCCTGTCCTCCCATGGAGCGTCCGGGCGTTCCTCGTACTCTGGCGCCAGCGCCTCCCGGAAGAACAGACGACCATGCCGCACGAAAAGATCCTCTACCTCCAGCGGCCACGGCGGCGATGGAATAGGGGGCGAGGACGGAACTCCGACGCGGGCTTGGACAAAAGGACAGACAGGACGGGGCCAGTGATCGCCCGATCGATGCACCTTTGGATCGAACTCTTCGGGGTTGTCCGGAAAGTACGGCGGCAGACCGGTAATTGGCCGCGCCTGAAGAACGAGCACGTCTCCCGCGACAACGGCAAATTCCATATCGACACGCTTATTCCAGAGCCTGTCGATCTGGCGAGTGAGTTCGGCCACCCGACGCAGGCAAAGCTCATCAAGAACGGGCTGAGACGCATGTTCCGCTGGGAGAGAACACCGGACACAATCTCCCTTCGATGTGAGAAACTCGCCAGATTTCTGCGTGCCGCGCCGAGTCTTCAAGACAGACAGGGTTTCCCAATCGATCCAGTACTGATCGCATTCCTCCGTGCCGTTGACGACAGTTGTCCCCAGGCCTCGTGCCGCTGAAATCGAAATCACCAGCGGATTCCCATTCGACGGATCGGCGGAAAAAACCACTCCGGCCGCCTCCGCTGGCATCAGTGGCATAATCAGAACTGACATCGCGGGATAAACCGTCTCGGCGTTCATCTTGCGATGATATGCCAATACCTGCGGGCAGAATACGGAAGCCCACACGCGCTTGACGGCATTTGCGAGTGCTGTCGTTCCCTGGACGCCGAGAACAGTATCGAACAATCCGCTATAGCTTGCCGAACCTTGATCTTCAACCGACGCCGAGCTTCTGACTGCCATGGGCGCGTCGATTAGTTCTGACAGAGCATCTCGCAAACGGTCATCGATATCTCGGGAGGCGATCAGACCACGAATCTCCCGGAGCCGTTCTTCGTCACACGCCTGTGCCGCGCTCAGTGCACGGCTGGCCAAGCCGTGTCGTTCGAGATGGTCCTCAAATGCGCCAGATGGGACAACCCAGCCTTCAGGCACCGGGAAACCGGCTGCGGAAAGCGCAGCCAAGTTCCGCGCCTT
This sequence comes from Candidatus Hydrogenedentota bacterium, assembly GCA_903925285.1. Lineage (GTDB taxonomy): Bacteria > Hydrogenedentota > Hydrogenedentia > Hydrogenedentales > SLHB01 > DSVR01. The sequence continues at coordinate 5,028 of CAIYET010000809.1, read as the reverse complement.
CCCGCCGACATCCGCATGGGAGGCGACTATCGAAATCAAATTCTCTCTCACGAGGTCGAACGGTAGCGTCCAAGCGCGCCCGTATCAGTTCCAGCACGTGAGGCAAAGGATTGCGTCTTGTCAACTAATTCGATCTCTTCGGGTCTGATCTTCATTTCTCTTGTATACAACGTCAAGCACCACCGACTGCTTACTGTTCTTTTCCGTTCTTCCGCTTCAATGCCCGCTCGACAGCCGCCGCAACCGTTTTCAACGCCTTGAGGCGCGCGTGAAGTTTATCGTTGCCTTCGATGATCGTCCACGGCGCGTTCACTGTCGAAGTCTTTTCGATCATCTCGGTAACGGCCGCGTGATAGGCGTCCCATTGCTTGCGGTTACGCCAATCCTCATCGGTGATCTTCCACAGTTTGAACGGCGTCTTCTCGCGCAGCCGGAACCGTTTCAATTGCTCGTCCTTCGATATGTGGATCCAAAATTTTACGAGCACAATCCCCGACGAAGTCAACTCCTGCTCGAACTCGTTGATCTCGCGATAGGCCCGGCCCCACGCTTCCGGCGTTGCGAACCCCTCGATCCGCTCGACCATGACCCGTCCGTACCAACTCCGGTCGAAGATCGTGATATGGCCGCCCTTCGGGACGTGCCGCCAGAACCGCCACAAATAATGGTGCGTCTTCTCATCGCCTTCCGGCGCTGCGAACGGATCTACCTCGAAGCCGCGATGATCCAGTCCCGCGACGAGTCGCTTGATGTTGCCCCCCTTGCCGGATGCATCCCAACCCTCATATACAACCGCAACAGGGATACGTTTCGGATAGATGAGATGTTCGAGACGCAGCAGTTCCTTTTGCAGCCGCGGCAGTTCCTGGTCGTATTCGACGCGATTGACCGCCGCGTTCAAATCGACCTTGTCCAGCGGACTGACTCGCCGCGGCAAACGCGCCGGCACGACCGACACCGTTTGAGGTTTGCGCTGAATCGCCGTTTCGAGCGCGTGCTCGAAGGTCTCATTGATCGTGAGGCACGCGTAATGCCAGTCGTGCGCCGGGACCAGCGTCCACGGCGCGTACGCGGTCGACGTCTCGCGCAACGCGGCCTCGACGACCTGGCAATAGCTCTTGTACTTGCGATGCCGCCGCCAGTCCTCCTTGCTGATCTTCCATCCCAGCGCGGGATCGTCCTTCATCTTCTTGAAGCGTTTCGCTTGTTCCGCGCGGCTGATATGGAGCCAGAACTTCAACAGCACAACCCCATCGTCCGCCAATTGCCGCTCGAACGTCCGCAACCGCTCGTAGACCTCGGGGCCCGCCGCCTTGTCGCGCTTGAGTGCTTCCCAATACCAACTGCCGTCATAGACAGCTATGAGACCGCGCGCAGGAAGCGTCAGCCAGTACCGCCACATCGGCGGAAACAACGACTCCGTTTCCGTAGGCGCCTGGAACGTATGAACCTTATGACCGCGCGGATCGAGCGGAGCAAGCAGTCGGCTGATCGCCGTGCCCACGCCCGCCGCCTCCCAGCCCTCGAACACCACGACGACCGGTATACCCGCCGCGCGAACCGTCCGCTGCAATTCCGCAAGCCGGATATCCAACGGATCATGCGCCTTCTTGAACTCCTCCTTCGACAACGATGCATCGAGATCTACGGTTTCCAACATGGCTTGGCCTCCGGCTGTCAACTCCACATGAATCTGTCTGTGCGTGTCCGTGTTCGTCCCGAAAAACGTTCTACTCAGCGGTACTTCACGCCCATCAAATGGCACAAAATATACCGGTCGAGTTCTTCGTAATCGCGCGCGGCGATCAACTGCGCTTCGAGTTTCTTATCGACAGTTCGCACCTTCTCCAACAAGAACAGGAACCGTTCCTTGCTCGACGACAGATGCTTGGTATTGCCATCCTGCTTCTGCGTGCGCATCGCCTTGACGTCGAGGCCGATCCACTCGCCATGCTTGCCATACTCATACTCCTCGAGCACCCGGATCTGATTGAACGCCCTGCGAAGATTGTACGAGCCAAACGACTTGTCCTGATCGAACTTGAGCCCGCCCTGATCGTTCAGGTGGACGCTCTTCAGCTTATTGTGCGCGAGCGCGAACGCCATGTCGTCGCTCGGATCCAGGCCCGCCAAACACGAGTGCGCCGTCTCGACCAAGCACCCGACCCGCGACGGATCGTTCGTCAGATACGACAACCCGATTGCATGACCAATCGTCGGAATGATCGCGCTGTCGACCGGCTCATTCGGTTTCGGCTCGATCAGGAAAATCGATTTCGGGTCGTGCTCGAGCATCACGTTCAACGCGTCGCGCAATTGCAGCACCGACACGCGCGCATTCTTGCTCTCGCGGATGTACGAGCCTTCGCGCGCGAGCCACAACACGATCCAATCCCCGCCAATCGCGTTATTGATATCGATGCAGACCTTCCCGCGTTCGATGGCATACTTCCGGCATTTCGGGTCATTGCTCGTGAACCCGCCGTCGATTGTCTCGCGCGCGAACCACAGACGCGGCGCGGTGAATTCCGCCTTCAACCCTTCCGCATCCAGCATCCGCTTGACCTGCGCCGCCTCCTTCATGATCTGTGCATGCGACTTCGAGTCGAGGTCCGGCACCACGTCATCATCGTGGAACTGCACCCCGTCGAAGCCCAGCGCTTTTGCGACTTTGATCTTCTTTGCGAGCGATTCCGGTTTCCGCACCGTCGGACCAAACGGATCCGCACCCTCGTCGATGTTCCACGGCCCAAACGAAAAACGATATTGTTTCGCACTTGCCTTAGCCATACTCGATTACCTCCTTCATAAAGGTTCCCACTGACCACGTACCAGACGCCAGCATACCCCATGTCCCGCGTTGCGTCAAACCCACGCCCGAGACGCTAAGCCGTACTTAACGCGCATGAACGGAGCGTACATACTCGCATGCATGAGAACAACGCTCCATATCGACGACGCCCTGCCCGACAAGTCCCAGAAATTCCTGCTCGAACTCGGCTACGGGTTCTATTTCGAGGTACGGCAGAAGCGTATCGGTTTCTACATCCTTGAGTACGAACAGCTCGGCTGCTTATTGGCTCTTTGGCTCGACGCGGTACCAGTGGTCTTCGCACTGGAAAACGACGCGGTTGCCGATTTCGAGGATGGGCTTCACTTCCGGGTGCTTCTTTAGAAATGCTTCAAGCGTCCGCGAATCGCGGCGCAAGGTTTTCGCGCGGGCGCCTTTTGTGTAACCGTCTTGTTGCCACACGCCGTCGCGTAGCGTGAATGTCCGGCCCGCGACGGTTTTCTTTTCCAACGCACCTGCGTCTTTTTTCTCCGCCGTGCCCGCCATTCCGGTGGCTATTCCATCCAGTGAAGCCTTTGCTTTTTGTTTCGGCAAGGATTGGGCCGCGCCGGGCATGGCGGATCCCATCCTCATGCGTTTTGTGGCCGATTCGGACTTGCCTAGAAGCATAGATGAGTTAGGTCGAGTCTGCTCATCCATATGTGGCATAGCCCTTGCAGACGCTTGCGAGGGTGGGAATTCGGACGGCGCAGATCCATCTCCTTCGGCTCCTCGCGATGCGGCAACAGGCGGTGACGGCGGGATGCTCGCTGCTGGAACTGGAGCTTGAGGCGCGGATGCAGGCGCCTGCATGGCCATTGTCGCGGGTTCTGCTTCCGACTTTTCCACAAGTTTGGGTGCAGGCTCTCGCGCTGGCAACTTTTCCGTCTGCAAAGTGATGTTGTCGTGTGCGACGCTGCCGGGCGCTTCGGCAGCCGGTTCCTTTTTCGTCAGCTTATCCACTTCGGCAGATTCGCGTGCTACGGCTACGGACGGTTGAACGTTGTCCGCTTGCAGTACAGGTTTGTTTGCAGTAACTGTGCGAACATTTTCCTGAACGACCCCTTTCGGCGCAGCCGCTTCCGTCTTCATTTCGAGCAACGCCACATTGAAGCGGTCGGGCCGCCCACCCGTGCGCAGGACGCCGACGGAAACGACAATCGCGACGCACGCCGCTACGGCAACCCATGCGGGCCACCAACGCCATGCGGGCCGCGCAACGCGCCGCTTCACATCGCGCGGGACTGCGACCGCCGCACGGACGCGTTCCTCGAATCCCTCCGGGGCGGCTTGCGGCGCGAGCGAACGGTACAACCCATCCACGCGCTTCATCTTGTCCAAGGCCCGCAGACAGTCCGCGCATTCGGACAGATGCGCCTCGACGCGCGCGCGCGCATCCGCGCTCAACTCGCCGTCCATCAGCGCGGAAAATTCATCTCGTACTTCGTTACAGTCCATAACAGTGCCTCACACGAGCGCGAGTTGTTCCAGGCGTTCCCGCAGCATCCGTCGCGCTTGATTGATGCGCGACTTGACGGTTCCCACGGGACATCCCAGCGTTTGCGCGATCGCTTCGTAACTCAAATCATCGAAGGTCCGCAACGCGAACGCCATTCGATATGGTTCCGGCAATTCCATCAGACAACGTTGGAGGGCCTCCTCGAGTTCATGCTGCTCGGCCGCATCGCGCGGCGTACCACCCGCATGCGGCGGCGCGCACGCATGCGCTTCGTCCAGCGACACGCCCATGTCGCGCCCCATGCGTCCCCCGTCGCGCAGACGGTTGCGCGCGAGGTTCGCGGCGATACTGTGCAGCCACGTACACATCTGCGCCGCGCCGCGGTAATCCTGTATACCACGATAGGCGCGTACGAAAGTTTCCTGAGCCACGTCCAACGCATCCTCATGGTTGCCCAGGAAGCGATAGACGACCCGATACACGCGGTCTTTGTAGCGGCGCACGATCTCGTCGAAGGCGGACGTATCGCCCGCGCGGCACTCCTCGACGAGGCCCGCGTCCGTCTGCAATTTCGCTTCCCGTAGCAGTACCAAAGACAATCTTTCCTGGAGTAGTCAGTAGTCAGTAGGAACAAACTAGTGTCAAACTGCAGAAATCCACGCTATTTGGAGTGCGGCGGCTTGACGCCGCTTTCACTCACCCACAACTGTTTCTCCACGTCTTTTGCGTCCTATACGAT
>CAIYET010000808.1 GCA_903925285.1 Candidatus Hydrogenedentota bacterium | reverse complement strand
CTTGTCCCGCACACCCTGAAGGTTCTTCGGCAGCACATCCGAGAGATGAATCAAATGGGCAACACGGACTGGGGCCTTCTTGTCCTTGGCAACACCTTTGAGACGCCGGATTCCCTGCACCGTTGTACGTACCAATAGGGAGTGAGTCGGGCTTTTGAAGTCTTTCGCTTGATGCGCAACCGATATCGACGCCAAGTGCCGCTGTATCGTGGATACTTTGAGTCTTTCAGCCAAATCCGCGATATACACGGCGACAACTTCCGGTGTTGCTGGCAACGATTCAACTCTATGGGCCAAACACCATCCGCAGAAATGCACCCAGTCCTCAAGGTAGGCCCCTCTGGTATTGGGTGCTTTGCTCTCACGGACGTATTCCTCCGCTTTCTGAAGCACCGGCCCAAGCTCCTGACCGGGTTCATACTTGATGATTTCGCCGTCCATTCGATACATCCTCCTTGTGTGGTCTAAGTAGTGATAACGCTTTGTTATCAATAGTTAGAACGGCCTCGGTTCAGAATTCGGTTTCCATCGCTTCATTCTCGCTTTTCACACTTGGTTGCGGGGTGGTGCCACCGGTGGCATGCGGCTCGAACGCGACATTATGTCGCCTCGTCAACGGCCTCTACTTTCGCCTTCTCCGCTGTGTCCAAAATCAACGCAACACAACTACAGGCTCGGTCCAGGACGCCAATGCAGGCCGATACAGGAGGCTTGCCGGCGGTTTCCGCGTAACGTTGGATGTACGCATACGCACCGCCAAGGTCTGCCTCATACGAGTGGCCCAAACATTCGAGCAGAATCGCGGAACCGAGTTCGGCGACGATTTCCAGCAATGGCCGCGCATCCGTCAGTTTGGAAATCCGATGGTCAGCCGCATGGACAAGCTCATGTGCCCAAGTGCTCAGATTCTCCGTGCCGAGCATAATCGCCTTGCGTCCCGTACCGAACTGGAAATACCCGAGTGCACCCTTGCCTTCGCCAGAATACGTACCGACATGGACACCCCAAGACTCGGCAACTTCCAACAGGGGCAGATTCCGAACCCACTCGTCGTAACGTTCGTTGCCGGGAAGCGGTTTGCCTTCTGTGTCCTCCACGGCAAACACCGGAATGCCTTTGAAGCCGTAGATGACATTCCTCTTGGCCTCGTCGCCATTCTCGTCTTTCTCTTTGACGGACCCCATGCACGGAGCCAGAATCCAAATCGCTTTGCTGCCCTTTTTGAGCTTCCGTCCAACCGCGTCCCATTGGCGAAAACCTCTGGCATCCGAAGTGCCGGACAATGCAACGAGCAATTGGTTATGCCATGACCATTTCCGACAGGGAGCATCATCCTTACGCCGGATGAAAACCGGAGCAAGAGCCTTGGGCAGATTCTCCGGCTCCTTGAACGCATCGATTATTCGTTGGGCAATCTCTGTGGCCCTGCCATAGAGTTTCAAGTCAATCACCTCCTTACGTGACGAAAGGCCCGACAAGGCATGGTTGTCCCTATCGGGCCTTTCTTGGGTTTGGTTTCAGAGAGAACTACAGGCGAGAATTACGATTGGCCTGGAATGCGGTATGCAACGATGTACAAGTACCCGTAGCTGGAATTGGGATTGCCGCGAATGATGTACCCGTCACCGCTGAATTCGACGATACGGGATTCGTCCGAGCCGATGCCCAACTGCTTGCACATCGCTTGCAGACCTTTCCGGCCTTCCTTATTCAGCCATTCGCACAGGTCCTTGGCCTCTTGGCTTTCATTCTGCCCGTACATGTATTGCCTGTCAGGCAGGATGTCGATGAACGGCTCCGG
>CAIYET010000807.1 GCA_903925285.1 Candidatus Hydrogenedentota bacterium | reverse complement strand
GAGATCGCCGCCGCCGCGCATCTGGATGTCCACAAGCAGAATCCACGCGCCGCGTTTCCGAAAGGCCTCGTCCGGCGACAGCGCGCATTGTTCGAGGAAAAACAGCGCTTCCGTGCAGAGTTGCTCGCGTTCGTAGGCATCGCCGACCGGATTCGGGACGTCCGGATAGTTGAACTTGAACTCGGCCGGCCAGAACGGGTCCTCGATCAGCGCCAGATCGTCCGGCGTTCCCGCAGTCTTCATGTGAACGATCACGCCGCGCCAATCCGTGCGCGTGGGGCCGGGCAGGCTCAGGGACAACTGGTAGGCGTAAAGCACGGCGATTCCCACGACGTGAACGCGCCGTATCGTCGGGCGCGGGATCGAGGCCAGCATGCCGCCAAGGGCGACGTAGAGCGCGAGGGAACCATAGACCGTGTATCGGTTGCTGTAGCAGGGTTGCCATACATACGACAAACCGACCAGCAGCATGACGGGAACGATGAGCCAGGCCAGCAGAAAAAACCAGTCGCGCCGTCCGGGCGAGCGTCCCCGCAATGCTTTCCATACCGCCCAGGCGAGCGCAATGCCAAATGAGGCCACAAGAAGCCAGCCAAACCATGGGCGGGCATCGATTACGCCCGCACGCCACGACCCGGACAACCCGTGCCAAGCGTTCGGCGAGACGGGCGGAAACGCCCGCAAGACATACAAAGCGTCGTCCGCCGCGATATCCCACAGCCATTGCTGCCATGCCGGCTTGCCGTAGAACGCGTGGATGTTATCGCTCATCGGGACGTGAATGGTCATGATCCACAGCGCCAGCGGCACGAGCAACGCGACATGGCCAAAGCCCCATACGAGCAGGCGTCGAACGTGCCCACGCGCGCAGCACAACAGGAACAGTCCCTCCGTGAACAACAGCAGCACGCCGAAAAGATGCGTCCAGATCAGGCAGGTATTCGCGAGTCCATTCAGAAGCCACCATTTCCGCCCGCCTTCGCGCAGCCCGCGCAAGAACGTGTATATCGAACACAAACCCAGCAAGACGAGAAAAGCGTATTGCCGCGCTTCCTGAGCCTGGAACACATAGACGGGCGACAGCGCGGCGCACATCGCGGCAACAAGTCCCGCACGCCGTTCGATGATCGAGGCGCGATAGAACTCGCGCGCCAGCGCATACGTCGCCGGAATGATCAGGGAACCGACGACGACGAACAACAGGCGGACCTGAAACGCCGACGTGCCGACGACGCGCGACCACACGTATTCGAACGCGAACGCGAACGGCGCCGAATACGGATAATGCCACTTCACCAACTCGAGAAAGGCGAACAAGCCCGGTGCGTTCAGGTGGCAGAGGCTGACATATTCCTCATGATCCACCGACTCGACGCCGATCCGGCTCAACCGCAACGCAACGCCCACGGCGATCAAGCACGCCAGCCAAATCCACGCCGCGACGGCGTCGATATCCCTTAAGGCTGTAGGCTGTAGGCTGTAGACTGTAGGCGCTACAGCCTCACTTCCTACAGCCTCCCTGTCTACTGCGCGATCGTTCGTCTCGTTCGATGCCATCTGGCCAAGTCCAATTCCTGCGATTAACGGATCGCTATTCTACACACTTGGCAGGAGGCGTTTCATTTGTGTCTTGCCCCGATCCGCAGGTAAGGGGGCGAGTTTTCGCGCGGGCAGGTGAGGAGCGGGTATCGGGAGTTTGATTTCATTGCGTTTTCGTTCGACTGGGGCGTGCGATCTTTTTGCTTGACATATCAAGACTGTCTTGATATAATAT
>CAIYET010000806.1 GCA_903925285.1 Candidatus Hydrogenedentota bacterium | reverse complement strand
TTTAGGCTTTAGGCTGTAGGGCTTCGCCTAAAGCCTAAAGCCATTCTTCGCCCAGCGGCAATCGTATCACGAATCGCGCTCCGCCGTCAGGTATATTATAGAACGTGATCGTGCCCTTGTGCGCTGTGACGATACGGTGGCATATCGCCAAGCCTAAACCGGTGCCGCCTTCTTTGCGCGAGAAGAACGGCTTGAAGATGTCTTCGTCGGGTTTGAGGTGGATGCCGGGACCGTTGTCCAGGACCTCGAACATGGCGTCTGAGCCGTCCTGACCGGCCAGAACCGACACTTTGCCGCCTGTGGGCACGGCATCGATCGCGTTGCCGACGATATTGGCGAGCGCCTGGAGCAGCTTGTTTTCGTCGCAGTCGAAGAGGAAGTCGCCGGATGCGATGGGCGCTCGCAACACGATGGATTTTCGGTCCGCATTGGGGCCGCAGACAGTCAAAATGCGTTCGACAAGCGCTTGGGCCTTGCAGGGCGCTCGGTCAAGTTCGAACGGTTTTGCGAATCCGAGGAATTGTGCGACGAGCCGTTCGAGGGCCTTTGCCTCTTCGTGGATGGCATCGACATGGCGGCGTCCGGCATCGTCCGGCTGGATTCTGCGCTGCAAGAGTTCCGCGTTGCCGCCGATCACGGCGAGTGGGTTGCGCAATTCATGCACGACACCGGCGGTCAATTCGCCGATCTGGGCCAGTTGCCGATTCAACTCGGCGGCGCGTTCGAGTGCGCGGCGTTCCGTCATGTCTACGAACAGGAACACGGCACCGCCGAATCCGTGCGGCCCGGTGAGCATCGATGCCGTAAGACCGATTTCCTTGGGCGAGTCGTCTTGTTGCGTCAGGACGATCTCGCGGCGCGTGGCGGGTTCGCGGTGTTGCAAGACCTCGCGCATGATCGCGCGAAAAGGCTCTGGAATGGGCGATGCGTCGCACGCCATCCCGGCGTGGAGATCGCCTTCTTGCAAGCCCAAGTGGAGACCGGCCGCACGGTTGGCCAACAGAATTCGGCCCGAAGCGTCCACGGCGAGTACGCCGCTCGTGAGGCTCTCCATGATCTGTTCGTAGTGGTTTGCCAGTACCCACTCGGCCATGTGTTTGTCTCCTCAGATTCGCGCCCGGATTTCTATGGCTAGCCGTGCGAACTCGTCTGGCGATACCGTTTGTGCACGTCGGCCTCCGTCTATCTGTGCTGCGTCCAATGCGGCCAGGACCGCTTCTTTCGGAGCGCCGAACTGGCCCGAGCGGGTTAGGGCGTTGCGAAGGGTCTTGCGGCGCTGGAGGAATGCGGACCGGATGACGGTAGTTAGAAACCGCGTCTCGACGCCCGGATACGGCGACGTCTCGTGCAGGCGCAACCGCACGATGCAACTGTTCACCTCCGGCCTCGGCAGGAAACAGGTGCGCGGGACGCGATGGACGAGATCCACGGATGCGTGGCAGGCGAGCACGGCCGTGAGTGCGCTGTATCCGGGGCTGTCGGGCCGCGCGGTCATGCGGATGCCGACTTCTTCTTGGACCATGACGACGATGCGTGTGGGCGGCAGCGGCGATTCGAGGAAATGGAACAGAATCGGCGTCGTGATGTAGTAGGGCAGATTGGAGACCATCTTGTACGATGTGGCGCCCGGCAAGAATTCTTCGATCAGTTTCGGCAGGCTGTGATTGAGGATGTCTCCACGAAAAAGCCTGACATTGGCGTGCTCGATGAACCGATCTTCGAGACACGGCATGAACGTGCGGTCAATCTCGACGGCCAGCACGCGCCCGGCATGGCGGCACAGGTGCGCCGTCAATGCGCCAAGCCCCGCGCCCACCTCGATGACGTCGTCCGCCGGATCGAGCGCGGCGGCTTCGGCCATGATCCGGTGAATGTTGTCGTCCAGCAGCAGGTTTTGGCCCAGCCGCTTATTGAATTTAATATCGTACCGATTACAGAGAGTTCGAAGGTTCAAAGGTTCCATAGGGGTATTACACCGCGTCAACCATGCCGAGGTCAAGTACGTTTGCATCCATGAAGTCCGATCTGGCATCTTAGCGCCGCTGTCTCACGCGCGTGTACTGCTATCAAGAAGGAGAAAGTTGTAGATGGACAAGAAAGGCATTGTCGCTTACCTGGGGATAACGCTTGTCTTGTCTTGCGCTGTTCAGATACTGGTGTTGTATGTGCATGTGGTGTCGGCGGTATACTTAGGGCTGCTTGCGATTCCGGCGTTTGCGGCGTGGACGGCAGGACGTCTTTTCCCGAGGCCGGAGTACTCGAAGGGCGTTCTGTGGCCGATCCCGATTATTCGCGCCCTTCGGATTTCGTGCGCGATCTATCTCCTTTTCGCGGTGGTTTTTCTGATCACGACCATCGTGGGGTTCACGCGGCCGGATTGGAGTATCAGCGAATTGTTGGCGCAGGTTCCATCCTACAACCAGATTCAGGTTCCAGACCATTTCAAGCCGATGCTGCCGACGGCGTTCCTGTTGCTGTCTTTCGTGCTCATGTTCGTCATTGCTCCGACCATTTACGCGGCGTTGATGGTTGGTGCGGCGTACGGTTGGTGCGGCTACCTGCTTCCACGCCTGATGCCTTTGGGCCGTTGGACCGCCTACGGGCTTGTCGGGCTGGCGTCGGGCGTGTGCATGATGCCGCTTGTAATCTATACTAGCACCGGTTCGTGGCTGGCGCATGTGTTCCAGGCGCTTGCGTATGCCGTGGCGTTGAGCGCGATGATCGGCGAAGTCTGGCGGCGTTCCGGGAATCTGAGTTTGACGGCGGTCTGCGCGGGTTGCGTCTATTGCCACGCGTCGTCGTTGTGGGGATACCTTTTTCCGGCCAATGCCACCGTGTTTCCCTGGGGCGGCACGATGGGGCTTTTTTTCACGCTGGCATGGGCGCTGGTTGCGTTGGCGCCCGACGAGGTGTTCGGACCGCTGGAACGTTAAAGGGGTTTGGGGTTTGGGGGTTGGGGGTTGGGGGTTGGCAGAGCCTTACACCTACTTCGAGCAAATATCATTCCGAAAACGTAGCGTCGTAGTGTTAAACCCCAAACCCCAAACCCAAAACCCCTTACTGGCGGCGCGCGCGCCGGATAATCAATCCCGTGACCGCCAGCGCCACGGCCGCGAAGGCCAGTATTGGCGCGAGAACGTATGCGGCGGGAAAGCCGTAGCTGGCTGGCTCGGTTAGAGCGCTTGCCGCGTAGTTCAGCCGTGGCGTGAAGGCTGGGATTTGCTTGTCGAGGGCTGCGTCCCAGCGCATCGGTACGCTTACCGAACGCACCGTCGTTTCTTCGATGCATGTGCATTGTACCGCGAGGCGCTTCAATTGTTCATTGATGCCGTTCTCGGTAAGCTTGTCGCCCAGCAGCGGCGGCAAGAGCAGTTTTCCTTTGCCGAAAACGATGCCGAGCCAGTCGGGCATGTCGTTGTCGAGACCGGCGAAAGCGCGCAACGTTCGTTCGCGTGGATCGTTCCGATCAAATGTGACGAGCGTCACGCCCGGCGATTGCTCGATGGCCCACCGTTTCGCAACGCGGTCGAATATGGCTGCACGCTCCGGCGGCGAGTTGGGTCCGGGCGAATACAGTAGAACCGCCCACGCGTGCAGGACCGCTTCGGCGAGTCGGGTGCGTAACGGGGAATCGAGCAGCGCCGCGACATCTTCCGCAGACAGCCCTGCGTTCCATTGGCCGGCGAACAGCAACTGGCGCAAGCCGCGGACTTCACCGGTCAAGGTGGCGGCGGGAAAGTGGGCGGGAGGCCCGTCGAGTCCATAATCGTCCCAGCGCGTCGCGGCGCCGGGTTCGATGCGCGTCGGCGCGATGTTGAGCGTACCGTTGCAGCCGCGCAGCCTATCTTCAACCATAGCGTACAAGGCGTCGCCCTGCGCATCGCCGCGTGGCGCGATCACGTTCAGACGAAACATGTCGCGCGCGCTGTGAAAGCCCGCGTCGCGCACCGTGCCCGTGTCGCACGCCCAACCCGCGAAGGCGGCAAACGCGAATGCTGCTATAATCCACTTCCTACAACCCATGCTGCAATTATACCCTCGTTTCGCATAACAAAATCCAAAGCAGGACGGAACTTCATGCGTCCCATACGTCTTATACGTCCCATAGGTCCTATAGACCGCGCGCATTCCACTTGGCAACGCCGACAGAGCGTGCTATAGTCGTGTCGCGCGTTGGGCGTATGTCGAGGAGGACGAGTTATGGGTACACACGACGTTTCGAGACGGGGTTTTCTGGCGACGGCTGGCGGCGGTGCGCTGGCGGCGGCAACGTTGTCGGCGCAAGGCGCGGCGCAGACGCCGGAACCGGCCAAGCGCGGCAGCCAGCGGTTGTCGCCCGGCCAACTGGAGGCGTGGGAAAAGTTGGGCTACGGCATGTTCATCCATTATGGGATGAGCACGTATGTCCAGAACGAACTGCCGGACGGCAAAGCACCGCCTACGGCGTATGCGCCGGATAAGCTCGATGTCGCGCAATGGATATCCGTCGCGCGCGATGCGGGGATGAAGTACGCCGTCCTTACGACGAAACACGTTGCGGGACATTGTCTCTGGCCGACGAAACTCACGGACTATTCAGTGGTCAACAGCGGCGACAAGACGGATGTGGTCGAACGATTTGTGACGGCGTGTCGCGACAAGGGCGTGCTGCCGGGTTTCTATTATTGCTCGTGGGACAACCACAATCGCTTCGATAGCCGCACGCCGTCCGATGGCGGGGCGTCGTATACCACGTCGCTGTATCAGACGTTCCAGACGGCCCAGATTACGGAGTTGTTGACGCAATATGGCGCGATTGCCGAGACGTGGGTCGATATCCCCGGGGTGCTTGGGCGTGGCTATCGGACGTTCCTTTACAACTACATCGCGGGGCTTCAGCCGGAGACGATTATCATGATGAACAGCGGCATCTCGACGCAGGAGTCGTATAACGTGGACTATGCGTGGCCGTCGGACATTATCGCGATCGAGCGCAGCCTGCCCGTCGAGGCGGGGTTTGCGAAGATGCGTTCGATCGAGGGTAAGGAATACTACATGCCGGGCGAAGTCTGCGATCCCATCGGCAAGGATTGGTTCTGGGTCGAGGGCGACGTGCCGCGCGCGGACGATGTGTTGGCCAAACAGATCGAAGTCTGCCGCACGCGCGGTGTCAACATGCTGCTCGATGTGCCGCCGGACAAACACGGCCTGATCCCGGACGCGTCCGTTCAGGCGCTGAACCGCCTGCGCAAGAATGCGGGAATCTGAGAGACGAAAGAGAATCCTAATGAAGAAGATTCGGATATACTTGGATACGTCGGTCATTAGTTTCCTGCTCGCGGATGATGCGCCTGAAAAACAGGCCGTGACAAAGCAGTTCTTTGACGAATTCGTGAAGCCGGCCGTTTATGATGTCTATATCTCAGGTATAGTGTTTGATGAGATCTCCGAGACCCGGAATGTCGAGAAACGGGAAAGATTGAGGGGGCTTATTGACGAGTATGAGTTGGCTGTATTCGATATGGGCACAGATTCGGAGGCGATCAGCCGCTTAGCGGAAGCATACCTTGAAGCGGGTATTATTCCTCACAAGAAAGCGGATGATGCGATGCATATTGCCATTGCGACGGTCAAAGAGGTCGACGTACTATTGAGTTGGAATTTCAAACATCTTGCTAACATCGACAAGGAGCGCTTGGTACTGATAATCAATGTCCGTGAAGGCTATTTCAAGCCGCTACGAATGTTGGCGCCATGGGAGGTCATTTATGAAAGGGATCAATGAACCTGAAGTCCTGCGCGAACTATGGGCGACAAAGGAACGCGCGTGGAAAAAAGTGGAGCATCTTGGTGTTCGGGAAGCCATCCGCAAGCGGCTAGAGGACGGTAAGAAAGCGGCGGAATCGTTGGGATATCAGCCAACGAAAGACGGGAAATATCTCCGCAAGCAAAAGTCTGCGCGATGCGCGAAATCGTAGGCACCGCGCGACAGGGTAAGCGCGGGCGCGACATTCACTGACAAGGGAGGTTTGGAATGCGGAAAGCACTCAGAGCGTGTTTCGGAGGTCTTTTTCAAGCAACGGACGTGATGACAAGAGAGAAAACAGTCCCCACCGTCATTCCCGCGCAGGCGGAAATCCAGGAAGAACCGATACCGGAGAAACGCGCCTCCGCTGCCCTGGATTCCCGCCTGCGCGGGAATGACGGCGGGGACTTGGCGGCGGGTTGTGACCGGTTACGGTTTTTCAAACATGCTCTTGGTGGCATCGCGCTTATGGGAATAGGAATCTCGTTGATGATGAACGTGGCATGCGCAGAGCAGTTTGAAGGGGCCTATTTTGCGGGCGACGGCGACGCGGATTATCTCCAATTGCTCGACACGTCCTATCGTCTGTTCTATCCCGATGCGGAGTATCAAAATATCTCGATGTTGTACACGCCGGCCTGGAACGGCTTCGTCGAAGGGCCGACGTGGGGCGCGTGGTGGATTCAAAACAGTTACGGCCCGACGTATTGCGCGTTGCCGTTTTTCCTGGAGCCGTACGTTAGCTTCGTCCAGAACGCGCAGGATCTCTGGTTCAACCAGATGGGTGACGGCCAGCGCAAGGGCATGAAGGACTGGGTTGCGCCGGACGGCTGTCTGTGCGACGCGGCAGGTCCCAATATGATCTATTACAAACAGGGCGATGGACGGATCGATATCCACGACTGGGGCATGGAATTCACCGCCGCCGGGATCGTCATGCAGTCGGAACTGCTGTTGATTTCGCGCGATATGGATGCGGTCGCGCATTACCTGCCCATGCTCGAACGTAGCGCGAATTTCATCGAGACGCGCCGCGATCCCGCGAACAATCTGTTCCTCGCGGGAGCGGCCGGCAACTTGCTCGCGCCGAGTTACGCCGGCTGGCAGAAACCCGACGGCACGTTCGACAAGGCGTATCTCGCGGGGTTGTCCATCACGTACATCGCGGCACTGGACCGCCTCATCGAACTCGAGGACATGGCCGGGCATGCCGACAAGGTCGCGTTGTACGGCGAGCGCCGCGCCCTTGCGCGCAAGGGTCTGCCGCTATTGACGACCGACGCGGGCTATTTCGTGAAGTCCATCGACCCCGACGGGACCAAACACGGCGTGTACGGCGCGGAGAAACACGGCTATTTCGAGGCCGTCTGCAATCACGACGCGATGGCGTTCCGCGTCGCCGACGATGCGCAGGCGCGCAAGATCTACGAGACGATCAAGTCGATACCGGGCCTGCGTCCGCACGACGTGATCGTGACGAATTGCCCGGGCCTCGACGACACGTACGCGGACACGAAAGACTGGCTCTGGTCGTTCGGGACTTGGGTGAACGGCGGCCACTGGACCACGTGCGAGGCGCGGATGATCCTGGGCTACTACCGCGTGGGCGCCTATGAAGACGCGCGGCGCTCGATGAAGCATATTCTCGAATTCGCGCGCATCTTCCGCATGGACAACAATCTGACGGAGTTCGGCGCGAAGGTCTATCAGCCCAAACAACCGATCAACTGCGTGTACGACACGTGGGGGGCGCCTGCGGCGCTGATTCGCGGACTATTCGAGTACATTTACTCATCGAAAGGACTGACCCTGCTGCCACATATCCCTGACGGCATCGAGCGGCTCGAACAACGCTTCCCGATCCGGTTCGGAACGAAGCGGCTGTATCTCTCGACGATTGGACGCGGGGCCGTCACGGGCGCTTGGGTCAATGGCGAACCGTTGAAGAACGCCGGCCCCGCCTCGATCTTCTTGCCGTATGCCGAAACGCCGAACGAGGCATGTATTCTCATCGCCATGGGCGGCGCTACTCCCATTCAACTGCCCAAGCCTCCGGAACGCCGCATCGAGCCAGGTCCCAAGGATTCGGCTCCCTTCTGGGATCTCAGCGATTATGCGAGCGACGTTTCCGGGAAAGATTCCGGCGACGTTACGTTCGCGCGCGTCGGCGGCTTCTACAATCGTCTCGTTGAAGCGGGTCTGGGCGATACCTACGAGGCGCGGCACGCCCGATTGGTCATTGACTACGTGACCGCGATGCACGCGCGCGCCGAACGCCGGGCCAAAGGCCAACTGCCGACATTGCCGGAGGTCTCGCAATGCGCCGCCGACCGCAGCTACATCGACGCCGCCAACCGTCTCGCGTCCGGTCTCAAAACGCAAATTTTGTCCTACGAAAAAGCAACGCAACCCGTCAAAGAGAAAATCCTGGCTCTGTGGCGTGAATCAGAAATTAGGAATTAGAAATTTCTAATTCATAATGGATGAGTGACATGTCCGACGAACGACACGCTACAGTCTTGATAGTCGCTCACGACCCGGAAGCGGGCCGCGAGATCTTGTCCTATTTGAACGATCTCGGCTATCAGGTGGAATGGGTGGGTGATGCCGAAAAGGCGTTCAACCGGATCGATGCGCGTTTCTTCGATGTGCTGGTGACGGAACTGACCATCCATCGCGTGGACGGCATGCGCCTGATGGCCGTGGCACGCGAGCGCAATCCCGATATCTGCGTCGTGTTCATCGCCGCGCCGCCCGATACCGAGCGCGCGACAGAGGCGTTGCGCGAAGGCGCGTACGATTTCCAAACCAAACCGGTCAACCTCGGCAAACTCGAGGCGGTGATTCGGCGCGGCTTGGCGCATCAGCGCCTCGTCATGGAACGGCACGAACTCCAGCGGCGTCTCGACGAGCATTATGGGTTGGGCAGTCTGGTCGGCAACTCGCGTCCGATGCTGCTCGTCTACAACGCGGTACGCAAAGCCGCGCCCACCGATGCGCCCGTGCTGCTACAGGGCGAACCGGGCACGGGCAAGGACCTGATTGCGTTGTCGTTGCACAATAACAGCGCGCGCCGCGACGAGGCGTTCGTCGCCGTCAACTGCGGCGGGTTGCCCGAGGGGCAGATGGATGCCGAATTGTTCGGCCACGGCGGCGGAGCGGCGTCCGGACGTCCGGGGCGCGTCGAGCTGGCCGATCGCGGCACGCTGTATCTCGACGAGGTGGGGGACTTGACGCCGGCGCAACAGGAGCGCGTTCTCGACGTCATCGACGGGAAGGGCGTTCGGCGCGAGGGCGATGCACGCCGCGTTTCGGTACAGGTGCGCGTGCTCGCGTCGACGTCGCGTGCGTTGACGTCGCCCGCCTTTCGCGAGGATTTGCTTGAACGTTTGCGCGCGGTGTTTATCGAAGCGCCGCCGCTTCGCGACCGCCGCGAAGATATTCCGCTGCTGGCGCAGCATTTCCTGCGCGAGGCGAGCCGGGTTCGCGGGATTCCCAACGCCGTCATCGCGCCCAAGGCGCTCGACCTGTTGATGCGTTACGATTGGCCGGGCAACGTTCGCGAACTGCGCAACGTTGTCGAGGGCATGGCCATTGGCGCGCGCGGCGGGCGGCCGCTCGATGTGGGCGACGTACCGCCACACATTCGGCGTGGGGTGGCCCCGCAAGGCAACGAGATTCGGATTCCGGTCGGAACGCCCATGGACGCCATCGAACGCATGGCCATCGAAGAAACGCTACGTGCGTGCGGGTACAACAAAGAAGCCTGCGCCCGGACGCTTCACATCGGCCTGCGGACGCTTTACCGCAAGCTCAAACAGTACGAAGGGAGCGATTAGACCTGCTTGTCGCTCGGGGGAGTGGTCGGTTTGTCGTTTTCGTCGTGCGGGCGGACGCTATTCTTGAACTCGTTGATGGCCGAGCCCAACTGTTTGCCCAGATCCGGCAATTTCCCGCCGCCGAAAATGATCAGCACGATAATCAACAAAATGACCAGGTGGGTCGCACTGAGACCAAACATAACAACCTCCATTTACCGCGCGCTTCGCATCCATACTGCAACCCACGCGGATTTATTAGCCTTGTGGCCGCCCAATGGGCAAACCTAACCTCGAAGGAATTCTAACCGATACGGTTCCCGTTGTCAAAGAGGCGAATTAAAAACGCAGCATTACACGGGTGCCACCCTCAAGCTTTCTGCCGCTTGAGGGCAACCAGGTCAGTCGAGCCGATCAAAGACGGTGATATGTTTTCTCTTGCATTTATTCACTAGCCCTGCGTCGAATCAGTTTTTCGGCGCTTCAAGACGCGCATCCTCGAAGTTCTTCCGTTTCGCCACTACGCGATAGTCGAAGGTGGCGTTGCTTGCCCCACCCTTCAATTCGTGCGCGTCAAAGGATGTAAGCCCTTTGGCCACGTAAATCCCGTTGCAGTCCTCGGTCGGCGTGACGAACACCTTCAGCGGGTGCGTGTCGTCGATGGTTACCGTTTCCAGAAACACAGGATCCAGATTTATCGTGACCACGCCTGCGACGAGTTGGCCGCTGCCGAAATCCTCGAACCACACCTCGGCGGATTCCTGTGAATACAAGAGGCGCTTGCCGTACGAGTTGGTGTCCACAACGGCGGACTTCGTCCCCGTGGCGGTGAACGTTCCCTGGACACTAAGTCCCGGATTGGTGGCCAAATGTCCTGCCGAATATACGACCACGGCGGATGTCGCGGCATTGGTCGTTTCGAAAAAGGCCGCGCTCCGGCCTGTGCTCAAAGCGCCGAGGGCGTAGTTTTCGTTCTGTATGTAGAGTCCGGCCCCCTCCGTTTCTGTATTGTGCAACTGGAGCAGCCAGTCGCCGGGGTTAGGGGTGGCTTGTTGAATATTCGCTGGGAAGCTCAGAAGGCCTGCGGCGCCCTGAGCGCCCGTGGCGCCTGTCGGTCCAGTGAGTCCCGTGTCGCCCTTCGGTCCTAGCGGTCCTTGGATTCCTTGTGGCCCTAGTACTCCTTGCACTCCTTGCACTCCTGGGTTTCCCGTATCGCCCTTCGGCCCTTGGGGACCTATGTCGCCGGTGTTGCCCTTCGGCCCCTGTGGGCCGGTGTCGCCGGTGTCGCCCTTCGGTCCTTGCAAGCCCACCACGCCTGTAGCGTTTATGGTGACGACGCCTGTACCAGAGACGGGGTCCACCGTAATGTTGTCGCCCGCATGAATCGACGTGACGGCCGCGTTTGTAATGGGACAGCCGGTCACAGCCGTCAGCAGGAACAACGCCACCAGAGCAAGAACAAATGATCGTTTCATCGTAATCTCCCTTCCTTTACATCATGGGCGAGCCGCCTTGGGTTAGGCCCGTCCCTGCATATTCGCCAATCCACCGGTCGCAACCGACAACTCACGTCTCGCGTCGGTCTCCACGTTCGCTAAAACACCCCTAACCGTTTCCATATTCCCGTTCGATTGAAAGGCCAAGATGGAATCGGTGATAACGAGTCGTTCGTGTATGACGTTCCTGCTCCCATCTCGTCTCTGGACTTCCTGTGTGCGGGCGTAGGACAATGCAGATGGCTTCTTAAGGCTTGGAGATTGTGTACAGATGAAATCGGAACGCGTAGTACCGCGCCTTGCCCTTCCCACCCTTCTTGCACTCGCCATGCTACTATCCATTTGCGCCAGCGCCGGAGATACGCCGCCCGTCATCGCCAAGCCCTTGCTCGCCTATTGGACTTTCGATGAGAACCTCGGCGACGCGGCCCTCCACGATGCATCGGGCAATCCTGCCATGAACATCGAGATCGACCGCGATCTATCGAGTCGGCGCGGCGTCTACGGAAACGCGGTCGAATGCCAGGGCAAACACGAAATGAAGACCGCCGGATTCGGCCAAACGGAGATGGGCGCACTGTCCATTGCGGTATGGGCGCGCCCATCGGATCTCGGCGGCTACCGTGAACTCTACCGGCAGGAAAACAACGACAACCGCGTCTTGTTCTCTTTCCAGGAAGGCGGATCGGTCCTTGCGCTCGGGCTGAACATCGGCGGCTACATCGAATGCCACGCGCGCATCGAACCCGCGAAAGTCCAGGACGGCTCTTGGCATCATTGCGCCGCGACGTTCGACGGAGGCTTCATGCGCGTGTACCTGGACGGCGTGGAAACCGCCTCGATCGAACGTCCCGGCAAGATTGCTCTCGATCCCAACTGCCCCGGATTCATCGGATCGAGCGGCGGCGACAACGAGCATTTCCACGGCGGCCTCGACGATCTCCGCATCTACGCCGCAGCGCTGGCGCCCGAAGAAATCGCGGAACTGTACCGGCATGGCACGCAAGCCATAAGCGCGTTCCTCGAACAAATGGATCAAGCGGTCGGCGCTTTCTATCTGAAAACCGGCTCGTTCGCGGAAACGCTCGCGCGTACACGCGAGAATCTCGCCCATGGCTCGACCCCGCTCGACGGCGACTTTGAAGATGCCCTTCTCCGCAAACTCAAAACGGATTTCCCAAAAGAATTCGCAGATTTTACCACATGGACCGGCGCGAGCCTCGTGGCCTACTTGAACGCCAAGGATAACGCCTTCAACGAGGCCCAAGCCGCTCGGCTGGTCGATCTGCTCCTCGAGTACAAACCGCTCACCGAGCATCAATGGGCTACGCAGACGCCGGAGGACCGCCAGAGGTGGGATGAGGCAGACCGCCTCAAGAAGACGTACGACGGCCTGAAGGAGCGTGGGGGAGAGAGCCAGTTCTCGCCTGAGTGGATCGACCTCGTACTCGCGATCGGTCCCAAGATCCAATTTCGTCCATACGTCAACGAACCGGTCGCGCCATACATCCGTCCGGCGACGCCCGAAACGCACAATCTCGACGCGGACGACGCACGCACCGTCCTCGAGCGTGACTGGCTGCACCAATGCGACCGAAATCCAACACCGGATCGCATCAAGTCCGAGATTCAATGGACCCGCGCCCAGATTGCGCGGATCGAATCACAGTATCCCGGCAAAACCGATTTCGCCGCTCAGTCGGCGGAACTCGACGCGCTCGATGCGCAGGCCGCCACAATAGCCACACCCGACACCGCGCTCTATTTCAAGGTGCGGCGCATCAAGCGCGATGTGATGTTCAAGAATCCCGTGGTCGACTTCGAGAAAGTCGTATTCGTCGACATGCCATTTCCCGCCGGTTCCGAATGGCCCCACGAGACCCGCCACCGCCTCGGTTACATGGCCGTGCCCGGCGCGCGCCTGCTGGTCCTCGATGGCCTCGCGCCCGACGGCAAGCTGACGCAGCTCATGCCGCAAGCGCCACTCCACGGTTCGTTCTGGCGTCCCGACGTCTCGTTCGACGGCAACAAGATCCTCGTCTCCTTCAAGCCGCACAACGAGAAATCGTTCCACATATACGAGGTCAACGCGGACGGTTCCGGCCTTGTCCAACTGACCGAGGGCATCTACGACGACCTCGACCCCATTTACCTGCCCGACGGCAAGCACATCCTGTTCTCGACGACCCGTGCACACACCTATGTCCGCTGCATGCCCCCGACGAACGCCTACGTGCTCGCCCACGCCGACGCCGACGGCAAGAACATCTACCTCGTTTCGTACAACAACGAACCCGATTACCTCCCCGCCGTCATGAACGATGGCCGCGTCATCTATACGCGCTGGGAGTACACGGACAAACCGCTCTGGCGCGCCGCAAAGCTTTGGACCTTTAACCCCGACGGGACGCAGGTCAGCACCTTTTGGGGCAATCAGAGCGTCTGGCCAGACGTCATGAAAGACGCCCGCAGCATCCCCGACAGCCGCCGCGTCATGTTCACCGGAAGCGCCCATCACAACTGGTTCAGCGGATCCGTCGGCATCATCGATCCCGGCCAGGGATTCAACTTCCCGAACGGCTTGACCAAAATCACGGCCGACGTAATATGGCCCGAATGTGGCAACGGTCCCGATGATCCCATCGAGTCGCCCGCGTATCACGCCAGCGGAAATTATCCGGCCTACTACTCGCCGTATCCGTTGAGCGAAAAGGACTTCCTCGTGTCCGCCCAACGAAAGGGTAAATTCCTGCTTTACCTGATGGATGTCGACGGCAATCGTGAACTCGTCTACGAGGGCGCCAACAACATCTTCCACGCCATGCCGCTCAAGCCGCGTCCCACCCCGCCCGTCATCGCCGACCGCACCCTATGGCCCACGAAAGAAGAACGCATGAATCCCAAAGGCGGCGCAATCTTCAGCAACAACGTCTACCAGGGCGCGCCCGATGAACTCGACGGCAAGGCCAAGTACCTGCGCATCATGCACATCGAAGAAAAGACTTACACGTACTGGTACAAACGCCCTTACATATCCACCGGCCCCGTCGTCTCCGCCGTTCAATCCGAAGGCGTCAAACGCGTCCTCGGAACCGTGCCCATCGAGGAAGACGGCTCCGTTTCCTTCGAAGCCCCGCCCGGCATGGCGCTCCACTTCCAACTCCTCGACGAGAACTTCCGCGCCCTCCAAACGATGCGCAGTTTCGTCGGACTCATGCCCGGCGAAAAACGCGGGTGCCTCGGATGCCACGAATCCCACAGCCGCACGCCCGCGCTCGGCGCCAAATCCATCGCGCTCAACAAGGCGCCCCAATCCATCGTGCCCCCGCCATGGGGCGCCGACACGGTGAGCTATCCGCGCTACGTCCAGCCTGTCCTAGACCAATACTGCGGAAAGTGCCACCAAGGCAAAGGCAAGGCGCGCAAGACGCTCGATCTCACCGAACGTCCCACCACGCCCATCTTCACCGAACCATACATGACCCTCATCGGACGCCCGTCCTGGGGCGCGCCCTACGCCCCGCCCGACAAGCCCACGCCCGGATTCGGAATCGCAGACACGCTCATGGTCGAAGGCTACGGTACCCTCGATCCCAAGGCTTACAAGACCCCAAAGCCTATGACCTGCCTCTCATACAAAAGCCGCCTCATCGAAATCGCATCGAGCGGCAAACATCACGGCGTCAAAGTCGATGCCCTTAACATCCAGCGCCTCGTTGCGTGGGTCGACGCCATGTGCCCCTACATGGGCGACGAAGAAATCCGCAAGATTCCCGACCCCGAATTTCAAGGCGTAGACTGGCTGGCCATCCGCCCGCTAATCGAGCACGCTCCCGATATCGTCCGCCCCGGGCCGGTGGATTAAGCGACTACTTCCATCTCGCAATTGTTGCCGGGGCACATCGGCGGTCAGCGGATACGTCTTGCCGGCCGCGGCGGTTCGACGAGGCGGCCGGCCGCGTAACGATGCAGGATGCTGGCAATAAGGGTCTGGTAGGGAATGGCGTCTTCTACGGCCCTGGTCTGGAGGGCCTCCAAGTCCTTCGACGAGATTCTGATATTCACGCGCGCGTCTTTGCGCAGGGTGTTGCGCGCATACTGCCGATGCTTCGCGACTTCCTGCTTGAGATTTTCGACGGAACGCCATTCGCCGCGTTCGAGCGAGTCCATCAAGTCTTCTTCTTCTCGATCCAGATACGGCTTCTTCATCGTGTCACCTCAGGTATTCTCTCGTAAGTTTCCGGCTCGGCACAATGGTCTTCAAAAAGCGGTCCTCTCCATCTTCCACGAAGGGGACGGCGTATGCGTAGTCGTTTACATTGACAACCAAGACCTTCTGATTGGCATATCGCGTCTTGTTGGGATGCTCCACAATGTCGAGTACGTTTCCGTTTTCGATGTGCATCACGATCTGCTCGAACGTGATTCCGCGCATCGCCTCGACAAGCTTGTTCTTCTCGGTGTCCCAGTGGTATCTTGCCATGTTTAGAGTGTATCACAACGTGTGCCGAATGGCAACACCATCCTGAGTTCCGGCGCATTTGCTGGAAGCTGGATTGTCCCGTCTGCTAATCTGAAGCCGTTGTTGCCAACAGGGAAAGTTACGGGGATATTTACAGGCTGGTTCGCGCCAAAAAGGAAACGGCAAGACTAGTTGTAGTCGCCAAACGGACAGCGAGAGATATTCATCCATGATTTCGATAATCCGGGCATTCCTGCTTTCGGCCATGCCCGAGGACAACATTTCCCCCTCGGCGCTTCCTGCGGCGTTCATGCGGTTCTTCGATGTCGCCCAACCGTTGGAATCGGGGGCGGATGACACATTTGGATCCGGGTCTTTTGGGGAGTGGACGTTTGACGCCGATGGCCTTCCCGCCTACGAGTATACGATGGAGCAACGGCTGGACACCCGTGCTCGGTATGAGACGACGCGCGGGATATCGCACGATCATTGGTATCTGCTCGGGAATGACCGGATTACGGCCACTGCACATAACGGTGGATATGTCCTTTTCTATGATTGGTCGAGAGGCGGCAAAGCCTTGACCCGCTGGGCGCCTGGCCGGAACCATTATGGCGGCGGATTCAAATTCATTGCATCGGACGGCGTTGTGTGGAATACGCTTTGGGACTCCCTGCCGCCGGGCGCCGTGCAACGCCGTATCTTTGGTACAGGGTATTTCGAAAAGCAGACTCGGCATGCCGGGCTCACCGTAACCGAACGGATCACGGCGCCAACTGGCGACGACCCCGTACTGCTGTCGGAAACGCACCTGCTAAATACCTCGACCGTTTCCAAGACCGTAACGGTAGTCGAGTTTTGGGATGTTGCCCTTTATCAGATCACGCTTGCGCCAGTCGTTTGGGGGCCATTCCTTTGGATTCGGGAATGGCTCGATTGCCTATTCCATATAAAACCGTGCTGGCAAGCCACGGAAGGCATATTGCAGGCAAAATTACAGTTCTCATTTCCGCGTCTGAAACGGGACAAGACGACGCCTGCCTTTTGCGATTTCCACCCCAAGACGGCGTTTCTCGCTGCATTGGATCCTCTGCCTGCCGATTATTCCAGCTATGCGATAGACGCACTCCCATTCTTCGGACAAAATGGCTTGAACAATCCGCCCGGCGTTACTGGAAGCGCGGATGGGAAGTTGTTTTCATCACGTCGGGCAAGTCGTGGAAATACTATCCTCGCTTTTCGCCGGACAACGCAAATCCTTCCAGGACAGGAGATCGTTTTCCGGTATCTCTACGGATACGATGACGAAAGTTCCATCTCAGGCCTTGTGAAAAAATATAAGACCGCGCCCGAAGAAGAGCCTCGTGCTACCGTGGAATTCGCGTCCTCCGACGCGCCGTGGCTGGGGCGGGAACTGGCGTGGCACGCCTACTATCTTCAGGCCGGCTCGATATACAGCGACTTTTATGGCGCCCACATCGTAGACCAAGGTTCCGCTTACGTGTATGAGCAGGGGCTTTCCGGCGCCACGCGCGATTTTGCCCTCTTCACGCTGCCGCTCGTCTATCTCCGGCCCGATTTGGCCAAGGAATCGCTTCGTTTCATGATGCGCACGCAAAACGCAACCAGCGGCAAATTGCCCTACGCCCTCACCGGGCATGGCGTCAAAACGGGATTGGGCCTGCATGCGCGAAGCAGCGACTCGGACCTGTTTTTTCTTTGGGCGCTTGCGGAGTATTTGGGAGCTACCCGCGACCGTGATTTCCTGCAGGAAACACAGCCCTATTATCCTTCGCGCAGACACGAGGCCGCACCCGTACTCGAACATGCCCGTGCCACATTTCGTCATCTCGTACGACACGTAGGTCTGGGTAAACACGGCCTGATCCGTTGTGGAACGGGGGACTGGAACGATGGGCTTTTGATCTTATCCGGTCGACCGTTGCTAACCCTCTTGCGCGGGGAATCCGCACAAAACGCGGGCCTCGCGTCATTCGTTCTACCCGCTCTGGCCGACGCGATACAGGAAATCGACCCATCATTTGCCAGGGAACTGCAACAGTTTGGCGAAGGCCAGGCCCGGGCGCTTCAATCGCTCTGGAACGGAGAATGGATGGCCCGTGGATACTCGGGATGGCGTAACGAGCATCTGGGTGGCGACCGGCTTTTCCTCGATGCACAGGCATTCGGCTTGCTAGGAAACGTTTGGACTTCCGAGCAGGCCGACAAGATGCTCGGCAACATCTTCTCATTGTGCGTGCAGCCACAGAAAGCAGGCGCCATTTGTATTGCACCGATCAATGACAACATCGCAGATCCCGGTACAACGTGGGCCGCAGTCGATTCCTGGACGGTCCACGCATGGGCCAAGACCACCCCGCAAAGCGCGTGGGACTTTTTCCTGAAAACCACGCTTGCCACAAGGGCGGAGGCGTATCCGAACCTCTGGTACGGAATCTGGTCCGGCCCGGATGCATACAGCGCCGACGCTTCGCCCAATCCGGGGCAGGCATTCACGGGGCCGCTCACGCCCACCGGTAATTTCCCGGTTATGAACATGAACCGGCACGCCGGCGTGTTGTATGACGCGATCAAACTTGCGGGAATCGAGCCGCGCGGCGGTACTATTGTAATTGACCCACGCGTGCCACTTGACTGGTTTGCCATACGGCTTCCCCTCATGGGAGTCGCCTTCACGCCCAAGCAACACCGCGGGTATTATGAGCCGGTAGTAAAAGGAACTTTCCGTTTTGCCGTGCGCGCTCCGACCGGACTTGAGCCAAACGATGCCACAGTCTTCGTCGATGGAAACCCGATTACGGCCTCCGTATCGCCCGATGGGTTCCTCCTTTTCGAACTCGGCGGGCAACCCGGCCAGCGTCTGCAATGGGAAATCCAATAACCGTCGTCCGATGTGAATGCGGGGTGTCAGGCGTCGCGCCAGGCTCTTGGTTTGATGCGCAAGGTAAACGCCAATAAGGTACTAAGTGCAACAAGTGCTGTGCAGAGTCTCATTCCTGTACGCAGTTTAGTGTGGATTGGCTGAAAGATGCGACTCTAAGGCTTGCGTTTCAGAAGGATCTGGTTCATGCTTGGCTTGAACTTCTTGAACGCTGACGTGTCTGAGAAAAAGGGAATGTGCATGTGGCTGGAGATCTCGATACTTGTGGCGGCGACTTTGGCGGCGTCTGTGGCGGCGACGGCGGAAGATGTCGGCGGAGACGCGTATATCCGCGCGGATACGGCTTTTTTGCCTGACGCGAAGTGGGTGTTGGGCACATCGCGCATGGAACGGACGTTGACGCTTTCCGGCGGCCGTTTCATGCTCACGTCGTTCCTGAACAAGGCTTTGAACCCACCGAAAGAGTATGTGCAGGGTGGCGCATCGCCGGAATTCAGCGTAACGGTGAACGGGGAGATTTACGCGGGCGCGAAGGGCGGCTGGAAGCTGGACACGTGGTCCACGAAGCAACTGCCGCCATGTAGGGCGGGATTGATTCCCGCCGATCAGCAGGAAGTAGCCGGGAGGCGGGAATCAATCCCGCCCTACAAACAAGGCGAGAGTACCCTCGATATACGATTGACGAACGGTGCGCTCGCGGTGACCCGCCATTTCGTGGTGTATCCATGCACGGCGGTGGTGCGCGAATGGACGACTTTCGAGAATGTGGGCGCGCAGGATGTGACCGTCTCCGAGGCGTCCTTCCTCGATATGACGCTGATGAGCCAAGACTGCAATGCGGGCCTCACGTTTGGCCATATCACGGGCGGAAAGGCCTACGATGGGGCGCAACGTCTGGTCACGGAGAAAGTGGCTTCCAACTATGCCAACACCTTTGCAAGTACGGCATCGAGCGACCATCTGCCGTTCATGATGCTGTACGACGAGGCGGCCCGGCATGGGTTCTTCTTCGGTTGGGACTACCTTGGCCCTTGGGCGGCGCCTCTGGGTGCGGTGAAAGGTGCGGCTTTCCACTGTCGGCTGGTTCTCGCGGGATATACAAGGACGCTGAAGCCGGGCGAGCGGTTCGATACGCCGCGCGTGTTCACGGGGTGCTTCGCAGGCGACCTGGACGACATGGGTAATCAAGTCCTTGACTGGCAGTACAAGTACTTGTGGGAAAACAAACACCCGGCCTACTTTGCCCAGCCGCGGTATGCGGTGGATTGGCCCGCTCCATGGGTCAACACCGGCGGCGGCGAGGAGAACTGGGGCTGTCGGCTCATGCTCGATCTTTACTACACCGATCTGGCCCGGTATGCGGGTGCAGGCGTGCTGTGGGACGACGCGGGCTGGTACGACGCGTGGGGAAGCTGGAACGGTCCCGATTTCGGCGAGACGGTGCGGTATCTGGACAAGTATGGCATGAAACTAAAGATCTGGTTTCCAACGTTCTTGCGTACTGCGGGGTCGCAGGTGGACCACGACCTCGCGGGCACAATGAAAATGCTCGATTCGTCCATCGACCAGTCCAGTCCTGCCGCAACGCAATGGCAGTTGGAACTGCTCGAACGCAAGATCCGCGAGTGGGGGGGCTTCCAATGGCGTTACGACATCGCCCCGGGCGCGGGGAGCGATCCCCTTGCCGCGGACCAGGAGTTTCGGAAGCTGAATCGCGAGTTTCTGGCCGCCCACCCGGATCAGGGTATCGACGCCTGTTTCGGTGGGGGCAACTGGATTGGCGTCGAACTGGCCGGCTACTCCGACTCGGGCGAGATGACGGACGGCGGCACGCGCGACTACTCGGGCTACCACAGTTCGCTCTTCATTCCGCCGGACCTTCTTCACAACGTCGTGTATTTCTCGTATGAGCAGGGCCGCAAGGCCTACAGCGTCAACAATGATCGCATTCAACTGCGTATGAATCCTGACTGGTACGGTGATCCTGCCAGCAAGAAAGGGTACTCGCTCAAGGCCACGCATCCCGCAGGCAGCACGCTGGCCATCCCGCCCGAAGCCGTGCCGCATTTGGAGGCGTTGCGTAAAGACTGGGATCTGTATCGGTATCTGGTTCACGAGCAGGTGGCGGGACGGTGGGGACACGTGTTCCGTCCAAGGCTCGACGGCGACGACCCCGTCCTGTACTTCGAGCGCATGAACCGCGACGGGACGAAAGGCGTCATTCTGACGACGCGGTCCTTCGCACAGCCGCAGCAGATGCCGACGGGCGTCGTTACGGTGTTTCCCAAGGGGCTTGTCCAAGACATCGAGTACGATGTGCGTTTCGACATCGAACGGCGCGTCGAGAAACGTCTGGGGGCCGATCTCATGGAGCGCGGCATCACGTTCGAGAGTCTGAAGCCCGGCGAGATTGTTTACCTCAACCTGGCAGATCATCCGGGTAGTGGCAACGACACCACGCCGCCCGGACTGCCCCGTCACGTTACCAAACGCACAGCGACGAACATCCACATGCAGGGTGTCGAAGTCCGATGGGAACCCGCCGAGGACGACCGCTGGCTTTCGGGGTACGAGGTGTTTCGCGTGGAACCGGACGGAGTACGGAGCGGCCTCGGAAAGATATCTAAAGGGGAATACGTCTTCGACCATTCTCGGCCCGGGACGGAACTGATCTCGTGTCGCTACGAGGTGCGCGCGGTCGATGGAGACGACAACGTTTCCCCGTTCGTGGAGGCGGAGCGCGTGGCAGGCGAACCCGAACGGCGTCATCTCTTCGAAGGATTCGGCGATATGCAGGGATTTCAGGGGTGGACCTACGAGGCATCCCGGGACGGCCAGGTCCGCAGCCTGTTGGCGTGGCATCCCGAGGCCGGTTATGAAGGCCAGTGGCTGTTCGAGCCCAAGGCGGATGGAGAAGCCACACCCGGTCTGATCGCACGGACGTTTATGCTGCCGCATCCCGATGCGAGTATCGCGCGGGTCTTCACGGTACAGCGGGCCGGAAACGTCTCGATGCGCGGCGTGGTACGGCGCGATCTCGTACCGGGAACGACGCCCGCAGCGGAATGTCGTGTGCGGATTCTGCTCAACGGTCAGCGGATCTGGCCTGAAGCCGACTGGCAGCAGGTACCCTTGGACCGCACGGGTGTGCATTGCAACTGCGCCGCCGCCGTAAAACCAGGGGACCGCATCGAGTACGTGCTCCAGCAGAATACGGACTGGAAGAACGCAGGGATTGGTTGGTACGGGGTGATTGAATACGCGGGCGGGTGAGCGGTCGAAAGTAGTTCCATGACGAGGCTGTAGGCTGTAGGTTTTGACTTCCTCGTCACAGCGCCGGTAGAATTACGCCCTCACACAAGACCGCTGTTCGTGCGAGACGCAGTAGTTGTTGAAGGAAAGTAGCTCGTAAGCTTTAGGTTCGCAGTTCCTACAGCCTTGAGCAGTTCTATTTCTTTGATGTCAAGATTGGAGTGCGCTGTGGAAAAGATCGTCAGTTTGTGCAAACGTCGCGGGTTTATCTTCCAGTCGAGCGGCATTTATGGCGGCATCAACGGCTGCTGGGATTTCGGGCCGCTGGGTGTCGAACTCAAGCGCAATCTCAAGAACGACTGGTGGTACGTCTTCGTATCGCAACGCGAGGACATGGTTGGCCTCGATGCGAGCATCATCATGCACCCGAGCGTCTGGGTCGCCAGCGGCCACGTCGAGCAGTTCCACGACATGCTGGTCGACTGCAAGGAATGCCGACACCGGTTCCGCGCGGATCACCTCGAAGGGGACCGTTGTCCGGATTGCGGCGGCGAACTGACTGAGCCGAGGGCATTCAACAGTATGCTCAAAACCAGCCTCGGCGTGAGCGACGACACGGCGGTACACACCTATTTGCGCCCCGAGACCTGCCAGTCGATATTCGTCGATTTCAAGGAGATCTATTCGTCGTCGCGCGTAAAGATCCCGTTCGGAATCGCGCAAATCGGCAAGAGCTTTCGCAACGAAGTCAATCCGCGCAACTTCATTTTCCGCAGCCGCGAATTCGAGCAGATGGAAATCGAATTCTTCTGTAAAGAGGAAGAGGAAGAAAAGTGGTTCGACCATTGGCGCGAGTGCATCTGGCAATGGTACCTCGACATCGGCCTGCACGAATCGAAACTGCGCTGGCTCGAGCACCCAAAGGAATCGCTGGCGCACTACTCGAAGCGGACCATCGACGTCGAATACGATTTCCCGTTCGGATGGGGCGAACTCCAGGGACTCGCGAATCGCGGCACGTTCGACTTGACGGCGCATGGCACGCATTCGGGCAAAGACCTCTCGTATTTCGATCCCGAAAGCAAGGAACGGTTCATCCCAACCGTCATCGAACCGTCCGCAGGCGCGGACCGCGCGTGCCTGGCGGTCTTGTGCGATGCGTATGACGAGGACGAGGTGGACGGCGAAAAGCGCGTCGTCATGCGGCTGCACCCCCGCCTCGCGCCTATCAAGGCGGGCGTGTTCCCGCTGGTCAAGAAGGACGGCTTGGCCGATCTTGCGATGGGCCTCGAAAAGAAGCTCCGCAAACGGTTCGCCACGTTCTACGACCAAGGCGGCGCCATCGGACGGCGGTACCGGCGCATGGACGAGATCGGCACACCGTTCTGCATTACAGTAGACTATGACACGAAGGAAAACGGTACGGTCACAGTCCGCGAACGCGATTCCATGAAACAAGAGCGTATCCCTATGGACGAAGTGGGCGCGTTCCTCGACAAGCACTGTGGACCGGAACGGGTTGACGCATGAAGAAGGGGGTTTGGGGTTTGGGGTTTGGGGTTTGGGGTCTTGAGTTTGGTTTTCGGGGTTTTGTGGAACCGCTAGAAGATGTGCTCCCCGTATGGGAACAAACCCAAGTTGCAGCGCGTCTTCTCGCGCGTCTACAACAAGGCCTGACACGGAAACAGTCCCCAAACCCCAAACCCCAAACCCCAAACCCCTGGAGTGACACCTGTGGCTGCCAAAAGCTATCGTGACCTCGAAACATGGAAGGAAGCGATGAGCTTGGTTGAGATGTGCTATCGCCTGATGGTGTCCATGCCAAGCGAGGAGAAATTCGGATTGATCTCGCAGATCCGGCGCGCCGCCGTGTCTATTCCGGCGAATATTGCGGAGGGATACGGGAGGGTGCATCGCGGCGATTACCTCCATCACTTGTCTATTGCCGGAGGATCGCTGGCAGAACTCGAAACATTGATGACGCTGACGAATCGTCTGGAAATGCTTTCTCGCGAGAATGTGCTCCCCGTATGGGAACAAACCCAAGTCGTAGCTCGTCTTCTCGCGCGTCTACAACAAGGCCTGAATCGGAAGCAGTCCCCAAACCCCAAACCCCAACCCCCAAACCCCCTATGAAAAAGCGCCAGAAGAAAGGCCCGGCGGTCCGAACGCGCGACTGGACGACCGGGCACGAGTTCGCCTTCTCGCACGACCGCGCGCGCCATCGCAAGGCGGCCAGCGTGCCCGCGCCGCCCGAACCGGATCTTGCCCCTGAAGCCGTGAAGCCCAACGCGGTTGTCGTCTCGCACACGGGCCGTTGGGCGTTTATCCAAATCGACGGGCGCGAACTCATGGCCGAAATCGACGGACGTCTCGGACGCGGCGACGCGACAGTTCTCGCGCCCGGCGACGAGATCCAAGTCGAGTTCGCCGACGATACGCCCATTGTCCGCGGCATCGCGCCGCGCAGGTCGAAACTCAGCCGCCTTGCACACGTGAGTTCCGCCCTTGCCGAGCAGATTATTGCCGCGAACGTCGACCTACTCGTCATCGTTGCCGCAGCGGCGCGCCCAAACTTCAAGCCCGGCCTCGTCGACCGCTATCTGATTGCCGCGCAAGTCGGCAACGTCGAGCCGGTACTCGTCGTCAACAAGATGGACCTTGTGAACGCGGAACCCAACGAGGTCCGTTTGTACCGCGAGATCGGCATGAGCGTATTGCCCACGAGTTGCGAGACCGGCGAAGGTCTCGAAGCGTTACGCACTGTTCTATCGGGCAAGTTAAGCGTCGTCGCTGGACACAGCGGCGTAGGCAAATCTTCGCTGCTCAATGCGCTCGATCCGATGATCGATATCGCCACGCAAGAGGTCAGCCAATCCAACGAAAAGGGGCGGCACACGACGACCAACGCGCGTTTGCACACCTTGTCGGGCGGCATCCGGGTCATCGACACGCCCGGCGCGCGCAACCTCGGCGTCTGGAACGTCTCGCCCGAAGAAGTAGCCTACTACTTTCCGGAATTGGCCGAAGTGGGGGAGGGCTGCCGGTTCCGCGATTGCACCCATACGCACGAGCCAGGCTGCGCCGTCCGCGAATCCGTCGAGGCGGGCGAGACATCTGAGGCCCGGTACGCGTCATACCTAAGAATTCGCGAGAGCTTGCAGAAAGATGCTTGATTCAGAACGCCAGACGGAAATCTGAAATCCTAACCAATAAGATTTGAGATTTTGGATTTTGGATTTTGGATTTTGGATTGCCGTTCATGACTGCGGGATCGTCTGCATTCGCTGGTCAAACTGCTGCAACGTGGCAAGGACCTTCGCGACAATGCCGTTCTCCACTCAACGCTCTGCACTTTCGGCGCCAATCCAAAATCCAAAATCTAAAATCCAAAATGAATGTGCAAAGGAAATTCTCGCATTCTGGGCGTTAGAATCTAAATCCTGTTCCGCCGATTCGTTTCGTTGCCATGGCCTCAAAATCCCTCTATACTTACGCGACTCGATCTAAGGACTCGAAGTAACCATGAGAGAAGCCGAGATTCCCGTTACCTTTCAGCCGCATGGGCGCACGGTATTCGTCCTCGATGGCAGCACGCTGCTCGAAACCGCCGCGCAGGCCGGTATCACGCTCAACACGCCGTGCGGCGGACGTGGCACATGCGGAAAGTGCAAGGTGCGTGTCATGCGCAACGCGGACGTACCGTGCGACGCCGAACAAACGACGCTCGATGCCTCCGAACTCGCCGAGGGTTATCGTCTCGCGTGCCAAACCCACGTGTGCGCCGCAACCACCGTGGATATCCCCGACACCTCGGTGTTGGCCTCCGCATTCCAGATCCTTGCTGACGCGCGCGACGCCGTAACCGACGTCGCCGACGCCGCGCTTCGAAAAGTCCTCGTCGAATTGCCGAAGCCTGACCGGTTCGACGAACTGCCCGACGTCAACCGCCTCGAACGCGCCCTCGAACCGTTCACGCTTGACCTCGAACTCTTGCGCGAGCTGCCTGAAAAGTTGCGAGTGGGGGACTTTTACGGCACGGCCGTGTTCGCGGACGGACACCTCATCGACTTCGAACAAGGCGACACGCGCAACGAGTGTTACGCCGTCGCGATGGACATCGGTACCACCACGCTCGCGGGCGTGCTGCTCGATTTGACGACGGGCCACGAGCGCGCGAGCGTCGCGCGCATGAACCCGCAAACCCGTTTCGGTGACGACGTCATCTCGCGGATCCAACTCGTCCGGCAAGACGCGACGGGCCTGCAATCGTTGCGCGCCGCGATTCTGGACGAGGTCAACGAGATGATCGCGGAACTCGCCGCCACCGAAGACATACCGCTCTCGCGTATATACGAAGCCGTTTTTGCGGGCAACACGACCATGCAGCAGATCTTCGCGGGCATCGATCCGTCCGCCTTGGGCGAGTCGCCGTTCCCGCCCGCGACCGGCCACGGTCTCGCCGTGCGCGCGTCGGAACTGCGACTCGACATCCATGCGCGCGGCAGCGCGTATCTCTTCCCCGTGATCGGTGGATTCGTCGGCGGCGACACCGTCGCGGGCATTCTTGCGACCTCGTTACCGGAATCCGCCGGCCCGACGCTGCTCGTCGACATCGGTACGAACGGCGAAATCGTCGTCTACCACGACGGACGCATGCTCGCCGCCTCGACGGCTGCCGGTCCGGCATTCGAGGGTGCGCGGATCATGCACGGGATGCGCGCCACCACCGGCGCCATCGAGAAGGTCGTCTTCGATGGCGACGCGCGGATTAGCGTCATAGGCGACGCGCCACCAGTTGGTCTGTGCGGCTCGGCGCTCATCGACGTAATCGCGGAGTTGTTACGCCACGAAATGCTGCTTGGCCAAGGCATGTTGCTCGGCGCCGACGATGTGCCCGACACCGTGCCGCAACCGTTGCGCGACCGGCTAATCGATACGGCGGACGGTCCCGCGTTTATATTGGCAAACGCCGACGAGACCTCGTCCGGCGCGCCCGTGTTGCTCACGCAGAAAGATATCCGCGAGGTCCAGCTCGCGACTGCCGCAATCCGCGCCGGCATTTTGATCCTGATGCGCCGCGTCGGACTCGATGTCGGCGACATCGAACGCGTGTTGATTGCCGGCGGTTTCGGAAACTTCATTCGCCGCAGCAACGCGCAACGCATCGGGCTTTTGCCCATCGAACTCGAACACCATCGCATCCAATACGTCGGCAACACATCGCTCGCGGGCGCACGGCTCGCAGCCGCCTCGCGCCACGCACGCGAACGCGCCGAAACATGGGCGCGCCAAGTCCAACACGTCGACTTATCGCTGGACGTGGAATTCAATAACGAATATGTGACCGCGATGTTTTTTCCCGAATAGGAGAGCTTTATATGCGTTCCTGGCACTGTGCGTTTTCGTTGGCCGCATTGGGCGCGCAAGGATAATTCGCATCACGAAACGACTTCCACCTTCAGTTTTTCAGCGATGTACCGGCGAATGTCCCTTGGCACCTCATCGTACTCGGATCTGTGAATGCGCTTGGACTCGAAATCTATCCGGACATCCTGAAGGAACTTCTCAAAATCGGTATTCTGCTCACATAGTTTGTTGATTGTTTCCCAATCGAGAGTCGGCCGCCTCCGGGCGGGATAGACTACAGTTGAAGCGTCGATATCCCTCACATCCAAAGAGATGATGCCGATCCCAAATGATGAAGCCAGACGCTCCAGTTCCGCTTGGAATTCTTCATCTTGAAGGATATCCGCCGCGACAAGGTATCCCTCATGCGCCCACGAAGAATTCGAGACCGCCTGGAAGAATGCTTCCCTGTAGTTGGACTTCGTGAGAGCCTTTTTTAACTCAAACGAGAAAAGGCGTAAAGAGTTGTTGTCCGAGACCCGGTTGAACTCGATAACGTCTGGACGCCAGTCGTCCAAGGGCAAGTAGAAACCAACCATATCCGGGTGTATCCACTCGTTGTAGCCCGACCGCTGGGATTTCTCGTGGTAAATGGTCTTTGTGTGGATGGCACGCCCGCGACTGAATGAGATATTGGTGTACGTGAAATAAGCAAGAAGCGGATGAAGGTCTCTCTCCTGATACTCCGTCTTGCGCTCCTTCTGCTTAAACTCCTCTCTTTCTATTTTTGCCACAGTATCCGGCTGTATCTCCGACGCGCGTTCCCTCAGAAAGAATCTCGCGGGGCGCTTTCCAACCTTGATAAAACGCGAGTCCTGATTGTCGCGCACCTCGACATACAACAACGCACCAAGCGTACTCCAAGGGGTCTTGCCTGATGTCTTCACTTTTGCGGCCAGCCCCTTTTCTACCGCAACGTTCCAAATCTCTTGAAACGTCAGGGGGGTCGACCCAATTCTGAGAATGTCACACGCGAGGTCCAGGAATGAATAATTTGCCATTTTCCCTCCGCTACACGACCCCGATCCGCAGGTAAGGGGGCGAGTTTTCGCGCGGGCAGGTGAGGAGCGGGTATCGGGAGTTTGATTTCATTGCGTTTTCGTTCGACTGGGGCGTGCGATCTTTTTGCTTGACATATCAAGACTGTCTTGATATAATAT
>CAIYET010000805.1 GCA_903925285.1 Candidatus Hydrogenedentota bacterium | reverse complement strand
GGCCCGCGCGCAAGGCTTCCGCGTGCGGCCTAAAGCCTATTGTCGATAACAAGTTCGTCCATCACTTTTTCCTGCAGATCGTAGGCGCGATAGGTGAGGCGATTGCCGTCGATGTCGATGACTTGGTAGGTGGACACATTCGCGAACGCGACCGCAGATTGTTCACCGGGCTGCTGATCGTAGTACTTCGTGCCCGACACGGACGTGACATAAACGGTACCGTCGCCGGCCTTGTCGGTGCGCTTGCCGTCCTTTAGCGGATACGTTCGCATGTAGGAATGGTCATGTCCGGTTAGTACCATGTCCACATGGTACTTGTCGAACACGGGAGCCCACGTCTTTCGCAGTTTGGCGTTGTCGCGGTCCGCCTTGGGCGAGTAGATGGGATGATGGAACACCGCAAACCGCCAAGTCGCCTTGGATTGCGAAAGTTGCTTCTCCAACCACGCGGTCTGCGTGGACGGTCTCACCTCGCTGTTCAGAATCACGAAAAGCGCATTCTCATATTCGAAGGCATATGCCAGTTCCGGCGCAACGCTCGACGGTCCATTCTTCGGAAGCTCGAATAGTGCTCGATACATTGCGCCCTGGTTGCACTTGTCGTGATTGCCCAGTACCGGTACAAAGGCAACATGATTGAAAATGCCTGCACCAGCGTGCAGAAACGCATCCCACTCATTTCGGTCGCACCCATGGTTTTCCAGGTCGCCCGCCACGGTGAAGAAGGCCGTATCGGGATGGCGCTCGAAGGCTGCATCGAGGAGAGTCCCCCACTCTTCGTAACCGACCTGAACGTCGCCCATATATATGAAACTAAATTTCGTTCCAGTCCCCGGCGCAGTCGAGAAATGCGACTCCGACATCCATTTCGTCCCATTGCCGACCTCATAGACATAGTTCGTGCCGGGATCCAATCCATCGAGTCGAGCCGTATGATGCGCGCAGGCCTTATCGTTCTCGAGATAGGCGTCCTCGATTCTCGTTGTGACCGCCTTGACCACTTGCCACTTCGCCTCCCCAGCGCGACGGTATCGAATACAATCGACATTCCCGTCGCCCCCAGTAGAGGTCCGCCATTGGACCGCCTGAGTCGTGCGCGGATCGTCCGACCACGTCAGGACGATTTGGTCCGCATCCCGCGTGGCGGCATACGCGGTCTTGTGCATCTCCTTGGCGAACACGACGTACCGGCCAATCACCACTCCCGCAAGCACCGCGACGAAGAAAGCAGCGACGCCAAACCACAGGCCGCGCCGCGAAATCCGTTGGCTATTCCTCAAACACATGATCATGCGCTCCTTTCATACGTCCTTTTCGCACGTTGCGTATCGCATAGGCCACGCACTATACGATCCGACAGGCGCCACACTCAAACGACGGTTTGCCTTGGAATTACTCTTGCGTTGAGGGCGGTTTCGCGGTCTTTGGGCATTCTGTTATAATCGCGGTGTGCTAACGGTGCTAGGGACCGGAGTACCGTGTCGGGATCAGGCGATGTCCGCCCGGGTGTATTCCTGCCCATGCAAACCGGGATGTCGCGGAAATTCGGCCCGGAGGTGCTTGCGCACGTAATATGTATGGATGTGATAGTGTGCTTCACGAAGTCGGAAAACGGCGGCGGAAGGGCGAAACATGGCTAAGACGGTTCAGAAGAGACGTTCGGCAGTCGGCCAAGCCCTGGTCGATGAGGGCGTCATCACGCCGGAGCAACTCCAGCGGGCGCTGCGGGTTCAGAGCCTCCTCGAAGAGCCGAAGCGGTTGGGCGAGGTACTGATCGAACTCGGCTATGCCACCCGGCAGGCCGTGACCGAGGCGATCACCAAGCACGGTGTCGGCATTCGGTTGGGCGACATGCTCGTCGAGCAGGGCATTATCACGCTGGAAGCCCTCGATATGGCCCTCGCCATACAGCGGGGCCGCGGAGTGCGTCTTGGAGAAGCCCTGATCCAGTTAGGCGCTATCAATAAACACACGCTCATACACTGCATCGCCCATCAGGCCGGCGTACCCTTCATTGAACCGACCCTTTCCATGATCGATCCCAATCTACTGCGGGGCGTGTCTCCCAGCTATCTCACCAAGCATCAGTTCGTGCCGTTCTCCAAGAACGAAGAGGGCCGTGTTACCGTGGTCGTCTCCGATCTCAATAACAACGACACCCGCCAGGCCGTCGACGAAATGTACCAAGGCAACGCAATCCGCGCCTTAGGTCCCGAGGAGGCCATCTGCAGCAGCATTGAGGACTTCCAACGATTCCGTGAGAAGGCGGAAGACAAGAGCGCGCCCGATGTGCAGTTCGCAGAAGACCCGGTGGTCGCGTTGGTCAAATACCTGTTTAGCCAGGCCATCGAGCAAAGGGCCAGCGACATTCACATCGAGCCTATGACGGACAAGATCCGCGTGCGGTACCGGATCGATGGCGTACTCGTGCACAAAACCGATCTGCCATTGGACCTCCTACCCAAAATCATCTCGCGCATCAAGATCCTCGCCGACTGCAACATCAGCGAACACCAGAAACACCAGGGAGGCCGCCTGCTGTTTGCATATGGCGAGAAAGAAATCGACATGCGTCTTTCCATCTACGTGACCGTGTACGGGGAATCGGCGGTGCTACGGGTGTTGAACAAGGAACTGGCACTGGTGAGCCTCGACGAACTCGGGATGTCCGCGAGCATGATGGAGCGGTACCGTACCGATGTGCTCGATTTGTCCACCGGAGTGGTGCTGATTACCGGGCCTACCGGTTCGGGAAAAACAACCACCATGTACAGCAGCATCGACTATTGCAATGATCTCTCCCGCAAGATCATTACCGCCGAAGACCCGGTCGAGTTCACGATCGAGGGCATCACTCAGTGCTCGATTTTCGACAAGGTGGGACGCTCCTTCGAGATGAGCCTGCGCGAGATGGTCCGCCAGGATCCCGACATCATCGTTATGGGCGAGATCCGCGACAAGACGACCGCACAAGTCGCCATTCAAGCCGCATTGACTGGGCACAAAGTCTTCTCCACCTTTCATACCGAGGATACCATCGGCGGCCTCTTGCGCCTCATTGACATGGAGATTGAGACCTTCCTGATTTCCTCGACCGTAATCTCCATTGTGGCCCAGCGTCTGCTCCGCCGCATCTGCCAAAAATGCAGTGCACCCTACATGCCCAGCGCCAAGGAAATACAAGCGGTGGGACTCGACATTGCCGAGGTGCGCCAATATGAGTACTACCGGGGACGCGGGTGCAACCATTGCGCTCACACCGGCTACCGCGGACGCGTCGCCGCTTATGAACTCCTGGTACTCGACGAGGAAGTCAAAGAAGCCATCTTGCAGAAGAAAACCGCACACGAGATCCGGAAGATCAGCGTCGAAACCACCGGCCTCGTCAGCATGCGCGAGGATGGGG
The DNA here is from genome assembly GCA_903925285.1 of Candidatus Hydrogenedentota bacterium. Taxonomy (GTDB): domain Bacteria; phylum Hydrogenedentota; class Hydrogenedentia; order Hydrogenedentales; family SLHB01; genus DSVR01. The sequence continues at coordinate 3,341 of CAIYET010000805.1, read as the reverse complement.
TGGCCAAAGTCGTCAAGGGCCTCACGACCTTCGAGGAAGTATTGAACCGAACACCGCGCACGTTCGACATGCACCCATTGCGTCAAATCGCCAGTAACACAACCGCGCCGCAGCGGGCAACAGGAGACAAGAAGTGATGCATAACGTTGGCGTGGAAAAAGAACAGGCCGTGATCTCGTGTCCATTTTGTTCGGAACCGCTTCCTGAAGACCGCAATCCCCGCGAGACGGCGGAATTGCACGCGTGCCAGCGCTGCAGCAACCCATTTGTGGTTAAGTGGGATGGTTCGCACGGCGTCGCCCACGCGCTCGAACATACCCCAGACATCCGCCAGATGACCCCGGAGCGATCAATGGGCAGCGGCATTGTCAAACGCATTCCCGATGCCATGGAGAACTTGCCGGTGTTGCCGGAGGTTTCCCAGCGGGTCCTGGCCATGGTGCGCGACCCCGATGTCTCGATGGCCGACCTGGTCCAAGTTATCCAACAGGACCAAGTCATTGCGGTGGCCATCATGCGGCTTGCCAACAGTGCCATGTTTGGAGGGCTGCAAGCGATCAAAGATTTGAACGCCGCCTGTTCGCGCCTCGGCATGAAGAATGTCGCCAACACTGTCCAAGTGGTGGTCAGCAACAACCTGTTTGTCACGAGCGACAAACGCCTGAGAAGGTTCATGTGGCGGCTCTGGCGCCACTCTATCGCCACCGCACATTGCGCCAGCAGAATCGCTATCATGACGTCCGAACCCCGTTCCGAGGCCGTCTTCCTCGCGGGCCTAATTCATGATATTGGGAAAGCCATGCTGTTGGATATTGTCACCAGCGAGTGCTCCGGGGTCCTCGGAGAACGGGCCACGGAACAGACTCTCCTCCGCGAGGTGCTGGACCGTTTCCACCCCCTGCTGGGACTGCACATCGTTCAGCGCTGGCGGCTGCCTCACGAATTCCGTGCGGTCACGTACGCCCATCACGATCCCGAGCAGTGTCCCACCGAAGCGTGGCTGCCGATGACCCACATTGTCGCCCTCTCCAACACCGTGGTCAAAGCGGAGGGGTATGGTGTCTACGAAGGGGAAGAGGTATCTCTCGTTAATCATCCTTCCGCGCGGTATCTGAATCTAAGCGACATCAAGTTGGCTGCGCTCCGCATAGACCTGAGCGACAAATTGGAGGCCCTTTTCGACGCTGCGGGAATACCGGACGAGTAGCCTTTGGATCGGCAGTCGGGCATGGAAAACGCGATGTAGTGGCGGGAGCGCGAACATGGGAGAACCTATCATGATGGCGATGGCATTGTGGGTTGCGACACTGGGAGGAATGGCCATGGGCGCAGGCGAGAACTGGCACGAGAATGCCTTCTTTGGTTTACATTACGACCTGCATCCGAACGAGAAGGACACGGAACTGGGCCGCGAGACGACCTACGAACACATCCGCGAACAGCTCGAAAAAGCCAAACCCGATTTCGTTCAGTATGACTGCAAGGGCCATCCCGGATGGACCGGGTATCCGTCGAAAGTCGGCTCGCCGTCGCCGGGTATCGTCAACGACGCCCTCAAGATCTGGCGGCAAGTCACGCGCGACATGGGCATACCGCTCTCGATCCATTACTCGGGCGTGTGGGATACGCGCGCGCTCGAGTTGCATCCCGAATGGGCCAACATCGACGCGCATGGCAAGGCGAGTCCAAACAACACCTGCCCGACGTCGCCGTATACCGAGACCTTCATGATCCCGCAATTGCTCGAAGTCATCGAGAACTACCAGATCGACGGCATGTGGATCGACGGCGAAAACTGGGCGAGCGCGCCATGCTATTGCGACGAGTGCAAAGCGGAATTCACGAAACGCACGAACATTGCCTCGGCGCCCACAAAAGCCGACGAACCGAACTGGGACGCGTGGCTGGCCTTTCAGCGCGACCTATTCGTCGAGCATGTGACGAAATATGCCAACGCCGTCCACGCCAAGCATCCGAACGTCGCGGTGTGCAGCAATTGGATGTACAGCGTGCGGCAACCCGACGTAATCAGAGCACCGATCGATTACCTGAGCGGCGATTTCGATCCGTCGTTCGGCGCGGAGCGCGCCTGCGCGGAATCGCGGTTCATCGGCAGTCGCGGCAAGCCGTGGGACTTGATGGCGTGGGCCTTCCTGAACACGGGCGATCAGGGCTGGACGATGAAGACCGTCCCACACCTGTGCCAGGAGGTCTCGGAAGTACTCGCGCAAGGCGGCGCGGTGTTCATCTACGATCAGCCGCAACGTTCGGGCCGCCTGACGGCGTGGCATCAAGACCTGCTCGCGCAGGTCGGCGCCTTCTGCCGCAAGCGTCAAGCGTATTGTCACAGGACGGAAACGATCCCGCAGATCGCCGTGTTGCACAGCCAGACGGCCTATTACCGGCATAGCGCGCCGCTGTTCAACTTCGCCGCCGCGAATCATCCGATGGAAGGCGCGTTGCATGCCGTGCTGGAAAACGGTTACAGCGCGGACATCCTGAACGAGGAAGCGTTGCTCGCGCGGATCGAGGACTATCCGATCGTCGTCGTGCCCGAACAGGAGACGCTGCCTGCGAATGTCGTCGCGGCTTTGCGCGCATACGTGAACGAAGGCGGACGCCTGCTCGTCAGCGGCGCGCACGTCGCAAACGAACTCGCCGATCTTGCAGGCGTGCAAGCGGTCGAGGGGCAAGTCGGCGGCGGCTGGCTTCCGGCCGGAAACGGTTGCGTGACGGTACCGGGTCCATGGCAGTCGGTCAAGCTCGAGAGCGCTATGGAACTCGCACCGCTGCTCAATCAACAGGAACCGGCATTGAACCACGCCGGAACGCCTGCCGCAACGCTCAATCGCGTCGGCAAAGGCGTCGTGATTGCCGTGTACGGACCCATCTTCCGCTCGTACCATCAGGACCATTACCCCATGCTGCGCCGGTTCGTCGGCGACATGCTCGATGCGCTCGATGCGCCCGGCCTGATTCGCATGGACGGCCCGTGGTGGATCGAGATGTCCGCGCGCAAGAAGGACGCGCGCATGCTCATCCAATTCGTCAACCGCTCGACTGCCGGGTATACGGCGCCAAACCGACACATGGTCGAGCAGGTCCCCCCTTCGGGACCGTTCACGGTTACGCTTCCGCGCGCGGAGAAACCGAAACGCTGCTACATGGCCCCGGACGAGACCGGTCTCGAATGGAGTTGGAACAACGGTCTACTGACCGTCAAGATTGCCGGATTGGACATTCACAACGTGTTGGTTATTGAATGAGGCTTTAGGCTTTAGGCTTTAGGCTTTAGGCTTTAGGCTTTAGGCTTTAGGCTTTAGGCTTTAGGCTTTAGGCTT
>CAIYET010000804.1 GCA_903925285.1 Candidatus Hydrogenedentota bacterium | reverse complement strand
TTTGTTCATGGGTGTCTCCTGTGATCAACGCATGGCAATGAGTTTCAGGATGTGTTCGATCATTTCAGCGCGGACGGACTCCAAGTCCATCTCGGTCGGCTTGAGCAGCGCCATGTATTGCAGGGCTTTCTTGCCCGTCAGCATGCGTTCTGTATTTCCGGAAGCAACGGCTTCCTCAACCAGCAATTTGAGTTTCGTAGCGTAGCGCATGTCGTCAATCCCCTCGCGGAACCCCTCCCATTGCAGCGTGTCCACCAGGCCGCCGCGGTTGAGATAGGCGACGACCATCGGCTTGTAGATGTCGGTGTCCCGATCGTTCCACGGCCCGAGCGCGAACTCGTAGTTGTAGACCAGGCTCAGGTTGTTGAAGTAGCCGAGCAGGCCGTGCTGGCGGCGGATGTATTGCGGATTCTCCGAGCCGGTGTGCTGCCCGGCGTAGAAACCGACGTACTTATCGCCGATTTCGTTCCAGGGCCGGATGCGTTCTTTGGAGTCCGGCTCGCCTCCGAGCGGGTGGACGCCATAGGTGTAGCCCCCCTTGTACATCAGTGGGCCGTGGCCGGCGCAGCCGATCTTAATGCCGTAGTCGTGGTAGTACTTGAAGAAGTTGCGATGCGTTGCGACAAAGGCCGCGCCCTGCTCGTCACCGTAGCTGGCAAGCACATCCGTATGGCCCAACTGCTTCTGGTAGAACTCGGCGCACTTCTTGGCCGCCGCTTTGGCAGCCATCTCGTTGTCGAAGGTCATGCGTCCGCCAGAGTTCAGGCCAAACCATGGTGCGAAGTTCGATCCCATGACCGGCTTGGTCGCGAACCCCAACTCCTTAAGCAGCTCCAAGGCCGTGACGTCCTCCTCCCCGGGGCCGGCTTGTGACCCGCGGTGAACCATTTCCGGATGGTAAATCCCGTGGTTGCGCTGGTTGATCAGATACTGACGATACTTCTCCTTGGCCGTCGCGGCATCACAGCCCATGAGACTCTGCATGCCGGCGAGGGTGGTCCCCCCCATGAAGGAAACAATGAAGTCGCGTTTCAGGTCGAAATAGGTGCGCGGCGCCGGCAGTTCAAAGGGCAGCACCCGCAAGGCTACCGGAATCTCGATGAGCTTGCGACCACCCTCAGTGATGGCGATAATCCCCTTGTAAACACCCGGCGACTGGCCCTCGGGCACATGCGCGGTCACGAAGAACTGCTTGAATTCGCCGCCGTTGAGACTGACCGGCTGCAGAGTCGCGGCATCCGCAAAGGCTTCCCGTGTGGGACTGAACGAGCCGGTGTCCAATTGCCGCGGCGCCGAAATCCAGACGAAGTGCTCACCCTGGGCATCCTTGATCCGGGCGTAGTTGGCGACCTCTTGTGTATCAACCTTTACCATGTTCTCGTCGTGGAGCAGCAGTTCCGGCGTCAGCTTCAGCCCAACATCGGCGAAATAACTGATCCAGGCGTTGCCGTTTTGGAACCAAAGTTTGACAACCTTCAGGTCCAGCTCGGCGGCCGGAATGGTGGCGCCGCCCGGCCCGGCCAGCGCCGAAGCTGCCAGCGTCACGGTTTTCAGATCGGTAACCGAGTAGAGCTGGAACGAGGCCGGCTCGAACTCATTTTGGGCGGCAACAATTCGCAATTCACCGTTGAGTCGCCCATCGGCGGGATAGGTATCGGCCAGCCGCATCACGTCGCTCATTGCAGGAACGGCAAAATAGGCGACTTGTCC
>CAIYET010000803.1 GCA_903925285.1 Candidatus Hydrogenedentota bacterium | reverse complement strand
GGCGGGCGTGACTCCGGAATGGTTGACCAGAGTGATTGCGGAAATGAATCTGTATGTGCCGGACGATTGGCGTTTGACAAAAGCGGCTAACAATTTCCGCGTGCAGGTAGTTTTCGGGACAAAGAGCGTCTTCCTGGTTGGCCACGGATATCGCGTCGGTGACCATGAAGTCTTCCACATCGTTGACACTGTGTTTCCTAAGGAATTCCGGCACGACGTCGTTCCGAACCTCTATTTCTTTGAACCATGCCCCTTTGAATCTTCAAGTCCGCTCTTTGCGCGCCAATATGAAAAGGTGGCTTATGGCAGCGATGGGGATCTGCTGCCGCTTCAATATCACCGCATCCACCCGCTTACCAAGAGTGGTATAGACACAGCCGACTACCGATGGGTTCGCTGGTCGCTTGATGGCGACACCGAACTGGTCGCCTTTCCCGCGCTTGATTTTCATGGCAAGAGCTACGGCAAGATTCCACTGCTTGAGGAGGAGGAGAAGCGAGGGAACTCGGCGGAGCCTTATGTACGGCTTCTGAAGAACCAGTTGGCCAAGTACAAGATAGATCCCAATTCAGTTGTCGCAAGACCCGCTTATGGACACGAACGCGAGTACAAGTTTCTTTGCCCGGACAAAGGAAGGTACTTTCCGAAACTCAGGCACTGGCTGATGGATCTTTCCGATTTCAACGTCAACATCGGCCAGCCAAAACTTCAAGAAGATACCTACTTCGATGATGAACAGTTCACGCTTTACAAAATGGGGGCTTCCTTCAGGCTAAGGAAGAAAGAAGACCACGCGCTCGTAACATTGAAGAAACGACTCCCGGGTTCGCGCGCAATCACCTCTGAAGGAATCTATGATCGCATAGAAAAGGAAGCGACGGTTTCAGCCAAACAGGAGGCGCAGCTCCTTGCGGGAACCGTTCCTAATGTCTTTCCGGCAATCCTGCTGCCTTATGTCGCTCCCGAATGCGGGGCTCTGAAGCAGGTACTGCGGATCGAAAATACACGACAGGTCTTCATACTGACGGAGAAAACCTCATTGCGACATGTTGAGATATGTTTCGATGAAGTGACTTACTACGTGGATGGGAAGAAAGGTATCACGCTGGCCGAGATTGAAATCGAGAGTAAAGGCGCCCCTGCCGACAAAATGGCCAAGCTTGCGGAAAACATCGAGAAACATGGTCTTATTCCCTCATTTCAGACGAAATACGAGAGAGGCGTGTTTCTCCTGAAGAGCAATAAGGTGGCCGCAGGCCGCCCTGGCCCGCATCGCATTATCATCGACACGGATTGCGGTGTAGACGATGCCTTTGCGCTTATCGTCGGATTTCGCGCAGAAGGATTAAAAGTCGAAGCGATCACCACGGTGGCGGGGAATGTTACCCTAGATAAGGTGGTTCCTAATGTCTTCAAAGTTCTTCATCAGTTGGGCATGAAGCGACATCCACCCGTCGCCAAAGGGGCGGAGCGGCCACTTACCCCCGGAATGCAGATCTCGGCCAGTTGCGTTCATGGAAATGACGGACTCGGCGACGTAAAGGGTATCCGGACACCGGAGATGAAACTCGACGAGCGAGAAGCATGGCAGCTTATTTGCGATGTGGCCGCCAAGTATCCAAAGCAGGTTACGCTCGTCACAGTAGGGCCCTTGACCAACGTCGCGCTGGCTATACGCAAGAACCCCGATGGCGTAAAGAAGTTGAAAGAAATAGTAGCGATGGGAGGCGTCTTCTTTGACGTAGGCAATATCGGCCCTGACGCCGAATTCAACGTTGCCGCCGACCCGGTCGCGGCGGCAGAGGTCGTCAACTTTTGCAGGGCATCTTGCCGCCGGAACCCCGTAGACAAGAAAGGTCATCCTGTTACGATTACGCCAACGTCTCCAGAATCGCTCATCAAAGACATCACGTATACGCCACCAGTTCCCGAAACGGCCGTTCCGTTGACGTTCGTCGGGCTGGATGTTACACAAAAAGTAATACTGCGAAGCAAACTTCTTGAAATCCTTCACAGTGTCCACGCGAAAAACCGTTTGCTAAAGTTTGTTCATGCCATATCTCAGAAGTACATGGAATTCCATAAATGGGAGGGCCTTGATGGCTGTTATCTTCACGACCCACTCGCCGTTGCTTATGCACTGAACCCCGCTTTTCTTGAAGTGGAAGAGCACATTATCCGCGTCGAAACAAGAGGTTCATTCACAAACGGGGTTATTTTTCCAGACGATCGGGCGACCACAGACATTCGCGTGAAAGATCCAGGAGACAAGGT
>CAIYET010000802.1 GCA_903925285.1 Candidatus Hydrogenedentota bacterium | reverse complement strand
AGCGGGCGTGAGGTTGATACCAACCTCAGCCCACTGTCGCGTCTTCCCGTAAGGGGAAGCCGCGATACGCATTGCTTGCCGGATTGAACTGTCGGGCTTCTCCCATACGCATCGAAAGGTTTTTATACTTGACCTACTTTCCTGTAGTAAAAGTAATGGGGGTGATTCGAACATGGCCGAGTATGTCGAAGGAATTCAGAATATGTACTTCACGTTGAAGTACATCGCTGGTTACGATAGACGAGGCAATGGTCCCGGCGAACGATATGCGGCTGGGCGGCCCGAATCATTCCCGGAGGTGACTTCCTTTTACAATGAAATCTACACCATATTACGTGCCTGTCCACCCGAATTATATCTGCAATTGGAGCGGGGTAGGCTTGAATCGAAGCTCTTCGGAGATTGCGACAGCCACGGCCCCCTCCTTTCTTCAGAACAGAAACACGGACCTTATCAGCAGTTTCCTTTCTGATAAGCTTGCCATTATCGAAGCGAGCATCCGGCAGGTCTTAGGCCATATTGCGGAGCGCGAGCAGTTGAGAGATCGTATGCTTGCCGAAATCGACGTGCAATCGGCTGCGGCGAAGTCATTGCTTCTCCGAATATCGCCTTATGAAGGCGCGCCTTTTACCATCGGCGATCCTCGCCGGCGTTCGGCCATAGAAAAGGAGCTCGCGGAATTGGAAGGCGAGAAACGCCGGGAAACAACGTCTGCCTGGAAAGATATTGCCGCACTGCAAAAAGAGCTAAGAGAACTGCAACGTGAGTACCTCGAAGAAAAACGTAAACAACGGGTGATGTCTGTTTGAACACCGTCCGCGATACTCTCCGCAAGTTGGCCCCTGTAGTTGGCAGCGCGCGCGTGAATGAACTTTGGCGCGTGTACTTGGCTTCTGATACTGACGACCAGCGCGAACTGGAACGAATTCTGGAAGCGCAGGCGGCAAACTTGCTCAACGAAGATGCTGCCGGAAGCACTGCAGGCCTCTTTCCCCCGCCCCCTCCGGAACGAGCAATCGGCTCTTTGGATCTCGGAAGAATCAAGTATGGCGGCCGCACGACACACCTGTTTGGATTACGGACAGAGGAATTACTCCGCCACGTCGGGCTATATGGCTCAAGCGGTAGCGGCAAGTCGAACGGTATCGCCCTCATTCTCGACGGCCTTACCCGAGAAAAGGTGCCGTTCATGTTGGTGGATTTCAAGCGCACGTTTCGCGCACTTCTAAAGGATTACGCGAAGATTCTGATCTTTACGGCTGGCGACAGCCGCACCGCGCCGTTCCAATTCAACCCGTTGATACCACCAGCCGGCACACCTGTGGATGTTTGGCTCAAGAAGGTCGTTGGCGCGGTTAGTCACGCGTACATGCAGGGCGCGGGTTCAGAAAGTTTGTTAATCTCCGCTTTGGAGGAAGCCTATGGCAAGGCCGGCGCCCAAAAACGATGGCCCACTTTCAAAGATGTGGCGGTAACGCTCGACGCGCAACCAGCCCGAGGACGCAAAGGTATGTGGTTGGACTCGGCAAGGCGCGCAGTCGGGAGTCTTACGAGCGGCAACGCAGCAGAGGTGTTTTGCCCTGCACACCCCATCGACTTCGCGAGGTTACTCAAGGAGAACGTCATCCTTGAAATGGACCTGCTCAATCCTTCAGAGCAGTGTTGTCTTTCAGAATGCCTTCTACTCTGGGTCATTCAGTATCGGATGCATAACAATGAGAATCGCGAGGTACTCCAACACGTGATCGTAATCGAAGAAGCCCACCACTTGCTCCGTTCACCGCCTGGGGTAGGCGATGGTTCCGAGCCGGTCATGCATATTGCGCTTCGCGAGGTCAGGGAACTTGGCGAATCCATCATCCTCGCCACGCAGAATGCTTCTGTTGTCCCGGTCAGTGTTTTTGGCAACCAAGCCACCACGATCGCCTTCCACACAAAGCATGCGAGCGACGTTCGCGCAACATCCCAGGCCATGCTATTGAAGGATGAGGCCAAGGACGAATTGGGACGGTTGCCCGTGGGTGAAGCGGTCGTGCGTGTGGGGCGATTCCCAGACCCAGTCCATATCGTTCTCAATTACCGCCCTATTGCCAAAGGGACGGTTTCAGACCTTGATATCCGCCAGCACATGCATTCCCGCTGGTATTCCATGAATTCCAGGGCGTTCCGTGGACCTCAGCCGGAATTGAGCCCGCCGAGGGCGATTCCGCCGCACGATGAAAGACAAGTACAACCTACGGAATCACCCTCCCAAGAAGCCACGACTATCCAATCAGTCGTGACTGTATCCCCGACCACCACCCCTAAAGACGAACAAGCACGGCCTGTTCTTGATGAGCCAAGTCCTCTCGAACTGGCCATGCTCACTGACATTGTAGCCCAGCCATTCGATGGGGTTGTACGACGCATTCACCGGCTGCAATCCAGCCGGCGCAAGGGCGTCGCAGCCCTACAGGCGCTCGAGCAACGCGGCATCATCAAGCCGGCCAACATCTTCACAGGCACAAGCATCCTCAAATTGTTCGAGCTTACCAAAGATGGCCGTGGCTTTTGCCGTCAATACGACATTGGCCCTCTGGCTGAGACAACAGCCGGAGGCATCGAGCACCGCTACGTCATCCACGAGACAGCGACACACCTCACCGCAGAGGGATGGGCGGTCGAAACAGAATACCGCGTCTCGAATGACCTAATCGTGGACATCTACGCACAAAAAGAAGGCAAGACCATCGCTGTACTGGTCGAAACCGGCAAAAGCAACATCCAAAAGAACATATCACGCACAAAGCTTGCCGGGTTCGACGAAGTGCGCGTCATCCCTTCCCATCGCCGACAACCCATCCTAAACACAAAGCACTTTGAATAATCCTGATTACCCTCGGCCACCAGAACAAGTCATGGGTTGTGCGGAATGACTCACTCGAATTCACACTAACAAAAGTCCGCAGCCACGACAGCAGACCAGTCATTTCTACCCTCGCCAGTGAGGGTAGAAATGACCAACACCAAAAACAAAACATCGAAGAACCGGAAACATCCGGCCATAACACTTCATGCTTTCATTAACACAACGGAGGTGAAAACAATGGAAGAAACAAAGAACAACAAACCCGCACACCACTATAAGTTCGGTGCTGTCCGGGCGACAATATGGAAAGAAAAGCGCGCCGCACCAGGAGGAAAAGCATTCGACGCATGGTCGGTCGTCATCGATCGCACGTACAAAGACGCCGCAGGTGCCTGGAAAACGACATCGAGCCTGAAGGAAAACGACATTCCGAAGGCAATTGCCGCCCTGACCCGCGCCTATGCGTACGTCTGCGAAAAGGGCGGCGACGAGGGGGATGGCTCAGCCTGAGATCCTCAACAATCAAAAGTCTTGCGCCGGACACTGCCCGGCCTTTTTGTT
>CAIYET010000801.1 GCA_903925285.1 Candidatus Hydrogenedentota bacterium | reverse complement strand
GTAATTTTCCGTGAACGTGAAAAAGAAATACGCTAAATCCGGATGATCCGAAAAGGAGATATGGCGATGAACAACATACCCACCAATTGCGTCCAACAAGTGAATCCGCGCGCGTAACGTTCGCCTTGATGTTTCTTGACAATGCTGGCGAACTCCGTGCGGGGACTTGCTCCAGAAGTTGACTAAACAGACTGGCAGTCTTTACCATCGTGAAGCCCTCCTTGCTGATGTTGTGAACCGGTTTGTGAGACACCCGATTCTTCAACGTCTCTGGCGGGTTGTCAAGTCGCCATTTTCAGAAAGTTAATTTGGACAAGAGTGAATTCACAATCCTAATTGATGGGAGGTTGGGCCGGTCATGATAGAGAGAATTGCCGTCCTGGGCGGTAGCAGCGTTTATACGCCCGAGTTGGTTCTATCGCTCGTTGCACACAATCTGAACGTCAAGGAAGTGGTGTTGGTCGGCCGCCCGGGCCAGAAGCTGCCGATCGTCGCTCGGTTCTGTCAGCGGCTGGTTGATCGCACGGGATTCCCCGTGCTGATCCATCACACGACCGATCTCGAAGCGGGCGTACGTGGGGCGCGATACGTGATCAATGCGATCCGCGTCGGCGGTATGCTGGCGCGCGCACGCGATGAAAAAGTGCCGCCGCAATTCGGCATGCTTGGCGACGAAACCCTCGGCGCGGGCGGGTTTGCCAACGCCATGCGTACGTTGCCTGTGGTGTTCGACATCGCCAACACGATCGAATCCATCAATCCACACGCGACGTTCATCAATCTTACCAATCCGCTCGGCATCGTCGTCGAGGCGCTGGGGCGCTACTCGAAACTCAACGTAATTGGGGCCTGCGACCTGCCGTCGGTTACCGTGAAGAAAATCGCGGAAGTTCTGCGCTGTTCGCCAAACGAAGTGACCGTGGATTACGTGGGACTGAACCACTTGGGTTGGATTCAGGACGTCAAGATCGACGGGCGCAGTTATATGACGTATCTGCTCGACAAGCTCGAACGATCGAAGGAAGACGGTTTCGACCATGCGCTCATCGAGTTGTTTCGGATGATACCCACGAGGACCGTCGGCCTGTTCTTCCACCAAACGGAACTTTTGAAGAAGCAGCACAATCATGGGCCGGTTCGCGCGGAGGTCTTGCACGAGGCCGAACAGCAGATTCTCAAGTCTTACCAGGACGAGCATCTGTGCGAGATCCCGGAACTGGCCCGCGAACGCAATGCCGTCTGGTACGAAGAGATAATCGTCCCACTTGTCGAAGCCCTGGAAAGCAAGACGGAACATTGCATGGTGCTCTGTATGCGCAATGGCGAGACCATCCGCGATCTGCCCGAAGAGAGCAGCGTCGAGGTACCGGTGTGGGTCAGCAAGAAGGAGTTGCGCACGAAGCCCATCGGCAATTGCCCGCGGTTCATGAAAGGACTCTGTATGTCCGTGAAGGAGAGCGACCGCCTCACCATCGAGGCGGTGCGCCACAAGAGCTATGAATGCGCGCTCCAGGCGCTGGCCATTCATCCGCTCGTGCCTTCGCTCCAAGCGGCCAAGAAGTTCCTCGAATACCTGGTACGGGAAGATGGGCTTGAATTGCACTGAGCCTGTGGATTGTGGGAAGATGGAGTTAAGAGTTAGAAGTTAGGCGTATAGGAGTTAAGAGTTAGGAGTCATTCTAACTCCTAACGCCTAACGCCTAGTTCAAAGACGGGGAAAGGATATACAGCCATGCGTAAGATGATGGTATCGGTTGCCTTGGCGCTACTGGCCGGATGGGCGTTCGCGGATGAACCCCCGCCCATCGTGAATGGCGGCGGCATGGTCCTCAAAGACTTGGTCGGCAAGGACCGGATGGTCACCGTGGTCCTCAAGAATAAGGCCATGGACCTCAATCTTCGTGTGGTCGACATCGGCCCAGTCGGCTTTTCCGTGTTACCCGCCACAGGCGAGCGGACCGCCTACCTCTTTTCGTCAGTGGCCGAGATACGGGTGCAGGACGGCCAGGTCGAATCGCACGAGTTCAATCTGGATGCTAACCGAACCCTCCGTCCCAAGGAACAGACGATCGTCGAGCGCGTGCTCAAACGCTGCCGCGAGTTATTCGACACGCCGAAAATCGACCAGTCCATCAAGATGCGCGCAGCCACGTTCCTGTCTGCCAGCGGCGAAAAAGACTCCAACGAGTACCTCCACAAGCTTGCCTCGAGCAATGACCTCCCGACGGAAGTCGAGGCCAGCCTGTGCCTGTATATTGCAGGCGACAACGAAATCGGCAAGACGGTCATTCCGCAAGGGATCAAGAGCGGCGACCGTGGGGTAAGCGCCAAGGCGTCACTGTTGGCGGGGCTTACCGGCGATCAAAGCGTGGTGCCCGTGCTGCAAATCATGATGCGCGACAGGGCCAGGGAAATTTGCGCGCCTGCCGCGCGCGCGCTGGCGCTCCTGGGCGTCCGCGACGCCATCCCCGACCTCTTCAATCTAATCCAACTGATAGATTCGGTGAAGGGCGACGCAGCCGTGCGCGCGCTCACGCAGTTGGGCGGCTCGGACATCGTCGATCAGGCCAAGGGGTTGCTCGCACACGCGGAAGGGCTGGTCCGCTACCGTTTGGTGTTGTTGCTGTATCGTCTCAACGATCCGACCGGTAAGGATCTCATGGCCAAGGAGATGTTTACCACGCCGACGCTGCAACCGGAAGCGGCGACCATCCTCGCGCGCGATGGAAATCGCGACGCCATCCAATACTTGTCGGGCCGTCTGCAAGGGCTGTACGACGAAAAGCCGGAGGTGCTGTTGTTCCGAGCCAAGGCTGCCATTGCCTTAATGTACACCACCGATCCAATGGCTGTGAGCCACCTGCAAAAACTCCTCGCAGCCAATTTGCCTATGTCCAAGATAGCGATCTGCAACTTGATTGCCGAGACGGGCAAACGCAAGTTGCTGCCCATTTTGCAGCCACTCATCGAGGCCGATAATAAGCGTCCGTGGGTGGTGATGGCGGCCTGCGGCGCGGTCCTCGCCGTTGCCCAGCCTGATTTCCAGGCACGCTTCATCGCCACATTACAGGATTAACCGTTCCGCCCGCGCGTCGCACGATGAAGGATGAAAAAGGAATTCAGGCGTCAGAAGTCAGAATGGCGCTTCAGCCTCCGTTCATTCTGACGCCTGAATTCCTTTTTCTTCCATAGAACCGCAAGGAGTATAGTCATGGCCGTTATGTTCCGCATTTGTCTTCCGTGCTTGCTTTGGCTGGCGTTGACCGTCCTTGCCCCAGAGGCGCGAGCGGATCGACTTGCCGACGAGAAGCTCAAGGAAATCGAACGCGTCGCGGGCGGCGATGCCGTGGGCCACACGACAATTCCGATGCTGCCCAAGCCGGCGGTACGGCTCTACATCGCGCCGGACGGCTCGGACGCCGATGACGGAAGCAAGGCGAAACCATTCGCCACCCTCGAGCGCGCACGCGACGAGATACGCGCCATCAAGCAGCGCGGCGGATTGCCTTCCGGCGGTGTGAGCGTCGAGGGGCGCGGCGGCGAGTATCCCATGAAGCAGACGTTTGCTTTGACGGCGGACGATTCGGGTACTGAGAATGCGCCGGTCGTCTATCGCGCCTTTCGCGGCGAGACACCGGCCTTCCGTGGCGGCATCCGTTTGAGCGGGTTCACGCCCGTGGCCGACGCGGCGGTCCTCGCACGGTTGCCCGAAGAGGCGCGGGGCAAAGTCGTGCAAGTAGACCTCAAAACATACGGCGTCGCGAATCTCAAGCCGCTCGAACTCGGCGGTTTCGCAAGCGGAAGAGGGTTAACGACCCATCCCGTCATCGAACTGTTTTTCGACGGCAACGCGTTGCCCATGGCGCGTTACCCGAACGAGGGCGTGCTGCACGTGGCCGATATCGTCGTGCAAGACGGCCACACCGTGGCCGGTATCGCCGGCAGTAAGACCGGGGCCATCGTGTACGAAGGCGACCGTCCGAATCGCTGGAAAGACGAGAAGGACGCGATGCTGTACGGCTACTGGTTCTTCGACTGGGCGGATTCGTACGAACGGATCGCCTCCATCGACTCCGACAAACACGAAATCGCGTTCACGACACCATATCACACCTATGGATACCGAAAAGGACAACGCTACTACGCAATCAACCTTCTCTCCGAAATCGACATGCCCGGCGAATGGTATCTCGACCGCGCAACCGCCATGCTCTACCTGTACCCCGCGTCCGACCCGAACAAAGCTACCGTCGAACTTTCGCTGCTCGAATCGCCCATGCTCCAAATGGACAACGTGTCGCATGTCCGTTTCCAGGGATTGCTGTGGGAACTCGGGTGCGGCGATGCTATCGGCATACATGGCGGCGCTCACAACCTGTTCGCCGGTTGCACCGTGCGCCGGTTCGGCGGCAACGGATTCGAGATCAAGGGCGGTACGGACCACGGCATCATGTCCTGCGACATCTACTCGATGGGCCGCGGCGGCACCGTGATTACCGGCGGCAACCGCAAGACGCTCGAACCCGGCGGCCATTTCATCGAGAACTGCCACATCCACAACCTCTCGCGCATCGACCACACCTACACGCCCGCCGTATGGACGGACGGCGTTGGAACTCGCATCGCACATAACTTGATGCACAATATAAACAGCAGCGCTATCAGACTAAACGGCAACGACCACCTCGTCGAGTTCAACGAAGTCCACGACGTACTCCGCGAATCCGACGACCAAGGCGGCGCCGACATGTTTGGCGACGCCACGTTCCGGGGAAACGTCTACCGCTACAACTACTGGCATCACAACGGAAACTGGCGGCGTGAGGGCAAGGATCTCGCCTGCGGACAGGCCGGCATCCGCCTCGACGACGCAATTTCCGGCGTGTTCATCTACGGCAACATCTTCTACAAGACTTCATCCGGCGGCGCAGGTTTCGGCGGCATACAAATCCATGGCGGCAAAGACAACGTCCTGGCCAACAACATCTTCGCAGACTGTACCTCGGCCATCAGTTTCTCGCACTGGGGCACGGACCGCTGGAAAGCCTTCACCGCCAACGCGCTCTCCGCGCCCGCCATCGACGCCGCGCTGTACCAGAAACGCTATCCCGAATTGACCCGCCTGGCGGAAGACAACGACATCAATTTCGTCCTGCGCAACATTGCCTGGAAATGCGGCGAATTCCTCCGACGCGACAAAGGCCAGACCGTACAAGCCGACAATACCCTCACCGACGACGCATCCATTTTCGCCAACGCCGTTCGCGGCGACTTTACGCTCAAGCTCCACGCGTCGGCGCTGAAACAGTCCAGCATCAAACCGATCCCATTCAAAGCCATTGGACTCTACAAGGACGAATTCCGCCACTCGATACCCATCGAAGAAATCAAAGCAGCGCGGGCTCAACAGTAGTAACGCACACGTAACCGGGCAGCAGGCCATCCACGCCGCCTCGGACGGCAAGACCAGTCCCCCTATTCCATGAGGAACTCGGCCACCGCCCTTCGGATGAGAGCACTATTTGTCTCATAAGTCGCATAAGTCACATAAGTCCCATTCTTTAACCGCAGGCCGTGAGTTAGACGTTTTCCGGGCAACCCCACTGTCGTGACGCGCGTTTTTGTTGTGACAAGGCGTAGGCCGAAGGTGTAGAATGGCGGCATAGGTAGGGTGATGAATACATTTTTCTACAGCGAACGCCAACACAGCGCATTCGATCAAGCCGATAGCCGGATCACATGGGGTGTGCAACGGCTAATCTTGCTCAATGTGGTTATATTCGCGGTGCAACTGCTGCTGGACATCCCGTTCGGCCTGCCGATGCGCGCCGGCGGAGGCATGGTTCCGCCGGGCGGCGCGCTCACGGAGTTTCTCGCATTCCAACCATCCGCATTTTACTTCGGAGCCGTCTGGAAGGCGTTCACCTATTCCTTCCTGCATAACGGACTCATGCACCTGTTCTTGAACATGCTCTGGCTCTACTTTTTCGGACCGGAAGTCGAGCGCGTGCTGGGCAGCCGCCAATTCGTCTTGTTTTACCTCTTGT
This sequence comes from Candidatus Hydrogenedentota bacterium, assembly GCA_903925285.1. Taxonomy (GTDB): domain Bacteria; phylum Hydrogenedentota; class Hydrogenedentia; order Hydrogenedentales; family SLHB01; genus DSVR01. The sequence continues at coordinate 17,650 of CAIYET010000801.1, read as the reverse complement.
GCGGAACACTTGGCGTGCTGGCGACCTTCGTGCCGGTGATACTGGGCGGAGTCGATGTCTCGATTACGGGAGCAAGCGGCGCCGCGATGGGCGTGATGATTGCCTTCGCAGTGCTCGCCCCGGAACGCCAATTTTTCTTCTTCCCACTGCCGATTCCGATCAACGCTCGGACGCTCGTTGTCATTATCATCGCGATGAACATCGTATCGGCCTTGCAGGACGGCGGGACATCCGTGGCCACGCATTTTGGCGGGATGGCCGTCGGGTACGCATACATGCAATTGGCGCCGCGGTTCATCTCGTGGCGGCGGACGCAATGGCTCGAACGCGGACAGCGCCCGCAACCGCACGAACCGCAGGACCAGGACAAAGTCGGCGAAGCGGTGGACAATATCTTCCGCTTCGACGATAAGCGCCGGGGACGATAACGATGATTGTAGATTGTAGATTGGAATATCGTCTAAGCGTCAATCGTCAATCCGCAATCTGCAATCTACAATCCGCAGAGGTTACTTGACATGAGTCCGATACACGAACTGATTGTGCTGATCATCATCGTTGCGGTCCTGAGCGGAACGGGATTGTGGCCGCGGATCATTCGCGCGTTGCGCGAACTGCGCGGCGAACACGTCGACCCGCCGCAAGGCACATCGCCAAGCGACATGGATATCTGCTTCAAGATGCTCGGCATTTCTCCCTCGGCGCCGTGGGACGATATCGAGCGCGCCTACCGGCAGAAGGCAAAAGTCCATCATCCCGACCATGGCGGCGACGGTGACGCCATGCGCGCGCTGAACGAGGCGTATACGCTCATCAAGCGCACGCGCGGCAAATAAGAGCGGGCGACTGCCGCCTTCTTCCCGCCTGTATCTGCCCAAGATCTACAACGCAAGAATAATACCTCTGCAATCCGCCACGCCAGTTAGGCATTAGGCATTAGGCTGTAGGCTGTAGGCTTTAGGCTTTAGGCTGTAGGTATGTAGGAAGGAAGCTTACAGCCTACAGCCTACAGCCTACAGCCTAAAGCCTACAGCCTACAGCGGAGAACCTTTTCTTGGGGTATGGTTTTTTGGGGTTTGGAGTCCACACGATCTCTATACCCCAAACCCTAATCCATGATCCCGCGCGCACGATTTGAACAAAGACGCGCTTGGATGCTATACTTTCAAGTGTTAGACTATTCCCCGATAGCTCAGTTGGTAGAGCGGGTGGCTGTTAACCACTAGGTCCTTGGTTCGAGTCCGAGTCGGGGAGCCACTTATAAGACGTTGCTGAATAAGCACTTAGCTTATACCTGCCGCATGGCAGAGCAGCCTTAAACCGAACGTCGAAAACGTGTAATTGACACGATTCGACAAAGGAAAGGACGCTCTGCTATGCCGAAGAAACTCGCGACAACCTCTCGATTACCAAAACTCCGCAAGCACAAATCATCGGGCCGTGCCTATGTTGAACTCAGTGGGAAAAGAAAATACCTTGGGGTTTACGGCACTGCCGAGGCCGCCCAAAGGTATGCCGCCGCCCTCGCCGAATGGATGGCCGCAGGCTGCAACGCATCCGCGCCGCCCGAAGAAATCACGATAGGCGAAGCAACCGCCCGCTATCTGGAATGGGCAAACGTCCGTTATGCAACATCGACGCAGCTTCACCTTATCGTCTTGGCGCTACGCGACTGCAACCAACTCTACAGCCGGATTCCCGCGAAGGACTTCGGGCCGCTGAAACTCATGGCGTTGAGAATCGTGTGGGTTGATCGCAACCTCGCCTGTAAAACCGTGAACACCTACACGCAAGAGGCAAAGCGTTGTTTCAAGTGGCTGGTGTCTCGTGAGGTAATACCTGCATCGGTTTGGCATGGGTTGCAATCCGTCGAAGGACTGCGCCACGGCCAAGGTACGGCGCGGGAAACCGAACCAGTACAGCCGGTGGCAATCGAAGAAGTTGACAAGATCCGCCCGTTCGTTTCCCCGCAGGTGTGGGCGCTGGTTCAACTCCAATTACTGACCGGCGCGCGCCCCGGTGAACTCCTCCCTCTTTGCCCCAAGGATATTGAAACTACCGGCGACGTGTGGCAGGCACGGCTTGCAAAGCACAAGGGCGCGTGGCGTGGTAAAGAGCGCGTCATCTTCTTCGGCGAGAAAGCCAAAGAGATCATCCGTCCGTACCTGCTACGCCCCGCAGACAAGCCGCTGTTTTCCCCACGCGAGGCAATCCAAGCCAGCCGCCGCGATTGCCCCACGCATCGTCGTGTGAACCAGAAACCAACTCAACGGCATACACCCCGCGAGGTGCACGACGCCTACGATATTTGCAGCTACCGTCGCGCGATAACCCGCGCATGTTTCGAGGCCGGTATTCCAAAATGGATACCGTACCAGTTGAGACATACTGCCGGGACTGAGGCCCGACGCCTCTTTGGGTTGGACGGCGCGCAGGCGCTACTCGGCCATAGTGGCGCGGTCGTGACGCAAGTGTACGCTGAGTTGGACCAGAATAAGGCCCGCGAAATTGCGGCGCAAATTGGATAGGAGATCACACCATGAACGCACACGGTTTTCCATGCCATTTGCCCGCAGGCACGATGATAGCTCACGACGAACTCTTGGCGCATCCCGCCGACGATCACGGCGGCCACACCTACCGCCTGCTGCTGTTTGGTAGGACAGACATTTACAGGCTACAGGCAATGGACGGATCGATCCGGTCGTGTCCGCAGCCTTGGGCGCGCGAAATTGGCGAGGCCGAAAAAACGTGTTGACATTGGGTGCAATACGTGATATAGAATGCGACTGAAAGGACATTCAGTATGTCGAAACAAGAGACATTGATCTTGAACACGAAGGACGGAGAGGTCCATGTACCCGTCACAAAGAAAGAGCTTGATCGGTTCCGCCGGATGCAGATATCCGAGAGCAAGTACGTGGACCGCGTATCGAGACAGCACACCGACCGCTTGACGCCTATCAGTACGGCGCTGGCGTCTACCATGAACGAGTTATTGCAGCGCGCGAGTAAGTAGACAGTTTAACGCTGACCCCCTATGACGGCGGCCATTCCCTTGCAGAGATGCACGGTAACGGTCGCCGTTTTTCTTTTCGGCGGCCAAGCTGAAAAGGAAGAGCATCATGGAAATCTTGACTTTGGCACAAGCCAGCAAACGCATCCCCGCAATCGACGGCAAACGCCCGCACGTTGCCACATTGTACCGCTGGTGGAGCCGTGGTATCAATGGCATACACCTGGAATGCCTGAAGGTTGGGCGCAAGCTCGGAACCACTGAGGAAAACCTTAACAAATTTTTCGTGGAATGCGGCGCGGCTGGCCCGCAACCCCGCACCCGCCGCACGACGCCCGTAGCGCCGACGAAGCGCACCCCTCAGCAACGAGAGAAAGCAATCCGCGATGCCGAGGCGTATCTCAAAGCCAACGGCGCGATGTAGGCCGCCGCGATGGGTTTGGCCAAAGAGAAAAGGGTGTTCCTCGGATACTACGGCTCCGGGCCGGGCATGTATTTGACGGACGAACTCATGAAAAGTTGGTCGTGGCGCGTGCTGACACATGGGCAGAAAGTTGTCTTGCTCAGCGTAGTCCGCACGTACTCGAAAGCCTCTCACGGCGGAAAGATTCCAGTCAGGTCTGGGCTGGTTCTCACGCATGGCATATGCCCAGACGTGGATTCTGAGACGTTCTACATTGCGCGCAATCGGCTTTGTGAAGTCGGCTTCATCGAAAGAGCGCCCGGCATGAAACGAGGCATTCCCGGCGAAGCCGACAGATTCCGTGAGTGCGCCGGTTGGATGAAATATGAACCTGCGCCAGAAGAACGCGAGCGCCTTGAACACCGGGCCATGATGAAGGCGCGGAAGGTTAAGTCTGACTGCAAACGACTTGCGGAGTATGCCGAAAAAACAGAAAGCAGTACGGAAAAACCGTGTACCCAACCCCCGGAAAAACCGCGCGTAGGAAAGGGCAAACAAGAAAGCCTACCCCCGGAAAAACCGTGTGAACATAAGGAGGGCAGGGCAGTACACGGAAAAACCGCGCGTTTGTATGTTACCACGCCCACAGGCTCTTGGAGTCCCTCGGCTTCGCTTACCAGTTTGGCCGAATGGGAGTCATTGGGCAAGAGAGAGAGTAATTTTGCCCCCGCACCCAAAAAGCGCCGGATGCAGGTCTCGCCGAAATTCGCCGCCGCTGAGGCCGCATGGGCCGCCCGCAAAGCCGAGGCCGTCCAATGAGACAGTCAACCCGATGGAAAGCCTTAGAGCGCAGCGTAGCCGCCCGGCTGGGCGCACGCCGTCATCCCCGCTGGTTGAACTTTGGCGAAGTCGCTGCCGACGTGTACGCGGTAGTCGGCGCATATCGGCTTATCGTTGACTGCAAAGCACATCGGCGATTCTCGCATCATTCATTGATGGAGAACATTGCAACGAAATATTGCGAGCCGGGAGAAATTCCCGTTTTGGTAAGCAAAGGAGCCGGGCAAGTTGGCGAATACGCGACGATACCGTTTTCGTTCTTGGCCGCGCTACTCGATGAAGTCCGCAACCAACCCGCGCCGGATAGTCCGAGCGGGCAAAACATAGGAGTATGACACCATGGATGCAGCAGCAGCAGCAGTCGCAACATTCCACGCCAACGAAGAAACGGCACGCGGGTACGAACGCATTGCCAAGGCACTTGGCGGCAACGCCGACCTGCCCGAAGATGTCAAGTTCAAACTTGGCTTGCCCGGCAACAAACAGGTGTACATGGTCGGATGCGCGCAACGCGACGCGCACTACCTGGACGCCATTGCCACCGCCCTCGAAAACCGCAAACCGCAACCCGCCGCCACAAAGGACAAATCCCATGCCTGATAAACGAACCCACCAACAAATTCTGGACGATCAAGCCGCATTCGCTGCAAAGTGGAAAGCCGATAACGACGCGTACTATCTGGCCCAAAAGACACCGAAGCCGGTTTCCGAAGCCGAGCGGGCAGCGCACTACTCAAAGGTTTTCCGCAGCCTGCATTGTGGTGGAAGTCCGCTTTCGGGCCAGCCGCCCGCCGAGTCATAAAATGGCCGCCGTTGGCATGCAAACCGAAAAAGCCGCACGCCTGGCCGCCGCCGTTTTCGAGCACGGTTCGATTCGAGATGGCGCCCTGGCGATAGGCGTCCCTGAGCGCACCGCCCGAAGGCTGGCCGCGACTGAGGAATTCGCCGCCGCCCTGAGCGCCGCCCGAAGCGCCGCCATGCAAGACGTGGCCGCCCGCCTACAATCTGCGGGCCGCGAGGCCGTTGACACGTTGCTCGAAATCATGCGGAATGTCGAAAACCCGCCGGGTGTTCGCTGCCGGTGCGCTGGCCTGATACTCGAAAATCTCGTCAAGCAAACCGAATTCGCAAGCCTGACAGCCCGTGTCGATAACATCGAAAAAGGCCAGCCGGTAGAAATTCACGTCGTTTACGACACACCGCCAAAGGTGAACTCATGCTTAACCTGAGAACTCGCGTGTCCGCACTTGAAGGCCGCGCCGGATCCGAATTCGACGCCGCCCGCCTGCATCGTGAAAGCCGCGAGAGAGAGAACCGCCGCGTCGAACTTGAAGCCGCCTTCGCGCGGTTTCTCGAATGCGGAGAACGGATGCCCCTTGGCGAACTTGTCGAACGGTTCTACACCGCACTCGCCGACGTTGCCGCCGACATCGAAGGACATGCCCATGCCGAGCCTGCAAATCAGAATTGAGCGCCTCGAAAACCGCGCCGGGCCGCCGCAACCCGATAATCCCTATGCGGCCATGACGGATGAAGAACTCACGGCGGAAATCGAGAGGGTTTTCGGCCTTGCGCCCGGCGTGCGGGAACGCGCCTACGCCGTTGGACGATCAATCAACGAGCAATGCCGGATAGAGAATCCCGAACGCTTCGCGGAGCTTGAAGCCGCCTACGGTACCCGCGCCTAACCTTTCGGCCACCGAAGGCGTGACGGGCGCGGGCATGGTAGCAGCCGCCGTCGTGGTGGCGTCCGCGTCCGCCATGCCGGGCCATGGCCACAATGCCCGGCACTGAATTCTTTCACGTGTAGCGCAAGGGCAAACCCACGAACGCCGCCACGGGCCGCCTGTGCGCCCCGCCACGCCACGAGCGGCATGCCCGGCGATAGAAGATAGCACCCGATCCCCCTCGTTGACTGTAGCGCCTGCTATTGTGGGCGTTCCCCCGTCTATCCACAGCGTCCCGCCAGATCCCGCAGCGTGTAATTGACACGGTATCAGGCGATGAGCACATATTTCGCTTGCATTTAGTGCGAAAGTCTGATACACTGTGCCTACAGTTTAATCGTTGCTAGTCAATGGTTTAAGGCTACTCAGCGCCAAGTGGTAGTGTACTACTTTCGTGGCTGTTAACCACTAGGTCCTTGGTTCGAGTCCGAGTCGGGGAGCCAGATACCGCACTCTAGCGAACCGCCGCTTTGGCGAGCGCTGGAGTTTCCGAATATGCGCCCTGTATGGGTCAGGTGACCCTACAGGGCGATTTTCATTCTCTTCAGGTTGGGCTTCGCTTCTGTTCTCCTCTTATTTCGGCCTACCAACAATACGGCAGAAACGAGGACGGCGTTTCAGTTGCGCGACGAGAAGCTGTTGGTCAAACACTTCAAGTTGGGGCGGGAACCCCAAGGTCACGCAAAGGCCATCCCTTCGTTCGGGTCATAAGCCAACGATATGCTATGATCGTCGGCAGTGGCTGACGAGTAGAACTCGTCGTGTTGTTGTAAGTCGCTGCATTTCCATATGGTTGCGCGTAAGGATTCCGATCGCTCATAACCCAAGGTCGGCGGTTCGCCCCCCCCCCCCCCGCTGAGCGCGTTGTGGGCGGCTGCATCTAGAGGAATTGATATGCTGAACGCGGCTCTGACATTACTGCTGACTCTTGGTGCGGTTCCAGCGGAAAGGCTAATCGATCTCACAGCCATGTGGGAAGTGTCGCCGAAACCGATCGTCTGGGGCTTTCACAATCTCTATAATCCCTGTGTCATATATGAGCCGGGCAAAGAATACCCGTTCAAGATGTGGTTCTTTGGATGGCCGGTCGGCGATGTCGACAAACGTTTCACCGGCGATGCCATTTTCTTTGCCCGCGCGAAATCCCTTGAAGAATGGGAAGTGTATGCGGGCGACGCCGGCTGGGAAAGAGGCATGAACGCCGTGGTGTTCGAACCGGTGATGACCGGCACGCCAAAACCGTTCGACGGCATGGCCAACGGAGACCCTAGCGTAGTGAAACGCGACGGCGTTTATTACATGGCGCTGTCGTCGGTGGGATTCGACAATCGCAAAGACGCGGAGGGCAAGGAACATCAGTACAATGTCGGTTGCGTGCTCGGCGCGACGTCAAAAGACGGCATTCATTGGAAAAAAACAGAGGCGCCGATAGCGATTTGGGATAAAGAGCTTGAACATGGATGGGAGATTGTCAACGGCAGGATTCCGCCCGCGGCGCCTGATTATTATGGATCGTATCACCGGCCGTCGTTGATGTTCGACGAGGGCAAATGGAAATTGTGGTTTGACTATTTTGTGCCGGGGACTTTCGTATCGCTGGGTTATGCGGAAAATAAGGGCGATTTCGTAAACCCAAGCGATTGGCACGTGCTGCGCGCGGGGACTGAACCGTTGCTGCGGGATTGGCCGAATCCATGTATAGTGAAGGCGCGGGACAAGTACTTCTCGGTTTGCGATGCTCCCAATTACCCCGATGAGATGGGCGGGGACGGTCGTCTGTTGACGTTCGCGATGTCGTCGGACGGATTAAACTGGAAGGTCTTGGGGCATGCGCGGCCCGATGGAAAGGCGGCAAGTCATGTTCCGCAGGCTTTGGTGATGACGGTGGACGGCGTGGAATGGTTGTACGTTTTCTATTCGTGGAAACCCGGGCAGAGGCCCGGCGAACCGTGGGATTTCCGATACAAGGAAATCCGCCATATGCGGTGCCGGGTAAATGATTTGATAATGCTCAATTGATAGGACGGAGAGAATCACGTTGCATAGACTTCACATCAGCCTAATTATCGTTGCTTGGGTTCTTCTTCTATCGCCCCCGAGCCTGCACGCAGTCATGCTTGGCGCCGTGGACAAGGTTGAGACGAAGGAACACGCGGTGACCTTCCAATGTGGCGATTCGAAAGTCCTGTTGGATGCGTGGAGCGATGGCGTGATTCGCGTCTGGCTTTCGGTGGACGGCCAATTCAACTACTACAATGACTATAATTCCTATCTCATCAAGCCGGGCATGAAGGCATTCTCCGGTCCGAAAGCGTTCGATGTGACGGATACGGCAACAGCAATGGAAATTCGGACGAACGAACTGCTCGTTGAAGTGCGAAAGTCGCCGTTCCGCGTGCTGTTCCGCCGGAGGTCAGACGGTGGCATCATTGCGTGTAATCCCCTGGACAAGTCGCTGGATACGGATTTCAAAGCATTCTTCCAACGAGACGCCTCGGGTGGTGTCGAGCATTTCTTTGGACTTCAGGTACAGGGCGAATCAACGCTCGATCAGCGCGACAAGGTCCGCGTGACGAAGGATGCCAACGGCCATGGATGGGTGGCTCCATTCTTCATGTCGACCGCCGGTTACGGCATCTTCTTCCACAACGAGTATGGTTGGGAGAACGAGTTCTCGTTTGCCGACCCCGTCGTCTTCCGAAACACAAACCGGGACGCCCAGTTGGATTTCTTTTTCATCTACGGCCCGGATTTCCCTGTAATCCTGGACCGCTATACCCGCATTACGGGGCGTCCGTTCATGCCGCCGCGGAAGCTTCTAGGGTTCAACTATCTGGTCCAAGGTACTCCCATCAACAACGAGGAGGCCTTTCCGGAATGGGTGTCGCGCGGTTATCCCATCGACGGTTGCATCACGTTCACGGACAAGGGCGTGATTACCGATGAGGACAAAGCCGCCGCGGCAGGGACCGCGCAACGCATTCACAAACTGAACGGGTGGTTCGGTTTCTATTTCGACCTCGCGCCTTGTCCGGGCACCTTCAAAGACATCAACCCCGAGGATCGCACGTATCCCTATGACGATTGGGCATTGTTCAAGAAGACATTGCGCGAACGATTGCTCGATAACGGCGTGGATTGGTTCTGGGTCGATGAGACCGACGACTATGGCCAGACGGCCACGCTTGACGAACGTGGCCGGTTCCATCTCTATCGGGCCATGACGGAGACCATGGAGTCGTTCGATTTGCGACGGGGATTCCTGTGCGGGCGGGGCGGCTATGCGGGCTGCCAGCAATTCGGTTATCCCTGGATGGGCGACATTCCCTATGACAAACCCTGCATGATCGCAAACGTCAACAACGGTCTCATCGGGGTGGCGCACTCGACCCATGACATGGCCGGAGCTTCCGTCGCACAGTTGTCCGAAACGGCCTTCCTGCAGGGCGTGAAGGCGAACTTGTTGAATCCTATCACGCAATGTAACGCATGGGTACCCAATCAGCGCCCCTGCCATAAGCCATGGGAGTGGTCGGAGAACGTGCAGCGCATCTTTCGCAAGTTCTTGGACCTCCACTATCGGCTGATACCGTATTTCTATGCGACGGCGTGGCAGGCACACGAGACTGGCCTGCCCGATTGGCGCGCGCTCCTTCTTCACTACCCGAATGACCTGAGAACCTACGACTCCGACGAATGTCTGATTGGCGATTGGCTCTTGATGGCGCCGTTGTACACAACGCTGTCCCGTGACGTTTATCTGCCTGCAGGAGAATGGGTCTATTACTTTTCGGGGAAACGGTTTACAGGTCCGGTCGAGTTGAAAGACTTTGCCGTGCCGGAAAGCGAGTATCCTCTTTTCGTCAAGACCGGCGCCATCATCCCCATGATGCCCGCCATGCGATACGTGGGCGAGAAACCGGTAGACCCGCTTGAGCTGGACATTTATCCTGGGGGCACGTCGCACTATGTGAACTACGAAGACGACGGGGTAACAAGAAAGTTCGAGGATGGGGACTATTGCACGACCGCGTATGAATGCAGCACGAAACCTGGCTCCGTCGTATTTGGAATAGGTGAAAGGAAGGGATCCTATCGCCTTGCTCCCCGATGCCACGTGCTGAAATTCGTCTTGAGTGAACCGCCAGCGGAAGTGAAACTGGAAGGAGTTCCCCTTGTGAAATTGGAATCATTCGAAGCCTTGAACGCAGCTGCTTCAGGCTGGGGGATTTTCGACGACGACGTCACGGGGTATCGCCGTGTATTTGTGAGATTCCCAGACTCTGGACGCAACACGACCATCGAGGTATCCCTATGACTGAACAGGTGATTGCCGCGGGTCTTGGTCTCGCTGGGAGCGTGCGTGCCGCTGTGAACGACGCAAACGCCCTCGAGGATGATCTTGGTGTCTTGGCCCCTCTTCGCTGCCGTTCACGAACTGGAAAGCCCAATCGTAAGCGGTCGGCTACGCTCCTCGCGATGAGCTGAAGGACCTCCCGCAAGCGGATTTGGCGTTTGGCGCATCAGTGAGAAACGCAGTTTGTTTGACGCCGGATACAATCTCTATACTTGGCCCGTGTTGGAAGTTTTCCTATTTGCGAGGTGCTCCTAATAATGACTAATCAGGAAACCCGCGGGGCCAAGGCGCATGCAAGGGAAAGCGCGCGGGGTGTACGGCCACGAATTGGGCTTCTTCCGACGGGCCATTTCTATTATTGGGAGCAATTCCCGCGTCTTCGCGAGATGGGTATGCGGATGTATGGGGCGCTTTGTGAGCACCTGGCGCGGATTGGCGAAGTGGTAGCTCCGGATTTGGTGGACACTCCGGACAAAGCCGCCGCGGCAGCAGAATTCTTTCGACGCAAAGGGGTAGACATCCTGCTTGTTTTTCCATTTGGCTATACGCCCGGCATGTGCCTGGCGCCGGTGGCCAGGGCGCTGGATGTTCCGATTCGCCTGATTAACGCCCATGAAGATGCCTCCTATGACTATGCAACGGCGGACACGACGACCTACCTGCATCACGAAGGCGTCTGTTGTATTCCAGAATATGCCGGAACGTTGATGAGCCTCGGCAAACCGTTTCGCGTGCGAACCGGGCATTTTGGCGATGCGCGTTTTTGGACGGAAATTGGAGCCGACTGCCGTGGCGCGGCCACAGCTCGGGCATTTCGTTTACTCAAGTTCGGGGTAATCGGCAACACCTATACGCACATGACGGACATGCCAATAGATGAACACCGGGTACTTCGTGCGACAGGGAGGCTGTTGGTACGCCCTGAAGTCGAGGAAATCGAGGAGGCCTATGCCCGGGTGACTGAAGAGCGACTGGACGACATGTATTGCCAGCTTCGCGCCATGTATGAGGTCGATCCCGCCGTAACCAACGAACATATGCAGGAGTCGGCCCGAATTGCCGTGGCTTATGATGAAGTCATCCATCGGCACGATATCGCCGCGTTTGGCTACTATTGGTGGGGCGAAAAGGAGAGGGTGACGCACCTGCGCGCACAATCGGCGCTGGCCGTATCGCGCCTGGCGGCAATGGGGCGTCCGGGGGGCACCGAAGGGGACGTTAAGACCGCCATGGCTATGAAAGTCTTTGATTTATTGGGCGCGGGTGGGATGTTTCTGGAGTTCTTCTCGATGGACTTCAAAGACGATTTCATCTTGATGGGCCACGACGGCCCAAGTAATGTGAATATGGCGCAAGGGCGGCCGCGGCTTCAGCACTTGGATGTCCATCACGGCAAATCCGGGCACGGCCTCGGTATTGATTTCCAAATGCACGAGGGCCCCGTCACGTTGCTCAATCTGACGCAATTCGATGCGGGAGACACGTTCAAGTTGATCTACACGACCGCCGAGGTCGTTCCCGGGCCGATTCTGAATATTGGGAATCCGAATTGCCGCGTTCGCTTCAACCGGCCGATTGGCGAGTTCATGGACGCCTGGTGCCAGCAGGGCCCTTGCCACCACATGGCCTTGGGGCTGGGCCATCTCGACGGGGAAATTGGAGCGTTCGCCGAAGCCATGGGCTTTCGTTGCGCGCGCGTGTAATTACGGGAGATCCGTTGCATAATGACACTTGCTTCGATGCGTGAACTGTTTGCCAATCCGCCGATGGATGTGCGCCCGGCGCCGTTCTGGTTTTGGAATGACCACCTTGAACCGGAGCGGCTGCGCTGGCAGTTTGATCAGCTCTTGGAGGCCGGCGCTGGCGGGGCGGTTCTTCATGCGCGCACGGGCCTGCCGCCCGCAGAGTATCTCGACGAAAGTTGGTTTGCCGCCATCACGGCCGTAGTTGAGCGCGCTGCGGAGCGGGGCGCTGTGATTTGGCTTTACGATGAGCTGGGTTGGCCTTCGGGCGCTGCGGGCGGCCGTATTCCCGGCATACATCCTGAAATGCGCATGGTGCATTTGCATATGGATGACCTCATTGTCGGGGAAGGTGAACCACTGCGCGACTGGTCGGACATTGTGGCGGCGTTCCATGTCACGCGCACGGATTCCATTCACGGATTCCAGCGCCGCCATGATGGCAGCGCATCTTTGTTTCCCGACCGGATTCGCTACGAAGCCCTCCCGTCGCCTTTGGAGCTACGCGATTATGAAGGCAGCCGAGTCCTTGTGTTCCGTCGCGCGTTTCTCGACAAGAACCCCAACTACTTCGATCCAAAGGTCACCGGTGCATTCATAGAATGCACGCACGAAGAGTATTTCCGGCGTCTGGCCCCCCATTTCGGCTCCACGATTCGATATTCATTTATGGATGAACCGGGCATGCGCGGAGGGCCGGCGTCGCTGCCATGGGACAACGCCTTTGAAGACGATTTCCTGGCGCGCCGGGGCTATCCGCTCTTGCCCAGCCTGCCTGCGTTGTTCTTTGACACACCGGGCTGCGAAGCGGTGCGGTTCGATTATTGGAGCCTGGTGGCGGAGAAATTCCGCGAAGGTTTCATCATACCCATCCATGAATGGTGCCAAGCGCATGGCATTGCCTCCAGCGGCCACGTCGATTTCGAGGCGACGCTGAAAGAGGCCGTGCGGCAAACTGGATCGCCCATGCCCATCTACGAGCACCAGGGTATGGTGGGCATCGATATCCTGGGAAGCGACTTCTACAGCAAGCGAATCGAACAGGAAGCCTATGGCTACTACCTGGTTACGATCAAGCAAGCGGCGTCGGTAAACCGCCAACTGGCCAAGGGCGGCGTCATGAGTGAAAGCTATGGTGTGGGAGGCCATGCCATGGGGCCGGAAAGCATGCAGATCGCCACCAACTTTCAGATGGCGCTTGGCGTTACGTTTCTGTGCCAGCACGCGCCATTCTACAGCATACGGGGAGAGCGCAAATATGACTGTCCGCCCTTCATTGACTGGCGCGAGCCCTATTGGCCGTTTGTGCGCAAACACTTCGACGCCGTAAGCCGTATCGGCTGGCTCCTGAACCAGGGGCAACCTGTCTGCGATGTATTGCTGCTGCACCCCATGGCCAGCATTCAGGCCACCTATCGTCTTATGCGCAAACCAGAGGAACGCAAGGCTGAAAACTATCTGCTGGACGCCGACCTTCCCTTCGAGGTTATCGAGAAGCATTTCACACTGCTGTCCTCAGCCCTGCTCGATGCCCAGATTGACCACGATTACGGTGATGAAGAAATCCTTGCGCGTCACGGTTGTGCGGAAAACGGGCGGCTCCGGGTGGGCGCCATGTCTTACCGGTTCGTGGTGTTGCCGCCCTTGGTGAACATTCGTGTTTCGACTGTCAACCTTCTCCGGGAATTCGTTGCGCAGGGCGGAACGCTGCTCGTCGTGGGTTCTGCGCCTTGCCTCGTCGATGGAGAATCGTCATCCGCGGCGACCACAGTTATTGAGGACGCACGCGTTGTCCGTGTGATTGATGGAGTGGATCGCTTCGATTATGCGCAGATCATTGCGCGGCTTACCACATGGGGCGGGCGCACCGTGTTGGCCAAGGACGACGTCGGCGAAGATGTCGCGGCTCTCAAAGCACAGCGTCGGAAGTGCGACGGGGCAGAGGTTTTCTACCTGGCGAACATCTCGCGAGAGAACGTATTGGCAAGTCTCACGTTTGTGCCGAGTGTGTCGGGCGTGATGGAGGAGTGGGACATCGGTTCAGGAAGCACACGCGCCATTGGAACGTGCACGGCCGGAGAAGAGATCGTCCTGGACGTGGAATGGGCTGCCGGACAAGCCCGTGTATTGCTGGCCGGCGATGCGCCACTCGGCCCGGACGTCTCCGCCTCTCCTGTAAGAGTGAGCCCCGTAAAGCGGCACATCGAGCTTGAATGGAATGGCCAACGAACGCAGCCCAACGCGCTGGTGCTTGATCAATGCCGGGTCGTTGGCCAAGAGAGCGCATCCACCCCAATGTCCACTTGGCAGGCCCGAGACCTTCTGAAAAAGCGGATTCGCGAGGAAGGCGGGGCGGTTTCGGTTGTCCTGGAATATCCCTTTACGGTGTCGGCACAATGCCTGCTGCTCTCGGCCTGTACGTTGGCTGTGGAATCGGCCAACGCGATGAAGATCACCTTCAATGACCAGGACGTTCCCCTGCACATATCGGGCACGCATCTCGATCCGGCAATCCAATGCGTGGAACTTCCGTCATGCCATTCCGGCGAAAACTCCTTGCGACTGGCCGCAGTCTTTTCCGATGCGAATGAACTGCAAAGCCCCTTGATTCTTGGCGCATTTCGCTTGTCCACGCAGGATTACAGCAATTATGTTCTTGAGATGGACGACGGCTCGATGGGCCTTGGATCTTGGGCGAAGCAAGGCGCTCCCTTTTACGCCGGAATGGTCACATACCGGGCAAGTCTGGAGCTTACCGCGAACCTTACCGGACGTCAACTGATCATCGACATGCCCGGCCTGCTCGGCTCCGCCCGGGTTCGCGTCAACGGCGCAACGGTCGATCATGTACTTTGGCCGCCATATTGCTGTGATGTCTCTGATGCACTGAAGACGGGGATGAACACCATCGAGATTGAAGTGGCCAATACGCTGCGCAATCTGTTTGGGCCGCACTATGAGCCGAACGAGGCCAACATGCCCGGTCCAAGCGACGATAGCTATCGCGGAATAGCGGGAGAGCGGAAGTATTTCCGTGACTACGGATTGATGCGCGCACCCGAATTGATAGTCCGCGTCAGTGGATAGCATCAACTTCGCTTATAGCCCATACTCGTTTCTTCTACCGAGTGTTCAAATGCGAATCTCGGGGGCCTTGCTGAACGTGATTGTTCCTTCATGACTTCCTTTCCTGCGCCAAACGGAACAGTATGCGCCATAGACAGACTTGTTCAACCGATGGTCGTGGACTGGATTCCGGAACGTTTGTTGTAGCACCTCGCAGGTCGACAAGGCTTCTTGCACCGTATGATGCTTCGTCTTGGGAGACGGCCTTACTTTTCCAGCAGGGGTCGGTAAAGTCTTGCCCTGAAATCGGGTTGGCGCAGGAAAAGGGCCTGTAGGAAAGAGAAACTGTAGGTGAGGTGGCCTTCGTAGCCGCAGGTCTGGCCGTCCCAGGTGAAGAATTCGGCTCCGTTCGGGTAAGCGTCCACGACGCCATTCTGGAATCCGCCGCCGTTGGGAAACGCTCCTTTCTGTTGGCGCTCAAGCATCGCATGAAGAATCTGATCTGCCTTGTCGTTTTCGCCGACCGTGTACAGGGCGGTCATGAAATGCACGGCATCGCTGACGCAGCACCCGCCGTTGAGGTATTTTTGAAATGTGTCCGTTCCGTCTTCCCGTTCCGGTGCTCCGCAAATCGTCGCGGCAGTTTTTCCCGGTTTTGGTTGCAGATAATCGCCTTTGCGGACCGGCACGAGCGTCAGCGGTACGCCAAGGTCGAATCGCGTGAACCCGGCATCTTCGATCTTCTTCCACAGACGCGTGAGGATTTCGCGGGCTTGTCCAGGCTCAACCAAGCCATACTCTATCGCCAGGCTGTTGATCATCGGACTCGCGAGGTCGTGCAGTTCGCCGTCCTCGCTCTTCCACCACGCAATCCAACCGGTCGCCGGGTTGAACAGCACCTCGACAAAGCGGGCCTTCAACCGGTGCGCGTGGCGGGCGTACTGGGCGCGCGCGTCGTCACGTCTGAGTTTGCGTTCCAAGTCGGCCAAGCACCGCCAAGCGCGATAGGTCAATGCGTTCGAATAAGCGTCCTTGAACCCCGCGTTGATGGTGTCGTAGGCAGATGCGGTTCGGGCGGGATCAAACAGCATCCCATAATTGCCGCTATGCGTCGATTCCACCAAACCGTCGTCGTCGATATCTCGCTTGACGAGAAAGTTCGCGATGAACTCCAACCGTTCGATCCGGCGTTCCAGCCATTTCGTATCCCCGGTGGCCTCGACATAATCCCATGCGGCAATCAGCGGGCCGGCGTTGGCATCGAGCATGTCGCCGTAATCCCAATAGGCGACCACTTCGCCGCTGGGACGGGTTCGATGGTCCAGCCACCAGTCCACGGTCCGGCGGACCATATCCGCCACCGAAATACCCGGCGCGACTTCCGGAATGAAAAAGGCATGGTCGCCGTACAAGCCGATAAGGCAGCTCACGGGGTCGCTGATAACATTGTTCGCCAGGATACCTGCGGGTGCGCTGAAGGGGTGGCCGGGGTCACCCCATGTTGCGCTGGGTTGGAATACGTTGAACCAGCCTCGCCTGCCCATCCGCCAAAGTGCGTTCGCCTTCAGTCCTGTGGGCTGGGGCAGGCGCACGGGGTCGAAATCGAGTGTACAGGTTCTGTCATCGGCGAGAGGCATCTCGATGATGAGGTCCACGGTGTGCTGTGCGCGGCTGCCTTCGAGGCGGGCCTTCAAAGCAACCGGCTCTCTGCAGGATAGAAGTACTTGGCCGAAATCCGGCGCGCTAATGATGCTTGGCAAAAGGGGGTGGCCGTCCTGATCCCAACCGCTCGGCAAGACACAGGTCGAAGCCGTGCGGGGGTTGAACGGGAACACAAGCTCCGCCTTCTCAGCGCCTTGCCCGTGTTTGCCAATCTGCATGGTCAGCCGATTTGGCTCAGTTGTAATGGCCCATACCAAATCCGTATCCGGGTTAACCGCGATGTGATAGCGCGTTCCCGAGTTGCCCACTTCTTCATGTTGCGTCGGCAGGTCTCGGGTGTCGGTCCACTGGCCGTTGTTCATCGTCCGTAAGCGAACAGGATCCCTAAGAAGATTCGTCCGGGCTCGATCGCCACCTTCAGTATCCCAGCTCAACACGGGAATCAGCGCATTCGCCGTGTCTGTCTCGACGCGAATAACGGGTTTAGGATCAGGCATTGCAGAATTCTTGATCTCACCGAACGAAGAAACACCGGCCAGACAGGCGGCCGCAAAGAAAAGCATGGTGATTTTCCAATGCATAGAGCCATTCTATCACGAATATCGAGATGCATTTCAAATCAACAGGATGATATCGAGTTACGAAATCCGCCCTTTTCGGCTTTCATTTCTGTTTCCCGGCCGGATTCCCATCCTATTCCGGAAATGCCTACAATTTCCAAATCCCAAAATCCAGTCATCTAACATTTGTTTACACCCGCGTATATTTGTTTCCACTTTGGTAAGACTTTAGCCGTTTGGCGTGGTATTTGGCGGTAAAGATGGCATTTGGCCAGTT
>CAIYET010000800.1 GCA_903925285.1 Candidatus Hydrogenedentota bacterium | reverse complement strand
CCGCCCTGGCCGCGGCCACGAGCAGGTCCAGCGCGGTGTCGGCCATTTCAGTTGGCCTTCATGGACGGGAGGTTGAGGCCAGCCTCCGCGTAGTCAACGGCAATGCCTTGTCCGCCGCGGAGCATGGCTGGCATTTTTTCTGCCTCAGCCAGGATCAGATCGAGCGCGCTGGTCTTCAGCTTGTCGCCGCTACCGAACACGGCAGACTGTGCTCGGCCGTCAGCCTTGGAACTCCGCAGGTGGTCCGTATAGTTTGTGACGCTGTTCAGGAGCGCATAAGCTGTTCCCCGCTGCTCCGGAAAAGCGTCCCCATCGTTGGATTCGTACAGGGAGAGGATCTCGGCCAGGATGTTGTCCCTCCGGGTGGACGACGTTTCGACTTCGTTGTCGTCCTTGGCCATCGGGAAGAGGCGCTTCATGATGGTCTCCAGGCTCTCCTTGGTGACGCGGCGCTGGGACAGCCAGACCAGCTTTTCCTGCATGCTCAGGGCGACGTTCTTGATCTCGTCGATCTCCGCCTTGAGGTCGGAGGTGCGTTGGCTGGCGTTCTTGGTGTGGCGGACTCGCAGGGTCGCCTCCAGCCGTTTCAGGCTGGCGATTCGGAAGGTATTCCGGCAGACAATCCTTGTGCCAGTTTCGTAAATCTGGAAAGCCTTCGATCCGTCATGTGACGTATTGAACGTCAGGTAAATATCCGATTCATCTTCGCCGACCCTGATCTTGAAATTCAAATTTGCTTGGGTCCAGACCAATCGGCCAAACTCTAACTGGCCGGCCGTCTCGTAGTGAGCGCCGTCGATTTGCCCCACGAGATGATCGATCAAGTCGAATCCCTCAGTGTGTTGGATGACGGTATAGTCCTTGCCGACAGGGCCCAGGAAGTTGAGGTAGTACTCCTGTCCATTGTCTAACTTGACCTTGCGGATAGACCGGTTTTCCAGCCCCTTGGGGACTTCGGCGTCCACGCGGAAGGTCCCCCAAACGTCCACAGGAGCCCCTTGGAATTCCAGTTGTAACTTGACCACAGGGAATGATAATTTGGCAGCGTCCAGGATCTCTTTGCGAGTAGCAAATTTCCCGATTACATCCCCGAGTGTGTGCCAAGCGTCCTGCCGGCCAGCGTAGGTGTCGCGGCCCTCGCGAATGCGAGCGCCGATGATTTTGATCCTCTCAGCGAGGTCTATGTTTGGCATTGTTCTTCTCTCCTATGAATGATTATTCGAGCCCAGCCGCCTTGCGGATGATCCCGATGGGGATTGGCAGAGTCTCCACCTGCCAGTCACAGTTCTTTGGGTAGCAGGTCCAGTAGACCTCCTGCGAGAGCACTACCATACGATCGCACTCGGTTCTTTCCGAGATTGATTGGATCTCTTTGTCCGAGACCGCGACTTCTTCGTAGTTGTCCCCTGAGGCAAGCGTATCCTCCAACCCTTCCGGCAACCCGCAAAGGAACGTAGCCCCACCGTCGTAGTAGTCCATGCTCACGACGGCCGGTTCTTCGCCCTGTACTCTTGCGAACACGAAGAACCTGCCCATGATTGTTTTCGCGAGTGAAGTCGTCAGGTCAACGATGGCATATTCGCAACCCTTCGAGTACTCGTTTGTTGAGTGGGTATTGAGTAAAAGTTTCATTCGACCCCCAACAGCCCGTGCTGTTTCCAGAGGTGCGCTTTGAGCGCAAGGCGGCTCCCGCGTTCAGCGAAAGACTTCCACGCACGGGCAGCGTAGTCTTCTCCGCCGAACTGTTCGAAGTAGTGGCCCTCGGCGAACCCTTCGCAGCCGGGGTCGCTATTGTGAAGCCACGTTACGTATTTGTCGTATTGCGGGTCTTCGCCTTCGGCCGGGATGAACCCAAGCACCACGGCGAGATAGGAATCCCGCCCCGTGCCGTAGGCTATGGCCACAAGGTGCGCCCCACAGGGCAGCACAGGGACGGCTCTTTCGTTACGCCTCATCGTCTTTCTCCTTTGAGAGCCCGTCTTCCTCGGGCTCTGGGTTGAACTCGAT
>CAIYET010000799.1 GCA_903925285.1 Candidatus Hydrogenedentota bacterium | reverse complement strand
CACTGGCCAACAGATCGCGCAGGGCGAAAGCCTTGTCCACGCATTCCTTCAAGAGCTTGGGTTTGCAGGGCTTGCTCAGGAACTGATGCGCTTCTCCGACCGAACGGTAGACCAACGCGCTCTCTGATTGTCCTGAGAGGACAAAGCGCAGGGTATTGGGGTATCGCTTCTTGACCTCGGCCAACAACTGGGCACCGTCCATACCCGGCATGCGCATGTCGGATACAACTACATCGAAGCTGCTTTGTTCGAGCAGTTCGAGAGCTTTGGGTCCGCTCGGCGCAAAAGCCATCGTCCATTCGCGCTGCAACGGAAACAACATCCGCTGCAGACCCTCCAATATATTGGGTTCGTCATCCACAAACAGAATGCTTCTCATGCTTGTTCCTCGGTTATCGAGAATGCCTCGACCGTACTGTCGAATCGTTCGTAAACCTCTGTGATCCTATCGCCCGCGGCGAAGAAGGATTTTACGACCGGCGGATCAAAATGACGCCCCGATTCCTCCTGCATGATCGCGAGCGCCTTGGACTGATCCATGGGAGGCTTGTATGGCCGTTTCGAGAGCAGCGCATCGTAAACATCCGCCAGCGCCACGATCCGCGCTTCGATAGGGATTTCCTCGCCAACAAGCTTGTCCGGGTATCCGGAACCATTCCACTTCTCGTGATGGTGCCGTGCAATGACACTGGCCATCTTGATCAACGCGGAAGAACTCCCGTTGCCCTCTGGCAGGGATGCCCGCATATTCATGTGCGGAAGAAGCGCAAGAGACTTGGGCGCCTGTTGCAGTATATTCTCACCGATTTCCGCATGACGTTCGATGACAACTCGTTCCTCCGGCGTCAAGCGTCCTTCTTTCAAGAGAATGGCGTCCGGAATCCCCATTTTGCCGATGTCGTGGAGCGGGCTTGTTTGAAAGAGCAGTTCAGTGAACTCCGGATCGAGGCCCATGCCCTCTGCCAGCAGGCATGAACAGCAGGCGACGCGCGCCACGTGGTTGCCGGTCTGGTCGTCCCGAAACTCGCCCGCCTTGGCGAGCCGCCATACGACCTCACGATAGGACTGCTCCAACTGTCCGGTTCGTTCCCGTACCAGACCGTCCAGGATTACAACCTGGTTCTCGAGTTGGTCCTCGTATTCCTTGAGGCGGAGCGCACTTCGCAAGCGGGCAATCAGATCCTCGCGGCTGACAGGTTTGTTCAACAGGTCGGTCGCTCCCATGTCGAGTACGCGCCGCTTGAGCGTTCGGTCGCCCTCGCCTGTAAGGATGATGATGGGGATGTTGCGCAAGTTGTCGTCGGCGCGCATGGCCTCGATCAGCGCAAGACCGTCTTTCTTGGGCATGCGGATATCCGAGACAACGGTATCGAACTTCGTGCGGTGCAGGGCTTCCAGCGCCTCGTCCACGCTGAGGCAGAATTCGCCTTCCCAGTTCTCCCCGCACTGGCTTAGCAGGCGGTTAAGCATATCGAGAATGTTGAGCTCGTCGTCTACGAAGAGAAGCTTTTTCTTCACATTCTGCATTGCGTAAGTCCTCGTTTATCCTATTTCGTTGTCCGAAGGCAGCGCCCCGTCGGCCGTGTCCACGTTTTCGATGGGCAACCGGATGATAAAGGTCGTTCCCTTGCTGACCTCGCTCGCAACCGAAATTGTCCCGCCGTGCTTGTCCACGATGACATTTCGCGTGATGGCCAATCCCTGGCCCGTTCCCCGCCCGACCTCTTTGGTTGTAAAAAACGGGTCGAAGATGAGCGCGCGGATTTCCTCAGGAATTCCTGTTCCGGTATCGGCAATTCGTATTTCGGCCCAGGCACCGTCTTGCCGTGTGCTTATCGTAATCTTGCCTTTGTGTTCGGCACCGTCGCTCACCACGTCGCCCGCCGCGCGCAAGGCTTCCGCGTCGCTGATGGCGTGCGCGGCATTCACAATCATGTTCAAAATGGCTTGATTGAACTCGCCCGGCAAGCACAACACCTGAGGCAAGCCATCATCCAGGTCCAACTCGATGTCAGCCACGTATTTCCACTCATTGTGCGACACCGTGGTGGTGCTGCGGATACACTGGTTCAGGTCCACGGTGGTCTTCTCGACGACACCTGGGTGGCTAAACTCCTTCATGGCTTGGACAATGGTAGCGATGCGCCCAATGCCTTCGAGGGATTGTTCAATAGCGCGCGGGACTTGCTCGGCCAGGTAGTCGAGGTTCGTGTTTTCGAGAAGGTCCCGGGTCTGGGTTAGGAGTTGCACGGGAATCGGACCTTCGCGCCCTGCCTCAATAATCGAAGGACATGCCTTGGCCAGCTCGATCAGGCTCTCATAAGCGATCTGCAGAAACTCGATGTTGTCTCCCACGTACTGTGTCGGAGTGTTGATCTCATGGGCGATTCCCGCGGCCAAACGACCAATCGACTCGAGCTTCTGCGCCTGGGTCAATTCCATTTCCATCTGTTTCTGTTTGGTGATGTCTCTCACGGTCGCCTGCAAGAAGGAATGCTCCCTTATCGCAAGCCGCGTAAGAATGACGGTAGTAGGAAACTCTTCGCCCTCCATGCGTTTGTGCGTCCATTCGAAGAAGAAGCTACCTTCCCGCATGGCGGTCTCTATCGCCGCCTTCGCTTGCTCACCCGAGGGCCGCCCGCCGGGCTGGTGTTCCGGAGACAGATCCCAGGGGCCAAGCAATGTGAATTCTTCTTCATTTTTCAGTCCAAACATCGCAACACACGCGGGATTGCCCGATGTGAATTTCCATGAAGGGGGTTCGATCGTCATAATGGCGTCCGTGGCGCTATTGAATAACACCCTGTGTCGCTCTTCGCTCTGCTGAAAGGCTTGTTCCGCCTGCTTGTACGCGGTGATGTCGCGCCAGAGGCAGTGGAGCACGGTCTTGCCTTGAAAGCTGATCGGGGTGAGGGAGACCTCGACGGGGAAATCCTCGCCGTTAGCCCGGCGATGAACCCACTCGAAGCGGTGGAATCCTTTCTCGGTCGCCGTCTGCATCATTTCGTTCGCCTTCTCAAATGAACCTCGTCCATCGGGTTGCGTGGGCGGTGACAGCTTCGATGGGTGAGTCATCAGGAATTGGTCTCGGCTGGAGTATCCAAGCATGCACGCGGTGGCTTCATTGCAGTCGACAAAGGTCTCGTTGCCGATCAGGAGAATGGCATCATTGGAAGCATACAGAACGTCCATAAACCGCTTCTCACTCTCCCGCAGTGCGTCCTCGGCCTTCTGTCGAGCGACGACGCTGGCAAGAACATTGGCCGCAGCGGCGAGGAACTGCTCCAGCTTTTCGTCTCGCGCCTGGCCCTCTCCCACATATAGGTTTAAGACCCCAGTCATCTTCTTACCTATTCGCATGGGCACGCAAATGTGTCCATGCGGCCGTATGCCATCGAAGGTGATATCGTGGCGGTCGTCAACGCAACTGGCAAACTGCACGTCGCCTGTGGATGCCGCACGTCCGCATAGGCACCAGCCGAAAGGAACTCTGGCGCAGGCGGTCAGCAAAGGCGCCGCCAGTCCTCGTTGCGCACTGAGCACCAGCGTGTCCGTCCCCTCGTCCACCAGAAATACGGCCCCTTGGTGCGTAATCTCCAGATCCGACGCCGTCATGATCAACTCCAGCGCCTGCTCAAGAGTGGCTTCGATGGACTGACCTGCGAGCGATAGCCCCAAGATCTCGTTGATTACACCCTCGCGGCGGTACGCTCTCAACTGTTCTTTCTCCGTGCGCCTGCGCTCGGTGATGTCGCGGCATAGCGAAATAATACGAAGCGATGTGCCGTCCCTTACGACGGTCGCGTTGATTTCAACGGGGGTGATCCGGCCATTGCCGTCTTCATAGTCGATGACGAGGTTCCTGACGAAGCCATCCTTGGTGCACCGGGCAACGGCCTCCGCGTTCTTTTCCTTCTCATACTCTGCCGTCCACTCTGTCACGGGCTTTCCGAGGATGTCTCGGAGTTCCCGGCGGCCGGTCAGGTGCACATATTTCGAGTTTGCGTCGATCACCTTGCCTTCCCCATCCAGGATCAGATATCCCGTTTCCGTCGCCTCGATCAAGGCGCGGTATTTCTCCTCGCTGGCCTTTAGGAAATCCTCGGCCCGCTTGCGTTCTGTGATGTCGCGGATGATGCCGACCGCATGCCAACCGCCCCCAAGCTGCACGCCCGACAGCGATAACTCGATCGGAAACTCGCTCCCGTCTTTCCGGAGGGCCCTCAATTCGAGCGTCTTGCCCACGGCCCCGCCCTCGCCTGTTTCTCTGAATCTCCCGATGGCATGGGCATGCGCATCATGGTACTGTTTCGGCACAAGCAGAGCGTGCAGGTCCTTGCCTAAGGCCTCTTTCAGAGACCACCCGAAAACCCTCTCGGCTGCCATGTTGAATAAAGTGATCTGTCCGACGGTATCCATCATGAGGATGGCATCCTGGGCGGCATCGGTAACGGTCTGAAACCGCGCTTCGTCTTTATTCTTCTCCTGTTCCGATGCGTAGAGAACCTTGTAGATGCCAACCTGCCCCTGGCGGTACAGCAATGCGAGTATTGCGGCGGCCAGCAGGACGAAGAGAACCCCCAAGCCATACATTGCCCATACGAGATCGCGCGTCTCGGCCAGAATCTCGGAAGCGTCCAGCTTGGCCACCATGAACCAGGGAGAATCGGGCACGGGCACCAAGTAAGCGATGACCTCGACGCCGCGGTAGTCCTTACCTTCGAACATCCCCTGCTTGCCACGCACTGCCTGGACGGCCGCGCTATCGCTTCGCGTCAGCGGAATGCGCACCGACAGGGCACTGCCCGCTTGGTGGCGCAGTTCGTTGAGAAAGAGGACATCGTCACCCTCCTTCCGGACGAGAACGGTTTCGGCGCTCCGGCTCGGGATGGGCCAGGACTGGATAAGCGGGTGGAGATACTTCTTGGCGCTGGTCCGCAGAACCACAATGGCGATGGGCTGGTTGTTAGCATCAGACACCGGCGCAACCGCGTCGATGTACACGTCGCCGTCAAGGCTTCGGAAGAATTCCGACAGCTCCGCTTGTTTACCCTCAAGAGCCTGTGCGATGGCCTTCATCGTGGCCGCATCCACCGGGCCAGGGTTGTCCTTGGCCGCCAGCAGAATGCGTCCATCCAAATCGAGCAAGAGAGCGTCGGCGTAACCTTGTGTCCTCTGTTCGAGTCTCAAACGATTGATAAACTCAGCCAACAGAGCGGGGTCGGCGGAATCCTTCAGATAGTTCGCCGTGGCCTTTCGGAAAAGTGGGCTCTCCATATTCTTGGTAATGTCGTTCAGCCGCTCCTGCCGCCATTGCGCGATCTCGCCGACCTTCAACTTGCCGATGGCCTCGAGTTCGTTGTATTTGGCGAGGCGCATTCGGTGTGCCTCCACTCGGTAGAACCCATACCCGCCGGCCACAATCCCGAGAACAACCGCGGCGAAAAGGAGCGTCCATAGGGGCTTTGTCGAAATTGTTTTCATTTTTGTGCCTCAATCGGCAACCGGATGATGAAGGTTGTCCCGGCGCCGGTCCTGGTGTCAAACGTGATCGTGCCGCCGTGTTTGTCCACGACGACGTTGCGCGCAATCGCCAGTCCTTGGCCCGTGCCACGGCCGACGTCTTTGGTTGTAAAGAAGGGGTCGAAGATGTGCTCGCGGATGTTTTCCGGTATGCCGGAACCTGTATCCGCAATCCGGACCTCGACCCAATCCCCGTCCTGCCGTGAGCCAATCGTTATCTTGCCCTTCTGAGTAGCGCCATCGCCCACCACTTCGCCAATCGCGTGTGCCGCATTCACAATGAGATTGAGGAAGACCTGGTTAAGCTCTCCCGGCAGACAGCACACTGGGGGCAGTACGCCGTCCAGGTCGCTTTCGAGGTCGGCCACATACTTCCACTCGTTGCGCGATACCGTTACCGTGCTCCGAATGCAGTGGTTCAGGTCTGCGAACGTCTTCTCCGCCGTACCGGGATGCGAGAACTCTTTCATGGCCTGGACGATGGACGAGATGCGTTCGACGCCTTCGAGCGACTGTTCGATCGCGCGAGGGATTTGGGTCATCAGGTACTCGAGGTTGGCGGTTGCGATCAAGTCTTTGGCTTCCGCCACGAGTTCCGGCGCCACACTGCCATCAGCATCCACAATCTGACGGAACACCCCCAGCAGCCTGACGATGCTCTCGTACGCTATCTGGAGGAACTCGATGTTGTCCCCCACATACTGCGTTGGGGTGTTGATCTCATGGGCGATTCCCGCCGCCAAGCGTCCCACCGATTCCAGCTTCTGTGACTGACTGAGCGCCCGCTCCAGTTGCAGCGCCGACCGGGACTCGTTGGCTTCCGCTTCCATCTGCTGCGCGTGTCGCTGGGCGCGACGATACTCGGCCGCACGCCGGATCGCGCTTTCGAGCAGATGTGGATTACAGGGCTTTTCGAGGAAGTCGAATGCGCCCAGTTTCATGGCCTTAACGGCGCGGGGGATATCGCCGGCACCCGTCAACACAATGGAAATCGTATCCGGATGATCCCGCTGCAAGGCGGCCAGCACTTGGAATCCGTCGATTTCGGGCATCTCGAGGTCGAGTAGCGCAACGTCGAAACCCCTTTCGCCGAATGCCTTCAGGGCCGCCGCGCCATCGTGCTCGGTCACACACTCATAACCCTTGTCGCGCAGTTCACGCGAGACGACTTTGAGCAGGTGATCATCGTCGTCCGCAACGAGCACGCGGATCGGCTCGCCTATGCCCGTTCTTTCCTTGCTGCTTGCCGTTGCGCTCTTCACTTAGTATCCCCCTCCTGCGTGTGGTCCGATTCGGAGATCGTACCTACGCCGTCCAGAACCTCGCGCACCTTGCGCAACAGCGCATCCGGCGCATAGGGTTTCTGGATCAGTTCAATATCCCCTCTAAGTATAAAGTTCGTGTGAATAGCGTTGGCGCTGTACCCGCTCGAGAACAGGAACCGGAGACGCGGGTGCTGCTGGCGTAGGGCATCGTACACGGCCTTCCCGCCCATCTTCGGCATAACCACGTCCAATAGACACAGGTTGATGTCCGCCGCGTGTTTCTCGAACACATCGAGCGCTTCCTTCCCGTTGGCCGCCAACAGGACGGTATATCCGGCGCTTTCGAGAATGCGCACCGCGAGTTTCCGCAACGTTGCGTCGTCCTCTGCCAGGAGAATGGTTTCGTTGCCACCTGTGGCGCGTCCGACGATCTTGGCGCCTACCGTCGACGCCGTACGTTTGAAGCTTGGCAGATACACTTTGAACGTCGTTCCCTTGCCCACCTCGCTGTAGACTTGGATCATGCCTTGATGCTGTCTCACGATTCCGTAGACGGTGGCCAATCCCAACCCCGTGCCTTTGCCCAATTCCTTCGTGGTAAAGAACGGTTCGAAGATGCGCGCCTGGATCTCGGCGTCCATACCGCAGCCGGTGTCCGTAACACTGAGCAGCACATACTGTCCAGGGCTGGCCCACGCGTGGGCGTCGCAGTACTCCTTGTCCATCACCACGTTCTCCGTCTCGATGGTAACGGTGCCGCCGTCCGGCATGGCGTCCCGCGCATTGATACAGAGATTGAGAAGTACCTGCTCCATCTGCCCCTGGTCGGCAAGGACATTGCCCAAACGACGGCCTTTCATGACCTCCACCTCGACGTCTTCGCCGATGATGCGCCCAATCATCTTCGTTATGCCATGGACCACCTCATTGAGATCCAGGTCTTCCATCTCCAGGATCTGGCGGCGGCTGAACGCAAGCAGTTGGCGCGTCAACGCTGCGGCCCGGTCCACGCACAGCGCGATTTCCTCGGCAAACTCGTGCGTCTCGTCCTGTTCCGGCAAGCGGTCCAGCAGAAAGCTGCTGTACCCGGCCATCGACTGCAGGATGTTGTTGAAATCGTGCGCCACGCCACCCGCCAGTTGCCCAATGGCCTCCATTTTCTGCGCCTGCCGATACTGTTCCTCCAGACTCTTCTGTTCCGTGACATCCATGCAGGCGGATTGATAACCGATGACGGTTCCTGCTTTATCCGTGATCGTGGTTGCCAAACTATGGACGATGAAGGGTGCCCCATCTTTCTTCTTCCCGGTGTAATCTCCTTCCCAGTGGCCGATGTTGTTCAAAGCCGTGATCAGCACTTCGGCCTCGTTCTGGTCGTTCAGAAAAAACGGTATAGGTTTGCCGATCACCTCGTCCCTGCTTGAGAATCCCCAAACCCGTACAAACGTCTCATTGGTCTCCGTTATAACGCCGTTAAGATCAGCGATACTGTTTGCAGACATAGCATCATCGAATACAAGGTTCTTGATCCGGAGCGCTTCCTCCGCCCGCTTGCGCCTGGTAACGTCCTTGGCCGCCCCAACGTTCTTGATCGGGTTTCCCGCGGCATCCCAGATCACGACGCCGTAGTCCGACCAGTCCGCGTAGGTTCCATCTCCTCTACGTAGTCGATACTCGATACTGTACGGTGTGCGGTGCAGGAGAGTCTCCTGGAGTATTTCCATCACGCGGGAGAGGTCCTCAGGATAAATGTACTCCATCCACCCTGCGAGTGAGCGCGGAAACGCTCCAGGGGTGTACCCCAAGTGCCCGTCAATATCGCCGAAGAATTGCGCCTGTCCCGTTAGCATGTCCCGTTCGTAGATTAAATCGCTGCTGCACTGAGCGGCCACACGAAAGCGCTCCTCGCTTGCGACCAACGCCTCCTCCACCCGCTTGCGCTGGGTGACATCGCGCACGATTGCCTGCATATGCGGTTTGCCTCCCAAATCCAGCCGATTCAGGCGGACCTCTGCGGAAAAAGGTGTTCCATCCGCGCGGCAGTGTTCCCATTCGAAAAACTGTGGCTCCACCGCATAGGCAAGATTGATCTTCTTGATGGCCTCCTCTTCTGAAGACCGCCCATCGGGCTGCGTCGGAGGCGAGAACCTCTTCGGGTGTGCGCCTATGATCTGATCGCGAGTGCAGCCAAATACTCTCAACGCTCCTGCGTTGCAGTCAATCCACTGATCGTCGGCAAACAGCAGAATGGCATCATCCGCAGTCTCGAACAAGGCGCGGTATTTCAGTTCATTGTCACGCAGCGTTTCCTCGGCCCGCTTGCGCTCCGTCACGTCGCGAGCGGTAGCGAAGATACCCTGCACCTCTCCGGCTTCGGTCTTGTACACGCTGGCGTTATAGAGCACGTCCGTGGTGTGGCCCGAAGCATGGCGGATGGTGAGCGGGTAGTCCTTGACAATCCCCTGCGAGAATACCTGTTGATATCCCTCGCGCGCCTTGTCCGGCTCCGTGAAATAGTCGGAGAAATCGCTCCCGATCAGGATCTCGCGCAAAACGCCGGTCACCTGCTCTGTGGCATTGTTTACATCGGTGATCTTGCCGTTGGAATTGATGGTCACGAGTGGATCAAGGCTGGCCTCGATCAGGTTGCGCGCATAGAGGGATGCGACGCGCAATTCCTCCTGCGCCCGCATGCGCTCGATCAGCCGCCACATGCCTTCCATGAGCAGGGTCAATTGCCGGACGTCATCCTGATCGTACTCCTCGGCTTTGTTGCCTACGCCCGCGACAAGGACGATTCGGGAGCCCGCAAACACCGGGATGTTCATGTGACGCTTCACGAGCACGTGACCCTTGGGATAGGTCTTTTTCAACGGATTGTCGGCGGCGTAATCGTTGGTGATAACGGCCTTGCGCTGCCGGACGGCTTCGCCCCAGAGTCCGGTGGACGCGACAGGGTACACAATCGGCTTGTCCACGATGGCGCACTCGGCCATGGCGGAGTGCGACCACGCGTGCATGGTGAGGACACTCTCATCTTCGTTGAGAAACGCCAGATAGCCAATGGTGCTTCGCGTCAACCGTACGGCTTCCTCCAAGCCGAAATCCGTAATCTCCTGCAGCGATGCCTGCGTCATCTGGTTCAGTTGCAGCAGCGCTTGCACGCGTTGCGAGTTCAACGCGAAAGCAGCCTCCGCCCGCTTGCGCTCGGTGATGTCACGCACAGCAACGAAGAGGACCAGCCGTCCTTTCACGCTAAGAGACCGCGCGGTGATCTCGACTGGAAAGACAGTTCCGTCCTTCTTGCGATGAAGCCGCAGTGGGATGTTTAGGACCTGATCGGGGATTGCCTGCGATTCATGGATGCGTAGTTGTGTCTCCTCCGGTTCCGCCGACAGATCCGTGCTCATCTTGGTGAGCAACTCATCCCGGTCGTAGCCATATAATTCCGACGCAATGCGGTTGGCATCGATGACCAGATCTGTGTCGATGTCGATCAGGAGAAACGCGTCCGATGCCGATTCAAATAAGTGGCGATACTGCTCTTCACTCGCGCACAGCGCCTCCTCCGCCTGCTTGCGCTCGGTGATGTTCTCATGAGCGATGGCGGCGTACCGCGATCCGTCACCCTGGAAGCTGGTCACACGCACGATGAACCAGCGTTGCTCGTACGGGCTGTGGCACGGATATTCCATCTCATAGAATAACAGTTTGCCGCTCAAGACTTCGCGAATCCGCTCGGCGAAGCATTTCGCCATTTCGGCATCTTCGTTTGTTGCGCCGTCGCAAACCGCAAGATAGTTGGCGCCTTCGCTGACGCATTCGAGGTCGATGTCATTCTTTGCCGCGAACGCACGCCACGCCTCGTTGACAAACAGAATGGCGCCCGATTGGTCAAGAATCGCGATATGGGCGGAGAGCGCATCCATGGAGGCATGGAGGAACCGCTCCGATTCGCGGAGTTGCTGCCTGTTCCTCTTGCGTTCCACGGCGTACCGCAATTCGCGCACGAGGACCCGTCCGTCAATCATCCCCTTGACAAGATAGTCTTCGGCGCCTTCCGCGACGGCGGCCAGCCCCACCTGATCGTCATCAAGCCCCGTCAAGACAAGTACCGCGACCTCCAGCGTCTCTACGCGGACCGCGCGCAACGTATCGAGACCGACGCTGTCCGGCAAACCCAAATCCAGGATGATGGCGTCCACCGGCTGCTTCTTCAACTGCTCGATCGCTTCGGACAGAAGACGCACGTGCTGAATCTGCGCGAGGGCAATCCCGTTTTCCTTGAGCATGCGAGCGATAAGGTCCGCATCGCCGGGATTGTCCTCCACAAGAAGAAGACGCAGTTCAGCGGCGGAGGCTAGACTCGTTCCCGCCGTCTTCAAGGCACCATTTGACTCAGCCATTTCAATCTACTCTCTTTTTCTGTTGTTCGCGTCTGTTTCGAGATCCTTCGCGGTATCGTGGCGTGGTTCTCGCCGCTCAGCCCCGTGGCAATTTGACAACCGCCAGCCAGAAATCTTCAAGGCTCTTGATAGCCTTCATGAATTGGTCCAGCTCAACGGGCTTTGTGACGTAGCTGTTGGCGTGCGATTTGTAGGCTTTGTAGATATCCATCTCGCCCTCTGAGCTTGTCAGCATAATCACGGGGATGCAGCTTAGGCTCTCATCGTTCTTGATATCGGCCAGCACTTCCATGCCGCTCTTTTTCGGCAGGTTGAGATCCAGGAGGACCAAGTCCGGGCGGGGCGCCTCCGCGTACTTTCCCTCCCGCCTCAGGAACGCCATGGCTTCCTCGCCGTCTGTCGCAACGTTGACAATGTTCATCACCTTCGCCTTTTTCAGGGCCAATTTTGTCAGGTCTACGTCGGCGGGGTTATCCTCGACGATGAGGATCTCGATAGGCACAACACTCAGTTTTGTCATTGTTCAATCCTTTTGGTTTGGTCGTTTCCGGCGTCCATCGCGTCTGGCCATGTGAAGTGAAATGTGGAGCCTTCGCCCGGACGGGACTCGACCCAAATGCGGCCATTGTTGTGGTCCACAATCTTCCGGCAAATGCTGAGGCCGATGCCGTTTCCCGGGTATACTTCCCGCGTGTGAAGGCGCTGGAAAATAGTGAAGATGCGTTCCGCATGACGCTCCTCAATCCCGATGCCGTTATCGCGGACGGAGAAGAGCCACGTATCGTCTTTGCGAACCGCGCCCACGTGGATCCGCGGCGCTTCGGTTCCGTGGAACTTGATGGCGTTGCTGAGCAGGTTCTGGAATAGTTGCATCAACTGGACGCTGTCCGCCATGACGATGGGAAGGGCATCCCACGTTACTTCCACGTGGTCTTCTTCGATAGCTGTCTGCAGGTTGGCTATGACATCCCGCAGGATATCGGCTGAGTCCGTCTCGGCGGACGGTTTGCCCCGTGTGTCGATGCGCGAGTACAGCAAGAGACCATGGAGCAAATCCTTCATTCGAGTGGCGCCCTCGACGATGTAACGAATCCATTTCTCGGCCTCTTCGTCGAGTTTTCCCTTGTACTCTTGTTCCAGAAGCTGGACATAGCTCCCGACCATTCGCAACGGCTCCTGCAAGTCGTGCGAGGCGATGTAGGCAAATTGTTCGAGTTCCGTGTTCGAATCTTTCAAGTCTAGCAGCGTGCTTTGAAGTAGGTCTTCGCTTTCCCGGAGCGCCACCTCCGCTATCTTCTGGTCCTCGATCACGCTCAGCAACACATTGCTTGATTGTTTGCTGGCCAAAAGCAAGTCCCGCGCCAACTTTTCGGAATAGGCAAGCGCCTCGATGCGTTTTTGCATGGTCAGTTCGGTTGCCACCATGGATAGCACTTCCAGCATCTCGTCCGACTGAAAACTGTTGATGGAGAGATACGCCGGCACCGTCGTTCCGTCGCTGGCGAGCATTAGAACTTCTTTGCGTGAGGACTGCGTATCGTCTCGCCCCAGTAGCTCTTGGAGAATCCCTTGGTCGGCGGGCGCAATCCAGGTGTGGATGGCGGACCCGATCAGCGTTTCGCGCTGCGTCTTGAGCATCTCGGCAAAGCGCCGGTTGGCATAGAGAATCAGGCCCTCCGCTGTCAGGGTGAGCGCCCCTTCGTTCATCTCCTCGACCAGAGCCCGGTAGGCATGATCGGCGCCCTTGAGCGTAAAAATCTGCGCGCCGCCCGCGCCCGAGACGACGAGCGCATCCACCTCGCCGCTACGAATGGCACGCAAAGTCTCTTCGGCCTCGTTCAGCCGTGCGCGCAGGTCTTCGTTCTCGGCGAGGAGTTGCTCTTGGATTGTGGGACTCTTCTGCATCACGTTTTCCTTCTCAAATCCAGCCCCACCAGCACCCGCTCGGCGTTGGAGAAATCGCCGATAACGCGCTTCAGTGGGAGCGGCAAGTCCTTGATGAGTGTCGGCGCGGCGATGATCTGTTCGCCCTCCGCCAGTTGGGGCCGTTGATAGAGGTCTATCACCTCCAGATCGTAGCGCCCCTTCAGGTGTTCCTCGCAGATTGTCTTGACGTTGGCGATGGCACGGGCGGATTTCGGCGTCATGCCGGTCACGTATAACCGTAGCACGTAGCGTTCTTCCCGCGGGCTGGCCAGCGCCCGTTCAAACGCTTCCGTCGAATCGTGCACTTGTTCTTCTGACATGGTATCCTCCTATCGCCTCGGCAGTAGGTCCAACCCGATCAGCACGCGCTCGGTGTTGGAGAGATCGCCGATGATCTTGCGAACAGGCTCCGGCAGATGCCGCACCAGCGTCGGGATGGCGAGGATCTGGTCGCCATCCGCCAGGCGTGGGTTTTCCAGCAGGTCAATCACTTGGATTTGATACCGGCCTGCCAGATGTTCTTCGCAGATCTTCTTGAGATTGACAAATGCCGCCATGGACTTGGGCGTCT